>CAZJQH010000205.1:0-4035 GCA_964547895.1 uncultured Chitinophaga sp. | reverse complement strand
TGGGCGACTTCGGCCGATTCAATCCCCTCTGCCACGGTCTTGATGCGCAGGCTGCGCGCCATCTGCAGGATGGCCTTGACGATCGACCTGTCCTGGCGGTCTGTCATCAGGTCATGGATGAAGCTGCGGTCGATCTTGAGCTTGTCGACCGCCAGCCGCTTCAGGTAGGACAGGCTGGAGTAGCCGGTGCCGAAGTCATCGATGGCGATCTGGATTCCTGCCGCCTTCCACTGCGACAGGGTCGTGGCAACCTGACTGCCGTCGGCCAGCAGCATGGACTCGGTGAGTTCGAGCTCCAGCAGTTCGGGTGGCAGCCCGCTTTCCTCCAGGGCATCGAACACGTCCCAGCGGATGTTTTCATGGCGGAACTGCAACGCTGACAGGTTGACCGCGACTTTCAGACCTTTCCAGCCAAGCTCGGTCCAGTGCATGGCCTGCCGGCAGGCCTCACGCAACACCCAGCGTCCGATCGGACGAATCAGGCCGCTGTCCTCTGCCGCACCGATGAACTCGCCCGGTGCCAGCAGGCCATGTCCGGGTCGGTTCCAGCGTATCAAGGCTTCGGCCCCGATCAGCCTGCCCGTGGTCAGGTCGATCTGGGCTTGGTAGTGGAGCTCGAATTGCTGATGGACCAGCGCAGTGCGCAGTGCCTGTCCGGTCTGTATGAAATGCAACAGCTCATCGCTCATGCGCGCCTGATAAAGCCTGAACGGCTGGTCTTCATCGCGCTTGGCGTGTTCGCGCGCCAGGCTGGCTTTGCGCATCAGTTTGGCAGGATCGCAACTGTCCACAGGCCCCAGGCTGGCGCCCAGCTTGAAATGCAGATGGAACTCCACATCCTCGACCTGCAGTCTTTGCCCACCCAAGTCGGCAACTTGCTGGCAAGCATCTCTGAGCCCGATACGTGAAACAATGCCGAATGCCAGCAGCAGGAATTCGGCCCCTGTCGTCCGATAGATGGAGAATTCCGCCGTCAGTGAGCAACTCAAGTAAGTGGCAACCTGTTTCAGCAGGCGGTCGCCCATCGAATGACCGTAGGCGCCGTTGAACGCCCGAAATCCGGTCAGCCCCAGACTGATGATGCCAATGCCGGAGCTTCTGTCCAGCCGATGCAACTGCTGGTTCAGCTGGTCCACTGCTGCTTGCAGATTGGGCAAGCCGGTCACGGGATCGTGATAGGCTAGAAACTCCAGCCTGCTTTGTGCAAGCTTCAGATCCGTGATGTCATCAATCGCGCAATGCAGTAGATCATCATCCCTGATATAGGTGAGGTTGATGCGAGCGCTCATTGTCGAGCCATCGGAGCGCAGCAAATCCCATTCGAAAACCATGCTGCCCTGATCACGCACTTGCAACAACAATTCCTGCCATTTTTGGCTTGATGGGCTGCCGTCAGACTGCCAAGCGGGTGATGCCTGTGGGCTGGAGATGGCAGGCAGATCCTCGATTCTGGAGGATCCAAACAATTCCAATGCCGCACGACTGGCACAGATGCAGCGACCATCGCGGGTAAAGATCAAGAGGGCTAGCCGCGTAGTTTCCAGTATGCGTTGAAGTTGCTCAGGCTTCTGGCATATTGATTGATTTTCACCAAAACCGGGCTCTGCAAATTGAGCAGCCGTGTTGATGGGAACTGATCGGTTCATCTGCTGGCATGCTTCGTGCTGGGGGTGGGGGGGTAGCATTTTTGCAGACTTTTTGAAGAACGAAAAATATTCTAATATCGCGTCTTCAATCCTGCAATCAGTTGTTCTACTAGCTCCTTGCGCTCCGCGCTCAGCTTGCCGCTTTCATAGGCACGCCGCAGTGCATCGACCGCATCCCGGTACTGTCCGGCTCCTTGCAGCGACAGCCCCAGCCCGATCAGCCAGTCTGGTTGAGCGGGGTCACTGCGCAGCGCGGCACGAAACTGGTTGGCAGCGTCGGCATGGCGCTTGAGTCTCAGCAGCTGGGCGGCGTAATAACTATTGAGCTCGGGCGTGGCCGACGGCAGCTTGACGCTGTTGGCCAGCAAGGCCAAGGCATCCTCCTGTTGACCGGTCTGGAACCAGAGCGGCGCCAGTGCCAGCACCAGCGTGTTCTGCTGTGGCAGCAACATGACGCCGTCAGCCAGCAGATCGGCCGCGGCGGGGACTTGCTTGCGCTCGGCGAGCAAGCGTGCCAGGCCTACACGAGCCTGGACATGCCTGGGGTCGGCGTCCAGAGCAGCGCGCAGCGAGTTGAGCGCAGCATCGGCCTGCCCCTGCTTGATTTGAGCTTGCGCCTGCTGGTAAAGCTGTTCGGCACTAGGCGTGGCAACAGGCGCGGCACTGGCGGGGGCGGCAGTCCTGGCTCCCGACTGGCTTGCCACGGGCATGGGCACTGGCTTGGCAGGCTGTTCAGGCACATTGAGCGCGGGCCTGGGTGTTGCAGCCTTCTCCTGGCTCACGGGCCGGACCGATGCAGCAATGGCTGGTGCAGGCGGAGCCGGTTGTGGCTTGGTGACCACGACTCGCGGAGCCGGCTCGTCTGTAACGGCCTTTGCAGCCATGCTTTCCTTGATGACTGGGGTCACGGCGACCGGCGGCAAGGCTACGCTTTGCAGCTCTGGCGGCGGATGAAGGCTCAGGCTGCTGGCCCACCAGCTAACACCGCCTATCAGCACAGTGGCGGTCAATCCGAGTCCGATCAGCCATGCGAGACGGCCCGCCCCGGATTTCTCGTCCGGATCAGCCTGGTACATGCCAAGTGGGGTGCCGATATCCTGACCGTAGGCAGCCGCATGCCCAGCGGGTGTAATGCTGTCCCACTGGGCGTTGGGTTCACGGCGCTCAAGGTCACTCAGCACCTGATTGATCAAGCTCATAACCTGCCGATCATCAAGAAATACGTCACCGCAGGGACTATCAATGCCGCCAGACCAAGCGTGACCAGCGCCCAGTTGGCAATGCCAGCGCTTTTCGTCTTGACCGAATCGGTATCCGCCGCGGCACTCTTGACGTCGTCCAAGCCGACAATGCGCTTGCCCTTGCCATAGGCCGACAGCATCGCCTTGTTGGCCAGGATATTGACGAGGCGCGGGATGCGGTTCGACTCACGCGCCAGCCTCTTGAGCGCGGGTGCTGTGAACAGGCGTCCCCGGCTGTAGCCCGCCACGGCGAGCCGGTGCTGGATGTAGTAGCCCAGCTCTTCCTCGCTCAGGGGCTTGAGCTGGTAGTGGAAGGTGATGCGCTGGCGCAACTGCCGTACCGAGGGGTGGTTGAGCTTGTCCTCCAGCTCGGGCTGACCGAAGATGATGACCTGCAACAGCTTGCGGCTGTCAGTCTCGAGGTTGGTCAACAGGCGCAGCGCCTCGAGCGTCTCGATCGGCATGGCCTGGACTTCGTCGAGACAGATCACCACCCGCTTGCCGGTCTGGTGCAGTTCGATCACGCGCTGGGTCAGCGCGTCGAGCACCTGATGCTGGCTGACCTCTCCCTCGCGTGGGCGCTCAAGGCCAAGTTCGGCGGCCAGTTCGACGAACAGTGCCAGCGGTTCCAGGTAGGGGTTGAGGATGTAGGCGACCTGATACTGCTGCGGATCGAGCGAACTCATCAGCTTGCGGCAAAGCAGGGTCTTGCCAGTGCCGACCTCGCCGACCACCTTCATGAAACCCTCGCCCATCATGACGGCAACCTGCAGGGTATTCAAGGCTTCCTGCGACGACTGCGCGGCAAAGAAATACTGGGTGCCAGGCGTGATCGAGAAAGGAAAATCCTTCAGGCCGAAATGCTCGAGGTACATGACGAATCAGCTGCTGGAGCGGTTGCGAGGCTTGCAGAAGTAGCCGCCACCTGGCAAGGGCTTGCCGTCGAGGTCGAGCGCTCGGGCATGGAAACCCTCGGGCTGCCACTTGACATCCTTGGTGTCGAGCGTGGCGCAGTTGATCGCGGCCAGCGAGGCCAGGCGCAGCGGCACCGGCCCGAAGGCATCGCCACGGTCCCAGGCAATAACGTTGTTGCGCTCGACCAGGCGCGGTGCTTGCTCGGCCTGGCGGTCACCGCGGCTGTTGGAGGC
>CAZJQH010000204.1:0-4035 GCA_964547895.1 uncultured Chitinophaga sp. | reverse complement strand
GGCAAGCAGCACCTGATCCCGACCTTCCAGCCGCTGACCGACGGCGGCTACCAGAGCGCGCGCCGCAGCAACAGCACGCCAGCGGGCAAGTCGGGCGCAGCTGGAACGCGCCAGCAGGCGGGTGCGGGGCAGGGCGGCAAGGCGGGCAAGGGCGCGGCTGCCGCGACCCAGGCATCCAGCGCCAGCCGTCCGGCACGCGGCCAGATCCTGACCCAGCACACCGGCCTGCCGCCGCGCGCGGGCGTCAAGACCGGCGCGCCAAAGCCGACGCGCAAGGGGCAGGGCGGTTCGCGTTGAGCCGTCGCTAAGGTCAGCAGAAAAGGGCGCCTCGGAAGGGCGCCCTTTTTCATCCGCCTGTGATCAGGTCAGGACTTCAGCAGCCCCTTGCGACCGAAGTCCAGCGGCAGGCCGACGTAGTTCTCGGCGATGCTGGTCAGGCCGGCTTGCGAGTTCATCAGGTAGTCGAGCTCGGCGTTCTGGAACTTCTGGGTGATCTCGCTGTCCTCGGGAAAGCGGTGCATCAGCTGGGTGAACCACCAGGAAAAGCGCTCGGCGCGCCAGATGCGGGCCAGCGCGAGCTCGGAGTAGCGGTCGATGCCGGCCTCTGAACCCTCCTGGTAGTACTCGACCAGGCCGTCGAACAGGTACTTGACGTCGGTGGCCGCCAGGTTCAGGCCCTTGGCGCCGGTCGGCGGCACGATGTGGCCGGCGTCGCCAGCCAGGAACATGCGGCCAAAGCGCAGCGGCTCGGTCACGAAGCTGCGCAGCGGCGCGATGCTCTTCTCGATCGAGGGGCCGGTGACCAGATTGGCGGCGGCTTGCGGGTCAAGGCGCAGCTTGAGTTCCTGCCAGAAGGCCTCGTCGGTCCACTCCTCGATCTTGTCGGTCAGCGGCACCTGCAGGTAGTAGCGGCTGCGCGTCTTGCTGCGCTGCGAGCAGAGCGCAAAGCCGCGCGGGCTGTTGACGTAGATCAGTTCCTCGTGCACCGGCGGCGTGTCGGACAGCAGGCCCAGCCAGCCGAAGGGGTATACCTTCTCGAATTCCTTGATCGCGTTGCGCGGCGCGCTGGCGCGGCAGACGCCGTGGAAGCCGTCGCAACCGGCGATGAAGTCGCACTGGATCTCGTGCGACACGCCATCCTTTTCGTAGCTGACGCGCGGGTGCTGGCTGTCGAAGTCGTGCACCTGGACATTCTGCGCTTCGTAGATCGTGGTCAGGCCGGCGGCGGCGCGGGCGTCCATCAGGTCGAGCGTGACCTCGGTCTGGCCATAGACCATGACCTTCTTGCCTCCAGTCCATTTGGCGAGGTCGACGCGCTTGCGCTGGCCGTTGTAGAGCATGTCGAAGCCATCGTGGACCAGCCCCTCGCGGTGCATGCGCGCGCCGACGCCAGCCTCATCCAGCAGGTCGATGGTGACCTGTTCCAGCACACCGGCGCGGATGCGGCCAAGCACGTAGTCGGGCGTCTGGCGTTCGAGGATGACGGCGTCGATGCCAGCCTTGGCGAGCAGCTGGCCGAGCAGCAGGCCCGAAGGGCCGGCGCCGATGATGGCGACTTGGGTGCGCATGGGAAATGTCTCCGTTCTGGGGGTGGAATGCAATGGAGCCAAGTCTGAACGGATTCGATCTGCCGCCATAGACACCCAAAGGCAGAGTTGTGCGATCATCGGATCGAGTGCGCGATGATCGCGCAATTTGCCGGAAGCATGACCAAATGACGATAGCGCGCGCCGATTTCATCGAAGGCATGGCCAAGGGCCTGGCGGTGCTGGAGAGCTTCGATACCGAGCGCCAGCGGCTCAATGCCACCCAGGCAGCGCAACGTGCCGGCATCACGCGTGCCGCGGCGCGCCGGCATTTGCTCACGCTGGCGCATCTGGGCTACCTCGAGACCGACGGCAGTCATTTCTGGCTGTCGGCCAAGGTGCTGCGCTTCTCCGGCAGCTACCTGGCCAGCGCCCGGCTGCCGCGGGTCAGCCAGCCCACGCTGAATCGGCTCGCGGCCCAGACGCGGGACGCCTTCTCGGTCGCGGTGCTGCAGGGGGACGCCAGCGTGATCATCGCGCGCAGCGTCGCGACCCTGATGCCGGGCACCGACTGGGATGGCAGCTCGCTCGGGGCGGGCCTGGGCGGGACCGCCAGTCCCAGGCTGCTGGCCTATGGCCTGCACCTGGGTGCACGACTGCCGGCGCACGCGACCTCGACCGGCAGGGTGTTGCTGGCCACCCTGCCAAGGCCAGAGCTGCAGCAATGGCTGCAGGGCCGGTCGCTGGCGCGCCTGACGGCCCATACCATCACCGACCACGCTGCCTTGCTCGCCGTGCTGGAACAGGTCAGGCAGCATGACTGCTGCATCGCCAGCGAGGAACATGAACTGGGCGTCCACGCGCTGGCGGTGCCGCTGCGCAATCTCGAGGGCAGGACGGTCGGCGCACTCAATGCCGTGCTGACGACAAACCGCATGGCCAAGGGTGCGATCCAGCGCGAGTTGCTGCCCTTGCTGCGCGAGGCGGCACTCGAATTGCGACCGCTGTTATGAGGGCGGTAAAATTGTCGCTCTTTTCCCTACTCCAGGCCACCACGTGACCCAGTACATCACCCCGATCGAGGGCGGCGACGCCCTTGGCAACTTCCGCGCCCAGCAACTCCTGCCCCGCCTGCAAGCCGTCAGCGACAAGATCGTCGGCATCTCGGCACGCTTCGTCCACCTGGTCGACACGCTCGAGCCGCTGTCCGGCGAGCAACTCGCCCAGTGGCAGGCGCTGCTGACCTATGGCGAGCCCTACGAGGGCGAGCGCGAGGGCGTGCTGGTCGTGGTGACGCCGCGCATCGGCACGGTTTCGCCCTGGGCCTCGAAGGCGACCGACATCGCGCGCAACTGCGGCTTCGCGGTCAAGCGCGTCGAGCGCATCACCGAATACCGACTCACTCTCAAGTCCGGCCTGCTGTCGCGCGCCACGCTGAACGAGCAGCAGCTGGCGCAGGTCGCATCCCTGCTGCACGACCGCATGACCGAGAGCGCTGTGGCCAGCCGCGACGAGGCCAATGCGCTGTTCACAGAACTGCAGCCGGCGCCGATGGAGCATGTCGACATCCTGGGCGGCGGCCGTGCCGCGCTGGAGCAGGCCAACGTCGCCTGGGGCCTGGCGCTGGCCGACGACGAGATCGAGTACCTGGTCAAGGCCTTCAACGGCCTGGGCCGCAACCCGACCGACGTCGAGCTGATGATGTTCGCGCAGGCCAACAGCGAGCACTGCCGCCACAAGATCTTCAACGCGCAGTTCACCATCGACGGCGTCGCGCAGGACAAGAGCCTGTTCGCGATGATCCGCAACACGCACCAGCTCGCGCCCCAGCACACCGTGATCGCCTACGCCGACAACGCCTCGGTGATGGAGGGCAACCCGATCGAGCGCTTCATCGCCAAGGCCGGCAGCGACGGCAGCCCCGCCTACGCCAAGGAGGCAGCGCTGCAGCATGTGCTGATGAAGGTCGAGACGCACAACCACCCGACCGCGATCTCGCCCTTCCCCGGTGCCTCGACCGGCGCCGGCGGCGAGATCCGTGACGAGGGCGCGACCGGCCGCGGCTCCAAGCCCAAGGCCGGCATGACGGGCTTCACCGTCTCCAAGCTCTGGGGCGGCTGGTCCGACCAGGAAGGCGGCAAGCCCGAGCATATCGCTTCTCCCCTGCAGATCATGACCGAGGGCCCGCTGGGCGGCGCCGCCTTCAACAACGAGTTCGGCCGTCCCAACCTGGTCGGTTATTTCCGCGAGTACGAACAGCAGATCGACTCCGACGTCGACAGCGTCAAGCGCGGCTACCACAAGCCGATCATGATCGCCGGTGGCCTGGGCGGCATCGACGCGGGCCAAACCAAGAAGATCGAGTTTCCGGCCGGCACGCTGTTGATCCAGCTTGGCGGCCCCGGCATGCGCATCGGCATGGGCGGCGGTGCCGCCAGCTCGATGGCGACCGGCGTCAACGCGGCCGACCTCGACTTCGACTCGGTCCAGCGCGGCAACCCCGAGATCG
>CAZJQH010000203.1:0-4086 GCA_964547895.1 uncultured Chitinophaga sp. | reverse complement strand
TCAACAAGGACGCGGAGGCGCCGATCTTCTCGGTGGCCGACTACGGGCTGGAGGCCGACCTGTTCACGGCCGTGCCGGAAATGGCGACGGCGATCTGAGCGAAATGGAAACCAGTTCGCTGCGCATGCTCGAAGGCCTGCGCGTCCTGGACCTGTCGCGGGTGCTGGCGGGCCCCTGGGCCGGCCAGATGCTGGCCGACTACGGCGCCGACGTGATCAAGGTCGAGCGCCCCGGCAGCGGCGACGACACGCGCGCCTGGGGCCCGCCCTGGTGGGGCGAGGGCGAGCAGCGCGTGGCGGCCTATTTCCTCTGCGCCAACCGCGGCAAGCGCTCGCTGGCGATCGACATCGCCAGCCCCGAGGGCATCGCCCGGGTGCGCGAGCTCGCCCAGCAAGCCGACATCCTGATCGAGAACTACAAGGTCGGCCAGCTCGCCCGGTACGGGCTGGATGCCGCCAGCCTGCAGGCGCTCAACCCGGGCCTGATCTACTGCTCGATCACCGGCTATGGCCAGCATGGTCCGCTGTCGCACAAGGCCGGCTACGACTTCGCGATCCAGGCCGAGGGCGGGCTGATGAGCATCACTGGCGAGCCCGGCGGCGAGCAGCAGAAGGTCGGCGTGGCGGTGACCGACCTGATGACCGGCGTCTACGCCGTCACGGCCATCCTGGCCGCGCTGCACGAGCGCGCGCGCACCGGTAAAGGCCGGGTGATCGACGCCTCGCTGTACGACGTGCAGGTGGCGATGCTGGCCAACCAGGCCAGCAACCAGCTGGTCGGCCGCACCAACCCGACCCGCATGGGCAACTCCCACCCCAACATCGTGCCCTACCAGGTGTTTCCGACCCGGGACGGCCACATGGTGCTGGCGGTCGGCAATGACGGCCAGTTTGCCCGCTTCTGCGACGCGGCCGGCCATGCGCAAGTCGCGGCCGACCCACGCTTTGCCACCAATCCGGCCCGGGTCGCGCACCGTGCCGAACTCGTGCCCCTGATCACCAGCTGGACCCTGCTGCGCACCACTGCTGAGTGGAGCGGCCTGCTGGACCAGGCGGCCGTGCCCTGTTCGCCGATCCTGGACATCGCCCAGGTGATGGAGCATCCGCATGTCAGGGCGCGCGGCATGGTGCAGCAGCCCGAAGACGACGCCACGCCGCCCATGGTCGCCAATCCGATGCTGTTCGACGGGATGCGCCCGGTGGCGCCGCTGCCTCCGCCTAGGCTGGACGGCGACCATCTCGATGGCCGCTGGCGGTCCTAGCCCGATCGAGCCGGATCGCCAGGTTGCTCAGTCGTTCTCGGCCTCGTCGGAGTCGCCGCCGCGGTCAAGCCGCTCCATGTTGTCGAGCAGCTTGATCAGATAATGGGTGGCGTGGATCTGGTCGCTGACCGAAAAGCCCTCGAGCGCGGCCTGGTAGTAGTCGTGGATCTTGGGCTGGGCCTGCTCGTGCCAGACCTTGCCGCCTTCCTCGGTGATGCGGATCAGGCGCGAGCGGCGGTCGCGTGTGTCGGGCACGACCTCGATGCGGCCGTCGCGTTCCATCCGGCCCAGCACGCCCGACAGGTTCTGGCGGCTCACCATCAGGTAGCGTGCCAGGTCGCCCATGTTGATGCCTTGCTCGTTGCCGGGGCGTGACAATGCTCCCAGGATGGCCCATTGCTGGGTGGTCAGTCCCTCGCTCTCGACCGCCTTGGTGCCGGTCTTGTGCAGCAGGTTGGCGCACTGGTAGAGCTTGAAGAAAAGTCGGTTGGCCAGCTCGCTACGCACGATCTCTTTGGTCTCTTTGGCTGCATCCATCTGGGTTTTCCCTAGGCTGATCTCTGATGATGTATGTCTTAATATATCAATATATTGACATAATAGCTGTGCGGGTAAACCAGCGGTCTTGACTGCCACGGTCCTGCCTGCGCCACATTTCACTCCCTCGAGGCTGCACATGATGCCCTATCAATCCCGCGACGACATTGCCGTCATCACCCTCGACCATCCTCCCGTCAACAGCCTGAGCCATCTGCTGCGCTGCCAGATTGTCGATGCCGTTGCGGCTGCCGAAGCCGACGCGCAAGTCAAGGGCATCGTGCTGGTCGGCAACGACAAGGCCTTCTCGGCCGGCGCCGACGTGACCGAGATGGGCACGCCCAGGCAGCTGGCAGAACCCATCCTGCCGCAGGTGCTCGCGCGCCTGGAGTCCTGCCGCAAGCCGGTGGTGGCGGCGATCTCGGGCGTGGCGCTCGGCGGCGGTCTCGAGGTCGCGCTGAGCTGCCACGGCCGCGTGGCGCTCGAGGGCGCGCGTGTCGGCCTGCCCGAGATCAGCCTCGGCCTGATTCCGGGCTCGGGCGGTACCCAGCGCCTGCCGCGCCTGGTCGGCGTGGCGACCGGACTCGAGATGATCCTGTCGGGTCAGCCGCGCACGGCGCGCCAGCTCGCCGAATCGGGCCTGTTCGAGCGCGTGGTCGCGTCCGACCTGGTCGATGCAGCCTGCGAAGTTGCCGCGCAGTTGGTCGCCGCCGGCAGCCTGCCCCGCACGCGTGACCGTGAGCTCGACGCCGAGCTGGTGCGCTCCCATGTCGAGGCTGCCCGCGCCAGGCTCAATGCCCGCCAGCGCCTGCAGCCCGCCTACGGCGCCGTGCTCGATGCAGTCGCCGCTACCGCGCTGCCCTTCGATGAGGGCCTGTCCAGGGAACGCGAACTGTTCCTGTCGCTGGTGCCTAGCCGCCAGGCGCGCGCGCTGCGCTACCAGTTCAAGGTCGAGCGCGAGGCGGTCAAGCTGCCGGCCAGCATCCAGGGCCAGTCTCGCCCGGTGCGCACCGTTGCCGTGATCGGCGCCGGCACCATGGGCACCGGCATCGCGATCAGCGCGGTCGACGCCGGCCTGCAGGTTGTGCTGCTCGAGCAGGACGCCGCGGCCCTGGAGCGCGGCCGCCAGCGCGTCGCGGATCACTACAACGGTCGTGCCGACGCCGGCAAGATCAAGCACGCCGTCGCCGAGGCCAGCCTTGCGCGCCTGCAGCCGACGCTGGAGTGGGCCGATCTTGCCCAGGCCGACCTGGTGATCGAGGCCGTGTTCGAGGACCTGGCCGTCAAGCAGGAGGTGTTCCGCAAGGTCGACGCCCATGCCCGCCCCGGCGCCGTGCTGGCCACCAACACCTCCTACCTCGACATCGACGACATCGCGGCCGTGGTCTCGCGCCCGCAGGACCTGCTGGGCCTGCATTTCTTCAGCCCGGCCAACGTCATGAAGCTGCTCGAGGTCGTGCGCGGCAAGCAGACCTCGGCCGACGTGCTGGCCACCGGCATGGAGCTGGGCCGCACGCTCAAGAAGATGCCGGTGCTGTGCGGCAACGCCTTCGGCTTCATCGGCAACCGCATCTACAACGCCTACCGCCGCCATTGCGAGTTCATGCTCGAGGACGGCGCCTGGCCCGAGGATGTGGACCGTGCACTGAACGGCATGGGCTTCGCGATGGGCCCGTTCGCGGTCGCCGACCTGTCGGGCCTGGACATTGCCTGGCGCATGCGCAAGGCCCAGGCGGCGACGCGCGACCCGCGCGAGCGCTATGTCTCGATCCTTGACAGCCTGTGCGAGCAGGGCAGGCTGGGCCGCAAGGCCGGCGCCGGCTACTACAGCTACACCGACGGCAAGCAGTCGGCCGCGAGCGACGCGACCGTGCGCGCCGTCATCGAGCAGGCCAGCGCGGCGCGCGGCATCCAACGTCAGCCGCTGAGCCCGGAGCAGATCCAGCGCCGTGCCATGCTGGCCATGGTCAACGAGGCCGCGCTGCTGCTGGCCGAGGGCGTGGCCCAGCGCGCCAGCGACATCGACGTCGTGCTGGTGCAGGGCTATGGCTTCCCGCGATGGGAAGGCGGACCCGTGTTCTGGGCCCAGCAGCAGGACCGCGCCCAGCTCGAGCAGGACCTCAAGGGGCTGGCCGCCATCGTCGGCCACGGCTTCAAGCAGGGCGACCTGTCTGTGCTGCTGGGCTGATCTGGAATACTGAAAGCAAGGAGACATCATGAAGACCCCCACCTACCTGCTGGAGCAGTTCGGCCCGAGAGAGGCGATGGAATACGACGTGGTGATCGTC
>CAZJQH010000202.1:0-4088 GCA_964547895.1 uncultured Chitinophaga sp. | reverse complement strand
CGAAGCCGATCTCGCGCGCGGCCTGGACCAGCGCGAACACCTGCTCGGCCGGCTGGACCCGGTGCACCGCCTTCTGCACCGCGGGGTCGAAGTCCTGCACGCCAAAGCTCAGCCGGTTGAAGCCGAGCTGATGCAGGTGGCGCAGGCGATCGGGGGTGACGGTGCGCGGATCGACCTCGATCGAGAACTCCCCGCCAGGCTCCAGCTTGAAGTGCCGCTTGATCATGTCAAGCAGGTCGGTCAGCTCGCTGTCGCTCAGGAAGGTCGGCGAGCCACCGCCCAGGTGCATCTGCGAGACGCTGTGCCCGCGCCCGAAATGCTCGACCTGCAACTCCAGCTCGCGCGACAGGTAGCGCAGGTATTCGGCTGACTTGCTGTGGTGCTTGGTGATGACCTTGTTGCAGGCACAATAGTAGCAAAGCGATTCACAGAACGGGATATGGATGTAGAGCGAAAGCGGCAAGGCCATCGAGCCCGCGCGACGCTGCTCGAGCGCCTGGATATAGTCCTCGTTGCCGAAGGCCTCGACGAAGCGATCGGCGGTCGGGTACGAGGTGTAGCGCGGACCCGGCACGTCAAAGCGCCGCAGCAGTTGTTCGTCGATCAGATGGCTCACTTCAGATTCTCCAGGCTAGGGCTCGACTGTGCCGCAAATCGGCAAAACTGCCCTTGACCTGTGTCAAACAAGACCGGCTTGCAGATGCGGAACTTTCCACGCCCGGCAGTCACAGGCTGGCGGCCGTCCGAAGCAAGCCGACCCGTCCCGCCCGTTAGAATGCTAAGTTGATTGAGCACCATTATGGATATCCACAGCATCAAGGTAGCCTGTTCGAGTTGCAATCTGCGCGAGCTCTGCATGCCCGTCGGCCTGAACCCGGACGAGCTGGACCGCCTCGACAGCGTGATCAGCACCCGCAAGCGCATCAAGCGCGGCCAGTCACTGTTCAATCACGGTGAGCGCTTCACTTCGCTCTATGCCGTGCGCTCGGGCTTCTTCAAGACCTGCGTGACCTCGGTCGACGGGCGCGACCAGGTCACCGGCTTCCAGATGACCGGCGAGATCCTGGGCATGGACGGCATCGTCAACGACCAGCACAGCTGCAACGCGGTCGCGCTGGAGGACTCCGAGGTCTGCGTGCTGCCGTTCGACCGCATCGAATCGCTGTCGCGGGAATTCAGCGCACTGCAGCATCATGTGCACAAGATCATGAGCCGCGAGATCGTGCGCGAGCATGGCGTCATGCTGCTGCTGGGCAGCATGCGGGCCGAGGAGCGGCTGGCGGCCTTCCTGCTCAACCTGGTGCAGCGGCTGCACTCGCGCGGCTTCTCGCAATCAGAGCTGGTGCTGCGCATGACGCGCGAGGAAATCGGCAGCTATCTCGGCATGAAGCTCGAGACCGTCAGTCGCACCTTTTCCAAGTTCGTCGAGGAAGGCATCATCGAGGTCAAGCAGCGCTATGTCCAGATCAAGGACACCGAAGCGCTGCGCCGTCTGGTCAACCCGCCGCCCTGCGACTGAACCGGTCCAGCCCGGCTGGCAAGGCACTCACTGCCCGGCCGGCTGCAGCGGCGACGCCACGTGGTTGCGCGCCTTGACGGCCGGCAGCAGGCTCTCGCGCTGCTCGGGCGTCATGTCCTTGCCAACACGCTCAGCCTCGGTCACCGGATCACGATCGAGCACCGGATCGGGCTGACTCGCTGCCAGGACATAGGTGATGATGGAGGCGACCACGACCACCAGCGGTCCGCCCAGGACCAGCCACATCATGGGTTCACGGTACCAGGGTCGTCCCGGTGTCTTTTGATCATGCATAAAACTTCCCATCCTTGAAGCAAGATGCCCTGGCGACCCATGCAGGCCGACCAGGGCTCTTGAGCAAACCCGCCCGATTCGGGCCGGCTGATGCTTACTTGGCCTGCTTCGACAAGCCCCAGACGTAACCGGCCAGTACGTGCAGCTGGTCTTCGGTCAGCTTGGACTTCTGCGCCGGCATGACGTTGGCCTTGCCTTCGTTGATCATCTTCACCACGAAGTCAGTGCCAAAGCCATGCAGCCAGACATTGTCGGTCAGGTTGGGAGCCCCCACGGCCGGGTTGCCTTTGCCGTCGGCGCCATGGCAGGCGGCGCAGGCAGCGAACTTCTCCTTGCCCAGCGCAGCCTTGACCGGATCGGTCGCATTGCCCGACAGGCTCATCACGTACTCGGCGACGTTGCGCACGTCGTCGGCAGTACCGACGGCAGCGGCCATCGGGGGCATGTTGCCCATGCGGCCGTTGGCGATCGTGGTCTTGATGTACTCGTGGCTGCCGTCGCCGCCCAGCCAGTCGCCGTCGGCGAGGTTGGGGAAGGACTTGCTGCCGCGCGCGTCGGCGCCATGGCACTGGGCGCAGAAGTTCTGGTACAGGCGGTCGCCGATCAGCTGGGCCTTGGGGTCCTGGGCCAGTTCCTCGACCGACATGCCCTTGAAGCGCTCGTACACCGGGGCGATGGTCGCCGCCAGCTTCTCGCCTTCCTTGGCGTGCTGGCCGGCCGAGGTCCAGCCCAGCTTGCCGGAACTATTGCCCAGTGCCGGGTAGAGCGAGACATAGCCCACCGCGAACACGATGGTGATCCAGAACAGGCCAACCCACCAGCGGGGCAGCGGGTTGTTCATCTCCTGCAGGTTGCCGTCCCAGACATGGCCGGTGGTGTTGTCGGCAGTCGCCTTGACCTTGGCCTTGCTGGACCCGATCAGGACCAGCACGCAGTACAGGATGGAGGCGATGACGATGACGGTCACATACCATGACCAGAAACCGCTAACAAAGTCACTCATGATGGTTCTCTTTCTCGTTATTCGTCGCGGAAGGGCAACTCGGCCGCTTCGTTGAACGAAGCCTGGTTACGGCGGCTCCAGGCCCAGTAGCAGATGCCGATGAAGACGGCAAAGCTGATCAGGGTCACGCCGATGCGCACGTCAGTGATGTCCATGTTGCCCCTCCTGGTTTACTTGATGGCGGTACCGAGAACCTGCAGATAGGCGATCACGGCGTCGAGCTCGGTCTTGCCCTTGACGTCGTCCGCGCCCTTGGCGATTTCCTCGTCGCTGTAGGGCACGCCCATCTTCTTCATCGCGCTCATGCGGGCCGGAACGCCTTCGGCGGCGACCAGGTTCTTCTCCAGCCAGGGATAGGCCGGCATGTTGGACTCGGGCACCACGTCACGCGGGTTGATGAGGTGGATGCGGTGCCACTCGTCGGAGTAGCGGCCGCCCACGCGGGCCAGGTCGGGACCGGTACGCTTGGAGCCCCACTGGAAGGGGTGGTCGTAGACCGACTCGCCAGCACGCGAGTACGGGCCGTAACGCAGCGTCTCGGCCTGGAAGGGGCGGATCATCTGCGAGTGGCAGCCGTAGCAGCCTTCGCGCAGGTAGACGTCGCGGCCAGCCAGCTGCAGCGCGGTATAGGGCTTGAGGCCCTCGACCGGCTGGGTGGTCGACTTCTGGAAGAACAGCGGCACGATCTCGAGCAGGCCGCCGACCGTCAGCACCAGCGTGATCAGCACGATCATCAGGAAGTTGCTGGTCTCGATCCGCTCGTGCGAGAAGCCCTTGATGGGTTCGTTATGGTTTGCCATTTGTGTTTACTCCTCAGGCGTGGGCTGCAGCGGCAGGGATCTGCACCACGGGCACGGCGCCGGCCTTGAGACCCTGGCGCGCGGTCATCACGACGTTCCACAGCATCACGACCATGCCGCCCAGGTAGAGCAGGCCACCGACCAGGCGGATGACGTAGAAGGGGAAGGAAGCCTTGACCGACTGCACGAAGGTGTAGGTCAGGGTGCCGTCATCGTTGAGGGCACGCCACATCAGGCCCTGGGTCACGCCCGAGATCCACAGCGCGGCGATATAGAGCACGATGCCGATGGTGGCAACCCAGAAGTGCAGCTCGATGGCGGGCACCGAGTACATCTTCTTCTGGCCGAACAGGCGCGGGATCAGGTAGTAGAGCGAACCCATGGTCACCAGGCCGACCCAGCCCAGGGCGCCGGAGTGCACGTGGCCCACGGTCCAGTCGGTGTAGTGCGACAGCGCGTTGACGGTCTTGAT
>CAZJQH010000201.1:0-4106 GCA_964547895.1 uncultured Chitinophaga sp. | reverse complement strand
GGCCAGCGCACTGGCACCGCAACCGATCAGCCTGGACGTGCTGCGCGAGAAATACCTCAAGGGCGACGAGTCCAGCATCGAGGACCTGTACGCCCGCGTCGCGCGCGCGCTGGCCTCGGTCGAGCAGCCCGAGCTGCGCGAGAAGTACGAGGCACTGTTCCTGCAGAACCTGCACGCCGGCGCGATCGGCGCCGGCCGCATCATGAGCGCCGCGGGTACCGACATCCAGGCCACGCTGATCAACTGCTTCGTGCAGCCGGTGGGCGACTGCATCCAGGGTGTCGATGACGAAGGCTTCCCCGGCATCTACGAGGCGCTGCGCGAGGCAGCCGAGACCATGCGCCGCGGCGGCGGCGTCGGCTACGACTTCTCGCGCATCCGCCCCAAGGGCGCGCGCGTCAAGGGCACGGCCTCGATGGCTTCGGGCCCCTGCAGCTACATCAATGTGTTCGACCAGTCCTGCTCGACGGTCGAGAGCGCCGGCGCGCGCCGCGGCGCCCAGATGGGCGTGCTGCGCATCGACCATCCGGACGTGCGCGAGTTCATCACCGCCAAGCGCACCCCGGGCCGCTGGAACAACTTCAACGTCTCGGTCGGCGTGTCGGACGCCTTCATGCAGGCAGTCGTCAACAACGCGCAGTGGGAGCTGGTGCACCGCGCCATGCCGGGCGAGCACCTGATCGCGGCCGGCGCCCACCAGCGCGCCGACGGCAAGTGGGTCTACCAGAGCGTGCCGGCGCGCGAGCTGTGGGACACGGTGATGAAGTCGGCCTACGACTTCGCCGAGCCGGGCATCCTGTTCCTGGACAACATCAACACCGACAACAACCTGGGCTACTGCGAGACGATCGCCGCCACCAACCCCTGCGGCGAGCAGCCGCTGCCGTCCTACGGCTGCTGCGACCTCGGTCCGGTGATCCTGCCGCGCTTCGTGCGCAATGCCTTCGGCCGCGGTGGCGAGGCCAGCTTCGACTTCCCGGCCTTCGAGCAGGTCGTGGCACTGCAGGTGCGCGCGCTCGACAACGTGCTCGACCTGACCTGGTGGCCGCTGCCGCAGCAGAACGAGGAATCGAAGTCCAAGCGCCGCATCGGCGTCGGCTTCACCGGCATGGGCAACACGCTGACGATGCTCAACCTGCGCTATGACAGCGAGGCCGGCCGTCAGATGGCCGCGCGCATCGCCGAATGCATGCGCAACGCCGCCTACCGCGCCTCGATCGAGCTGGCCAGGGAAAAAGGCGCCTTCCCGCTGTTCGATGCCGACGGTTACCTGAAGGCCGGCAGCTTCGCGAGCCGCCTGCCGGATGACATCAAGAAGTCGATCCGCAAGCATGGCATCCGCAACAGCCACCTGCTGTCGATCGCGCCGACCGGCACCGTGAGCCTGGCCTTCGCCGACAACGCGTCCAACGGCATCGAGCCGGCGTTCTCCTGGACCTACACCCGCAAGAAGCGCGAGGCCGACGGCAGCCGCAGCGAGTACCAGGTGCAGGACCATGCCTGGCGCGTCTGGCAGGAGCTCGGCGGCGATCCGAACCAGCTGCCGGAAGGCTTCGTCAACGCGCTCGAGATGAAGGCAGCCGACCACATCGGCATGATGCAGGCGGTCCAGCCCTTCGTCGACACCGCGATCTCCAAGACCGTCAACGTGCCGGCCGACTACCCCTACGAGGACTTCAAGGACCTGTACCTGCAGGCCTGGAACGCGCGCCTCAAGGGCCTGGCGACCTACCGCCCGAACAACATCCTGGGCTCGGTGCTCGAGGTGACTCCGGCCCCGGCCGCCGAGCCGGCACCGGCGGCAGCGCCCGCTCCGGCGCCGGTGGCAGCCGCTCCGGCAGCCCCGGTCGACCCGATGCGCACCGTGATCGAGAGCCGCCCCAAGGGCGCGCTGTCGGCCGTGGCCGAGAAGCTGGAGTACTGGACCCAGGAAGGCCAGAAGACGCTGTACCTGATCGTGTCCTTCCTGCCGGTGGCCGATGGCAACGGCAATACGGTGGACCGCGCGGTCGAGTTCTTCATGCCAGTCGGCCAGAGCGGCGAGTCGCAGCAGTGGATCACCTCGAGCATGCGCCTGCTGTCGCTGGCCGCGCGTGGCGGCTTCCTGGAGCGCGCACTCAGCGACATGCGCAAGGTGGCCTGGGACCGGGGACCGGTGCGCCTGGGCACGCACCAGCGCGAGGACGGCGCCGTGATCCCGATGTGGCATGACTCCGAGGTGGCGGCGATCGCCTATGCGATCCAGAACATCCTGGCGCTGCGCGCGCAGCAGAACGAGGCCTCGGAGCAGCTCAGCCTGCCGCTGCCCGGCCAGGGCGTGGCCGTCGCCACCGATGCACCGCCGGTGATGGCCGGCAAGAAATGCCCCGAGTGCGGCGCCCATGCCGTGATCAAGAAGGACGGCTGCGAGTACTGCACCCAGTGCGGCCATCTGGGCAGCTGCGGCTGACCCCGGACTGGGCTGCTGCGTGCGCGATGCCGGGCGTACGTAGCAGCCACAATTTTCCTGTCGTGGTGGCTGGTGGACAATGCGCTCCACTAGTCAAATCACGACAGGAGACTCCATGGCGATCAAAAGCCAACAAAACCTTGCAGCGGGGCTGATGTTCACGATCGTGGGCGGCGCCTTCGCGATCGGCGCCCGCGAGTACGACATGGGCACCGCAGGCCGCATGGGCCCGGCCTACTTCCCCTTCCTGCTCGGCACCATCCTCGCTGTGCTGGGCATCCTGATCACCTTCCAGGCCTTCGGCCGCCAGCGCCGCTCGAGCGAAGACATCGGCCGCTTCGCCTGGCGCCCCCTGATCTTCATCATCGGCGCCAACCTGACCTTCGGCCTGCTGCTCGGCGGCCTGCCCAGCATGGGCATCCCGGCCATGGGCCTGATGGTCGCGATCATCGGCCTGACCTTCGTCTCGATGCTCGCCAGCGACTTCTGCATCAAGCGGGCGGTCATGCTGTCGGCCATCCTGGCCGTCGGCAGCTATTTCGTGTTCGTCAAGATGCTCGGGCTGACCTTCCAGGTCTGGCCCTGGTTCGTCGGCGCCTGAAAGGAAAACGCATCATGATGGACCTGATCAATCACCTCTCGCTCGGCTTCGGCGTCGCCTTCACGGCGCAGAACCTGGTCTACGCACTGGTTGGCTGCCTGCTCGGCACGCTGATCGGCGTGCTGCCCGGCCTTGGGCCCGTGACGACGATCGCGATGCTGCTGCCCGCGACCTACGCGCTGCCGCCGATCGCCGCCCTCATCATGCTCGCCGGCATCTACTACGGCGCGCAGTACGGTGGCTCGACCACCGCGATCCTGGTCAACCTGCCGGGCGAGGCCTCGTCGGTGGTGACCGCGCTGGACGGCTACCAGATGGCCAAGAAGGGCCGCGCGGGCCCGGCACTGGCCGCAGCCGGCATCGGCAGCTTCTTCGCCGGCTCGGTCGGCACCCTGGTGCTGGCTGCCTTCGCGGTGCCGCTGACCGAGGTCGCCTTCATGTTCGGCCCAGCCGAATACTTCTCGCTGATGGTGCTGGGCCTGATCGGCGCCGTGGTGCTGGCATCGGGCTCGCTGCTGAAGGCGATCGCGATGATCATCCTGGGCCTGCTGTTCGGCATGGTCGGCACCGACGTCAACTCGGGCGTGGCGCGCTACAGCTTCGACATCCCGGAGCTGACCGACGGCATCAACTTCATCGTGATCGCGATGGGCGTGTTCGGCTACGGCGAGATCATCGTCAACCTGGCCCAGCCCGAGGAGGAGCGCGCGCTCAACACCAAGAAGGTCAGCGGCCTGATGCCGACGGCAGCCGACTTCAAGGCCATGATGCCCGCCATCCTGCGCGGCACCGCGCTGGGCTCTTCGCTCGGCATCCTGCCGGGCGGCGGCGCGCTGCTGTCCTCGTTCGCGGCCTACACGATCGAGAAGAAGACCAAGCTCAAGCCGGGCGAAGTGCCGTTCGGCCAGGGCAACATCCGCGGCGTGGCAGCCCCCGAGGCCGCCAACAACGCCGGCTCGCAGACCTCCTTCATCCCGCTGCTGACGCTGGGCATCCCGCCCAACGCGGTGATGGCGCTGATGGTCGGCGCGATGACCATCAAGGGCATCCAGCCCG
>CAZJQH010000200.1:0-4144 GCA_964547895.1 uncultured Chitinophaga sp. | reverse complement strand
CCGACCATGCCGGTGCCGACGTCCTCGTCGCCCTTGTCGAAGCTGCCGACGTTGCGGGGGTTCTCGTAGTGGTCGACGACCTTGTCTGAGTAAGCCATGTTCGTTCTCCTGTTCAGTGCGGGTTCAGTGGGCGGCCCACTGGATGGTCGAGAGGTCGATGCCGTCCTGGTACATGTCCCACAGCGGCGAGAGCTCGCGCAGCTTGGCGACGTTGGCCTTGATCGCCTCGATGGCGGAATCGATCTCGGCCTCGGTGGTCCAGCGGCCCACGGTCATGCGCAGGCTGCTGTGCGCGAGTTCGTCGCTGCGGCCGAGCGCGCGCAGCACATAGCTGGGCTCCAGGCTGGCCGAGGTGCAGGCCGAACCGGACGAGACCGCCAGGCCCTTGATGCCCATGATCAGCGACTCGCCCTCGACATAGTTGAAGCTCATGTTGAGGTTGTGCGGCACGCGCTGGGTGGCGTGGCCGTTGACGAAGACCTGCTCGATGCCCGACAGGCCGGCCAGCAGTCGGTCGTGCAAGGCCTGCACGCGTGCCAGCTCGGAAGCCATCTCTTCCTTGGCGATGCGGAAGGCCTCGCCCATGCCGACGATCTGGTGCGTCGGCAAGGTGCCCGAGCGCATGCCGCGCTCGTGGCCGCCGCCGTGCATCTGCGCTTCCAGGCGGATGCGCGGCTTGCGGCGCACGTAGAGGGCGCCGATGCCCTTGGGGCCGTAGGTCTTGTGCGAGGCCAGGCTCATCAGGTCGACCGGCAGCTTCGACAGGTCGATCTCGACCTTGCCGGTGGCCTGGGCGGCGTCGACATGGAAGATCACACCCTTCTCGCGGCAGATCGCGCCGATCGCGGCGATGTCCTGGATCACGCCGATCTCGTTGTTGACATGCATCACGCTGGCCAGGATGGTGTCGGGGCGGATCGCGGCCTTGAAGGCGTCGAGGTCGAGCAGGCCGTCGGGCAGCACGTCGAGGTAGGTGACCTCGAAGCCCTCGCGCTCGAGGTGGCGCATGGTGTCGAGCACGGCCTTGTGCTCGGTCTTGACCGTGATCAGGTGCTTGCCCTTGCCGCTGTAGAAATGGGCCGCGCCCTTGAGCGCCAGGTTGTTGGACTCGGTCGCGCCGCTGGTCCAGACAATCTCGCGCGGGTCGGCGCCGATCAGCGCGGCGACCTGCTCGCGGGCCTTCTCGACCGCGGCTTCGGCTTCCCAGCCCCAGGCGTGGCTGCGCGAAGCAGGGTTGCCGAAATGGTCATGCAGCCAGGGAATCATCTGCTCGACCACGCGCGGATCGCAGGGCGTGGTGGCGCTGTAGTCGAGGTAGATCGGGAGATGCGGGGTGGTGCTCATGTTGTCGTCCTGTTCAGGGAATGCGGCGCTGGTGCCTTGTCAGTTCACTTGGCGACTGCGGCACCGAGCGCGAAGACGGAGTTGGGGGCGGTGACCCGGATCGGCTTGACGACCGGCGCCGAGGAAATCGCGCGCCGGATCTGCGGCGCGGGCTCGATCACGATGCCCTTGGCGATCTGCTCGTCGATCAGCTTCTGCAGCGTGACCGAGCTCAGGAACTCGACCATCTTGGCGTTGAGCTGGTCCCACAGGTCATGGGTGATGCAGGGCACGCCGTCGCCCATGCAGTTGTGCTTGCCATTGCAGCCGGTGGCATCGATCGGCTCGTCGACCGAGGTGATGATGTCGGCCACCGTGATCTCGTCGGCCTTGCGTCCGAGCGTGTAGCCGCCGCCAGGACCGCGGGTCGACTCGACCAGGCTGTTGCGGCGCAGCTTGCCGAACAGCTGCTCGAGGTAGGACAGCGAGATCTGCTGGCGCTGACTGATGGCAGCCAGGGTCACCGGGCCGCTGCTCTGACGCAGCGCCAGGTCGATCATGGCGGTGACGGCGAAACGGCCTTTGGTGGTGAGACGCATGACAAACTCCTGTTCAGACCCGAGGCGCTGGCTTCAGGAGGCTGAAGCCCTTGCGTCAATTCCGAGTGCTTTCGTCAAGTATACATCAAACCCGACCGTTTCTGTCGAGATTAGCCCAGCCTCAGGCGCCGGCGCGCGAGGGATCGCGGGCCTGGAAGCGGAACTCGACGCCCAGTCCCGGGCTGGCGTCGTAGAAACGCACCGCGGCGCCGATCTGGGCCGCCCGGTTGCGGATGTTGTTGAGCCCTCGGCCAGCCAGCTGGGTACCCTGGCCAGCGGTCACGGCCGGGCTGGCGCCCCGTCCGTCGTCCTCGATGGCCAGGCAGACCCCGCCATCGGCGCCATCCCAGGTCCTGACACGGACCCGGCTGGCCTGGGCATGCTTGACCACGTTGGCCAGGATCTCCTGCACGCAGCGGAACAGGTGCATCACGCCGCGCGAGTCGAGGTCGGCGATCGGCGCGGTCTCCTCGACCTGCCAGTCCAGCTCGATGCCGGCCGCCTCCAGCGAGGGGCCGACCCGCAGCCGCAAGGTGCCCAGGATGGCGGGCAGGTCGCCATCCATCGGCTCGAGCGAATCAAGCATCAGGCGCAGCTCCTCGAGCGCCTGCTGCACCATGGCGGCTATCTGGGCACAGTTGAGCTCGCCCCTGGCGTTGCGCACCAGGTTGAGCGTCTGCACCAGCTGACTACCCAGGCCGTCGTGCATGTCGCGCATCATGCGGCGGCGCTCGCCCTCGAGCAGGCGCTGCTGCTCGGCTTTCTTGAGCTGTTCGAAGGCCGCCAGCAGATCGGCCTCGCGCGCCGCGATGCGGTCGGCCTGGGTCTCGTTGAGCCGGCGCACCTCCTCGACCGACCGGTTCGATCGTCGCAGCAGCCACAGGAAAACCGACAGCAGCGCCAGCAGCACCGCGCTCAACAGCAGGATCCAGTTGGCCCCGATATGCCAGTCCATCGACAGCACCCTCAGAGCAGGCCGCGTTCCTGCGCCACCTTCACCACCTGGACCCGGGTATGGACGGCGAGCTTGCGATAGAGATTCTTGATGTGGGTGCTGACCGTCGCCGCACCGATGCCGAGCTTGGCCGCGATCTCCTTGTTGACGTAGCCCTGCGCGACCAGCTTGAGCACATCGGTCTCGCGGTCGGACAAGGACGGCCTCTCGTCCTCGACGGCCTGCTGGCTGGCCTCGGGACGGCGGAACTGCTTGAGCAGCATGCGCGCGAGCAGCGGCGAGATCGGCGCTCCGCCCTCGCGCACCTGCTCGATCGCGGCGACCAGCTCCTCGCTGCTGCAGCCCTTGAGCACATAGCCGGTCGCGCCGCATTGCAGCGCCTCGACCAGCCGGCTCTCGTCGCCAAAGACGGTGAACACCAGCAGCTCGGCATCCGGGCGCGCGATCGAGAGCGTGCGCAGCATCTCCTCGCCGCGCCCGTCGGGCAGGCCCAGGTCGATCAGGAACACGTCGGCCAGGGAAAACGGCGCCACCAGCTTGGCATGGGCCAGGGTGTCAGAATGGCCGACCAGGCGCCATTGCGGGCGACCCAGCAGGGTCTGCTCGACAAAACGCAGGATGGTCGGGTCGTCCTCGATCAGGTAGAGGCGGATGAACTCGCTCGGCATGGGCGCGATTGTGCGCCCAAAACCATCGGCCGGATCTGGGATGGGTCAGGCCGCCGGCCGCAGCGGCACGACGTTGTCGCCGCCATGGGCGCCCAGCACCTTGTCCTTCAGGCGGGCCAGCTGGTCGCGCACGCGGGCGGCCTGCTCGAACTCGAGGTTGCGCGCGTGATCGAGCATCTGCTTCTCGAGGCGCTTGATCTCGCGCGCCAGCGTCTTCTCGTCCATCTCTGCCACCTCGGCCAGGTGCTGGCGCGCCTGCTCGAGCTTCTTCGCCTCCTCGCCGGCCTTCTCGCTGTAGACGCCGTCGATCAGGTCCTTGATGCGCTTGACCACGCCGCGCGGCGTGATGCCGTTGGCCTGGTTGAAGGCGACCTGCTTGGTGCGGCGGCGCTCGGTCTCGTCGATCGCGCGCCGCATCGAGTCGGTGATGCGGTCGGCATACAGGATGGCGGTCCCGCTGAGGTTGCGCGCCGCGCGGCCTATGGTCTGGATCAGGCTGCGCTCGGAACGCAGGAAGCCTTCCTTGTCGGCATCCAGGATGGCGACCAGCGACACCTCGGGAATGTCCAGCCCCTCGCGCAGCAGGTTGATGCCGACCA
>CAZJQH010000199.1:0-4144 GCA_964547895.1 uncultured Chitinophaga sp. | reverse complement strand
CCTGGCCGGGCAGCACGACGCGGTGCGCGTCGCGCACCACCTGCGGGTCGGAGGTGACGACCACGTCGACATGGTCGACCGCGGTGGCGGCGTGGATGACGGCCTGCGCGACGGAGCGCAGGTTGCCCATGCCGTAGTCAACCACGGCGACTGTCTGTCGGTTCATTGCTGTTATGTCGGGCTGACGCTGAAGGGAAAGATCAGAGCGAGCCCTTGGTCGAGGGAATCACGCCGGCCGAGCGCGGGTCGAGCTCCAGCGCGGCACGCAGGGTGCGGCCGAAGGCCTTGAAGATGGTCTCGCACTGGTGGTGGGCGTTGTGGCCCTTGAGGTTGTCGATGTGCAGGGTCACCAGCGCGTGGTTGACGAAGCCCTGGAAGAACTCGAACACCAGCTGGGTGTCGAGCTGTCCGATGCTGCCGGCGGTGAACTTGCAGTCCATGTGCAGGCCCGGACGACCCGAGAAGTCGACCACCACGCGGCTGAGCGCCTCGTCGAGCGGCACATAGGCGTGGCCGTAACGGCGGATGCCCTTCTTGTCGCCGACCGCCTGGGCGAAGGCCTGGCCGAGCGCGATGCCGACATCCTCGACCGTGTGGTGGCCGTCGATGTGCAGGTCGCCCTGGCACTGGATGTCGAGGTCGATCAGGCCGTGGCGCGCGATCTGGTCCAGCATGTGATCGAAGAAACCGATCCCGGTGTTGAGCCTGGCCTGGCCGGTGCCGTCGAGGTTGACGCGGACGCTGATCTGGGTTTCGAGGGTGTTGCGGGTGACTTCGGCTTGCCGCATAAGGCAGGAGGGCGCGGGCAGCGCCAGCTAGGGAAAATGGAGCCCATGATACCATCGACAGCCAGTCTGGCCACTGCCTGCCAGGCAGCTGTCCGGGCTGGATCACCCCTACCGAAGAAGCACCGCATGAGCCGCTACTGGAGCGCCGTCGTACACGGCCTGACCCCCTATGTGCCGGGCGAACAGCCCAAGATCGACAACCTGGTCAAGCTCAACACCAACGAGCATCCCTACGGCCCCTCGCCCAAGGCGCTGGAGGCGATCCGCCACGCGACCGGTGACGCGCTGCGCCTGTATCCGGACCCGAACTGCGACGCACTGAAAACCGCGCTGGCCCAGCGCTTCAATGTGCAGGCGAAACAGGTCTTCGTCGGCAACGGCTCCGACGAGGTGCTCGCGCACGCCTTCCAGGCGCTGCTGAATCACGAGCGGGAGCTCTGGTTCCCGGACATCAGCTACAGCTTCTACCCAGTCTACTGCGGCCTGTACGGCGTCGCGCATCGCCTGGTGCCGCTGGCCGAGGACTTCACGATCCGGGTCGAGGACTACCTGCCGCAGGGCGAGGGCGAGCGCAAGGCCGGCGCCATCATCTTTCCGAACCCGAACGCGCCGACCGGCCGCCTGCTGCCGCTAGAGGCGGTCGAACGGATCGTCGCCGGCAACCCGGACGCGGTGGTGCTGGTCGACGAGGCCTATGTCGACTTCGGCGGCGAGAGCGCGGTCAAGCTGGTGGATAGATACCCGAACCTGCTGGTGGTGCACACCTTCTCCAAGAGCCGCTCGCTGGCCGGCCTGCGCGTGGGCTACGCGATCGGCCACCCGGACCTGATCGAGGGCCTGGAGCGGGTCAAGAACAGCTTCAACTCCTACCCGCTCGACCGCCTGGCACTGGCCGGCGCGGTGGCCTCGGTCGAGGACGAGGAATTCTTCCAGGACAGCTGCAAGAAGGTGATCGCCACCCGCGAGGTGCTGGTGGCGCAACTGCAGCAGCTGGGCTTCGAGGTGCTGCCCTCGGGCGCCAACTTCGTGTTCGCGCGCCACCCGGCCCGCGATGGCGCCGAGCTGGCTGCCGCGCTGCGCGCGCGCGCCATCATCGTGCGCCACTTCAAGGCCGCGCGCATCGACCAGTTCCTGCGCATCACGATCGGCACCGACGAGCAGTGCGCGACGCTGGTGGCCGCGCTGGGCGAGATCCTGGGCGGCTGACCGGCCCCTTCCGGGCGGTCAGAGCGAATCGAGCCGCGCGAACGTGGCCGCGGCCTGCTCGCGCAAGGCCTGGCGCGCCTCGGGCGCCATCTTGTCCAGGTTCCTGTAGACCATGGCGAGGCGGTGGTTGCCGCGCAGCCGCTGGGCCTGGCGCTCGAAGAAGTCCCAGTAGAGCGCGTTGAAGGGACAGGCGCGCTCGCCGGTCCTGGCCTTCTTGTCGTAGCGGCAGTCCTTGCAGTGGTCGCCCATGCGGTCGAGGTAGGCCGCGCTGGAGACATAGGGCTTGGTCGCGAGCAGGCCACCGTCGGCGAACTGGCTCATGCCCAGGGTGTTGGGTGCCTCGACCCACTCGAAGGCATCGATGTAGATGCCCAGGTACCAGCGGTGCAGTGGCTGCGGATCGAGCCCGGCGAGCAGCGCGAAGTTGCCGATCACCATCAGGCGCTGGATATGGTGGGCATAGGCCTGCTGCAGGGACTGGCCGATGGCTGCCGCCAGGCAGGCCATGCCGGTATCGCCGCTCCAGAACCAGCGTGGCAGCGCACGGTCGTGGCCCAGGGCGTTGGATTCAGTATAGCCCGGCATGCGCGCCCAGTAGACACCGCGCACGTACTCGCGCCAGCCCAGGATCTGGCGGATGAAGCCCTCCACTGCGGCCAGCGGCGCCCTGCCCTGCCGGTACGCCTGCTCGGCGCGCTGCACCACTTCCTGCGGGCGCAGCATCTTGACGTTGAGCGCGAACGACAGCAGCGAGTGGAACAGGCGCCAGCCCTTGGTCGATAGCGCGTCCTGGTAGTCGCCGAAATGCGGCAGCGCGTACATGATGAAGTCGTCGAGCTGCTTCAGGGCCTCGGCACGATTCAGCGGCCAGCGGAACTCGGCCGCCTGCGGCTCGCCTATGGTGACGACGCCAGCAGCCTCGACCTGGCGCCAGAGCATGGAATGATCGTGGCTAGGCCGGCGGTCAACCGGCTCAGGCGGGTTGCCGGGCCAGGGCTTGCGATTGTCGGCGTCGAAGTTCCACTGGCCGCCTTCGGGGTTACCAATAGCGTCGAGCAGCACGCCGTGGCGCCGGCGCAGCTGGCGGTAGAAATGCTCGAGCAGCCACTGCTTGCGGCCGGCGAAGATCTCGGCCGCCTCGCCACGCGTGGTGTAGAAATGCCCGCTGTCGACGGCCCGGCAGGGAATGGGCTGGCGCGCGGCCCATTCGGTGAGCTGGTCGTCGAGCCGCCATTCGTCGGGCTGCTGCCATTCGAAGGCGCTGGCGCGGTAATGGGCGATCAAAGCGTCAAGGTTGGCGGCAAGCGACTGACGGTTCGAGGCATCATCGATCGCGACATGGCGCACCCGGTGGCCGGCGGCCTTGAGCTGGCGCGCGAAGTCGCGCATGGCCGCGAAGATGGCGATGACTTTTTGCGCGTGGTGCACGACGTAGTCGGTCTCCTGGCGCATTTCCAGCAGCAGGTAGACGACGTCGGGCCGGGGCTCGCGGTACCAGGCGTGCTGCGGGTCGAGCTGGTCGCCCAGGATCAGGCGCAGGGTCGGGCCATCCCTCAGGTTCGCCGGATCGACGGCTGAGCCGATTGCAGTGGCTGCTGCTTCGATGGTGCTCATGTCCGGCCCCAGAGCCGGCGGTAGGCGCCGTCGCGGTCGTAGTCGTTGGCCTGCTTCTGGGTGTTGAAACGACGGCCACCGCGCGGATCGGTGCCGCGCCCGGCAATGTAGAGCCAGTTGCCCTGGTTGCTGCAGCAGTCGTAGTCGAGCAGCTGCGACTCGAACCAGGCCGCGCCGGCGCGCCAGTCGCCGCCGAGGTCGTGCACCAGGAAGCTGGCCACGTTCTGGCGCAGCCGGTTGGACAGGTAGCCAGTCGCGGAGAGCTCGCGCATGCCGGCGTCGACCAGCGCGTCGCCGGTGCGGCCCTCGGTCCAGCGCTGGAAGCCGCGCGCGTTGTGCGCCGGCAAGGGCCGGTCGGACAGGCCGCGCGCGCCGTAGAGCCGGCGCCCATGCTTGCACTGCATCCAGCGGAAATGGTCGCGCCAGAGCAGCTCGAACCAGAGCCAGTAGCTGCCGTCGTTAGCGCCGCGCTCGGCCTCAAAGGCGCGGATGGCGGCCATGGCCTGGCGCGCCGACAGGGCGCCGGTGGCGAGCCA
>CAZJQH010000198.1:0-4155 GCA_964547895.1 uncultured Chitinophaga sp. | reverse complement strand
GCGTGGTCGAGATGCAGGACTTCGAGAAGGCCAAGGACAAGATCATCATGGGCCCGGAGCGCAAGTCCATGGTCATGCCCGAGGAGGAGCGCCGCAACACCGCCTACCACGAGGCCGGTCATGCCCTGATCGGCAAGCTGCTGCCCAAGTGCGACCCGGTGCACAAGGTCACCATCATCCCGCGTGGCCGCGCGCTCGGCGTGACGATGAGCCTGCCCGAGAAGGATCGCTACAGCTACGACCGCGAGTTCATGCTGAACCAGATCAGCATGCTGTTCGGTGGCCGCATCGCCGAGGAGGTCTTCATGCACCAGATGACCACCGGCGCCAGCAACGACTTCGAGCGCGCCACCCAGATCGCGCGCGACATGGTGATGCGCTATGGCATGAGCGAGGCGCTCGGCCCCATGGTCTACGCCGAGAACGAGGGCGAGGTGTTCCTGGGCCGCTCGGTCACCAAGACCACGCACATGAGCGAGGAGACCATGCGCAAGGTCGATGCCGAGGTGCGCCGCATCATCGACGAGCAGTACGGGCTGGCACGCCGCCTGATCGAGGAGCACAGCGACAAGATGCACGCGATGGCCAAGGCCCTTCTCGACTGGGAGACGATCGAGGAAGACCAGATCGACGACATCATGGCTGGCCGCCCGCCGCGCGCACCGAAGGACTTCGTGCCGCGCAATCCTCCGTCCAGCGGCGGGGGCAGCGGCACGCCGCCGGCCAAGACCGATCCGACGCCGACCGCGGCCTGATCTGGCGCTAACATCCTGACCGGGGCAATCGCCCCGGTTTTTTTATTCCCGCAGCGCCCCCGGCGCCCCACTCACATGACCTCTGTGCAGCCTACCGCCTCCGTCTGGAAAACCACCCGCTTCGAGATCGATCTGTCAAGCCCGCAGGTGATGGGCATCGTCAACGTCACGCCCGACTCGTTCTCGGACGGCGGCCGCCACAACGATCCGGCGCGCGCGCTGGCACATGCCGAGCAGCTGCTGAAGGACGGCGCGACCATCCTCGACATCGGCGGCGAATCGACCCGCCCCGGTGCGCCGCCGGTGCCCTTGCAGGAGGAGCTTGACCGCGTGCTGCCGGTGCTGCGCGAGGCGCTCAAGCTCGGCGTGCCGCTCTCCATCGACACCTACAAGCCCGAGGTGATGCAGGCCTGCCTGGACCTGGGCGCCGACATCATCAATGACGTCTGGGCGTTGCAGCGTCCGTTCCAGCATGGGCAGGGCAATGGCGTCGAGGTGGTGGCTGCTCATCCCGACTGCGGCGTCTGCCTGATGCACATGCACCTGGAGCCTCAGAGCATGCAGATCGCGCCGATGACGGGCGACGTGGTGCCCCAGGTGGCCGCTTTCCTGGCTCATCACGCCAGCCTGTTGCGTGCGCGCGGTGTCGCGCCCGAACGCATCGTGCTCGACTACGGCATCGGCTTTGGCAAGACGGTCGAGCAGAACTTTGCGCTGCTGGCGCGCCAGGCAGAGCTGCTGGCGCTGGGCTATCCGCTGCTGTCGGGCTGGTCGCGCAAGTCCTCGCTGGGCGCCGTGACTGGCCGCGAAGTGCCGCGCGAGCGTGCCGCCGCCAGCGTGGCGGCGCATCTGATGGCGATCGAGCGCGGCGCCATGGTCGTGCGCGTGCACGATGTGCGCGAGACGGTCGACGCGATCAAGGTCTGGCAGGCAGTGGTCGCGCAGCAGCGATAATCGCCAGGATAAACAGGGGAATCAACATGACTCGCAAGTATTTCGGCACCGACGGCATCCGCGGCACCGTCGGCCAGACTCCCATCACGCCGGATTTCGTCCTCAAGCTCGCGCATGCGGTCGGCCGCGTGCTCAAGCAGAAGCAGGAGCGGCCGCTGGTGCTGATCGGCAAGGACACCCGGATCTCGGGCTACATGCTCGAATCCGCGCTCGAGTCCGGCTTCAACTCGGCTGGCGTCGACGTGCTGCTGCTCGGGCCGGTGCCGACGCCGGCGGTGGCCTACCTGACCCGTGCCCAGCGCGCCAGCCTGGGCGTGGTGATCAGCGCCAGCCACAATCCGTTTGCCGACAACGGCATCAAGTTCTTCAGCGCGCATGGCGCCAAGCTGCCCGACGACTGGGAGCTGGCGGTCGAGGCTGCGCTGGGCGAGGCGCCGGTCTGGGCCGACTCGGCCTCGCTGGGCCGCACCAGGCGGCTCGATGACGCGGCCGGCCGCTACATCGAGTTCTGCAAGAGCACCTTCGACAAGGACCTCAGCCTGCGGGGCCTGAAGATCGTGGTCGACGCCGCGCATGGCGCGGCCTACCAGATCGCGCCCAAGGTGTTCCACGAGCTCGGCGCCGAGGTGATCGCGATCGGTTGCAGCCCGGACGGCCTCAACATCAACCAAGGCGTGGGCGCGACCCACCCCGAGGCGCTGGTGGCGGCGGTACGCGAGCATGGCGCCGACGTCGGCATCGCTCTCGACGGCGACGCCGACCGCCTGCAGATGGTCGATGCCCAGGGCCGGCTCTACAACGGCGACGAGCTGCTGTATCTGCTGGCCGACGAGCGGCTGGCGCGCGACGAGGTGGTGCCGGGCGTGGTCGGCACGCTGATGACGAACATGGCGGTGGAGGTCGCGCTCAAGCAGCGCGGTGTCAGCTTCGTGCGCGCCAAGGTCGGCGACCGCTATGTGCTGGAGGAGCTGCACCGCCACCACTGGCTGCTGGGCGGAGAGGGTTCCGGCCACCTGCTGGTGCTGGATCGCCAGACCACCGGCGACGGCCTGGTGTCGGCCCTGCAGGTGCTGCAGGCCTGCGTGCGCAGCGGCCAGACCATGTCTCAGCTGCTCGCTGGCGTCGAGCTTTTCCCCCAGGTGCTGGTCAATGTGCGCCTGCAGCCAGGCCAGGACTGGAAGAGCAATACGGCGCTGCAGGCCGCGATTGCGGCGTCCGAGGCTGAGCTGGGCGAGACCGGCCGCGTGCTGATTCGCGCCAGCGGCACCGAGCCGCTGCTGCGCGTGATGGTCGAGGCGCGCGATGCCCAGCAGGCCAGTACGCTGGCCGAGCGCATGGCCGAGGCCGCGCGCGGCTGATTCCCTTGCCAGGCCTGCCGCAAACGGCAACCGGCAAGGCCGCAGACAAGAAAGGCCACCATCAACTGGCGGCCTTCTGATCTGGGTTGGAGGTGATCAGTGCCGGGCTGCGAGTTCCTGTGCGTGGCTTTCCAGCACCAGCCGGTCCAGGCTGGCCAGCGGCAGGTTCATGAACAGCTCGAGTCGCTGGTGCATCCGGTGCATGACCTGCTTGAACATCTCGAGCAGGCTGTCGTGGTCGCCTTGAGCCAGCAATGGGTCGGGATAGGCCCAGTGCGCGATGGCCGGGTGGCCGGGCCAGGTCGGGCAGGGCTCGCCATGGGCGTCATCGCAGACCGTGATCACCAGGTCCATGTGCGGGGCCTCGGGACCGCTGAATTCGTCCCAGTTCTTGCTGCGCAGCCCCTCGGTGCTGACGCCGGCGCTGCGCAGGGCCTCGAGCGCCAGCGGGTGCGGCTGATGATCCGCGCTGGCCTGGGTGCCGGCCGAGTAGGCCCGAAAGCGCGATCCGCCGAGATGGTTCAGGATGGCCTCTGCCAGGATGCTGCGCGCGGTATTGTGGGTGCAGAGGAAAAGGACGTTGATGGGCGGATGGTCGGACATGGGCAGCTTGTGACTTAGTACACCTGGGGCACGATCATGGACTCAGGGACCGGATGGCGAATGTAGTCAGGATTGCGCACACGGGCTGGCAGCACGACCTCGGGCTTCTCGATCTCATGATAATCGAACTGTGTCAGCAGGTGCTGGATGCAGTTGAGCCTGGCCTTCTTCTTGTCGTCGGCCGGCACGATCCACCAGGGCGCTTCCTCGATATGGGTGCGCTCGAGCATGGTTTCCTTGACCTGGGTGTAGGCCTCCCAGCGGCGGCGCGATTCGAGGTCCATCGGGCTGAGCTTCCACTGCTTGAGCGGATCGTGGATGCGGCCCAGGAAGCGCAGGTGCTGCTCGTCGTCGCTGATCGAGAACCAGTACTTGATCACCTTGATGCCCGAACGTACCAGCATGCGCTCGAACTCGGGCACCGAACGGAAGAATTCCTCGTACTCGTCGTCGGTGCAGAAGCCCATCACCTTCTCGACGCCGGC
>CAZJQH010000197.1:0-4162 GCA_964547895.1 uncultured Chitinophaga sp. | reverse complement strand
GCGCCCGACGGCCTGATCCGCATCCCGCTCAACGAGGAGGCGGGCAAGACCGGCGGCCAGATCGAGGAGTTCCTGCTGCAGTTCAACGGCGAGGGCATCCAGCACATCGCCCTGCTGACGGACGACATCCTCGCCAGCGTGGACGCGCTGCAGCTGGCCGGCATCCCGCTGATGAGCGCGCCCAACGACATCTACTACGAGATGCTGCAGGAGCGCCTGCCCGGCCATGGCGAACCGGTGGCCGAGCTGCAGGCGCGCGGCATCCTGCTCGACGGCTCCACCGCCAACGGCGACAAGCGCCTGCTGCTGCAGATCTTCAGCCAGACGCTGCTGGGTCCGGTGTTCTTCGAGTTCATCCAGCGCAAGGCCGACGAAGGCTTCGGCGAAGGCAACTTCAAGGCCCTGTTCGAGAGCCTGGAGCGCGACCAGATCCGCCGGGGTGCGATCCAGGTCGGGACCGGGGGAGCCTGATCCTCGAGTCAGCCCGGTGGCTGCTGCGATGGCTGGCGCTGCAAGCACAGCCCCTTCTCGACATACCCCGAAAACTCCTCCTCCGGCACCATGCTCCCGCCCGTCCCCCAGACCAGGTGGGTGGAGTTGGCCAGCCGCTCCGGCGTGGCGCCGATGCGCTCGAGGTAGTCGGGGTCGTTCAGCACTCGCACCATGCCCGGCATGCCCGCCAGCGCCGAGGGTTCCAGCTTGATGTCCTCTTCCCGATAAGCCAGCGCCAGCAGCCGGAACAGTTCTTCGTCCGCGACGGTGTAGTAGCCGTCGACCAAGCGCTGCATCGCCTTGCCGACGAAGCCCGACGGCCTGCCGACCGCGAGGCCGTCGGCGGCGGTGACGTTGTCGATGCCGAATTCCTGCACGCTGACCGCATCGTGCAGCCCGGTGTAGACGCCCAGCAGCATGCAGGGCGAGTGGGTCGGCTCGGCGAAGACGCAGTGCACCGCGTCGCCGAACACCAGCTTGAGCCCGAAGGCGACCCCGCCCGGGCCGCCGCCCACGCCGCAGGGCAGGTAGACGAACAGCGGATGCTCCGCGTCGACGATCACGCCGGCCTGATCGAACTGCTGCTTGAGCCGTTCCGCCGCCACCGCGTAGCCCAGGAACAGGTGCGGCGAGTTCTCGTCGTCGACGAAATAGCAGCTCGGGTCGGACTCGGCCTGCCGTCGTCCCTGCTCGACCGCCGCGCTGTAGTCCGACTCGTACTCGACCACGGTCACGCCGCTGGCGCGCAGCCGGTCCTTTTTCCATTGCCGCGCATCGGACGACATGTGGACGGTCGCCTGGAAGCCGAGCTTGGCGCTCATGATGCCGATCGACAGCCCTAGGTTGCCGGTGGAGCCGACCGCGATGCGGTACTGGCCGAAGAACGCGCGCGCGGCGTCGCTGGCCAGCCTTGCGTAGTCGTCGCCAGGGCGGATCAGACCGGCCTGCAGCGCCAGGTCCTCGGCATGCTTGAGCACCTCGTGGATGCCGCCGCGCGCCTTGATCGAGCCCGAGATCGGCAGCTCGTTGTCGGTCTTGAGCCAGAGCTGGCCGCCTTCGCCCAGCCCGGCCTCCTCCAGCAGGATGCGCTGCATCTGCGGCAGGGGCCGGATGCCCGACTCGATCAGACCGCCCGCCGCAGCCGTCTGCGGGAAGACCTTGGCGATATAGGGCGCGAAGCGCCGCAGCCGCGCGCTGGCCTGCGCCACATCATCGGCCCCCAGGCCGACATCGGCCAGCGCGGTGGCGGCGGGGGCGATAGCCGGGTTGAACCAGCTGGTCTCGCGCAGCGCGACCAGGTCGCGGATCAGGGGGTGGCTGGCGTACCAGGCCTCGATTGTCTTGTCGTGGATCATGGGGTGTGGTATCGAAGATAGCCGGCCTTGATGGCCGCGGCATCGCTGACCAGCTTGGACAGTCGCAGCGCCTGCTGTGTCACAAAGTGGGCGATGCCTTGGATGAAGGGCCACTCATCGGCCCGGTAGAGGTCGGATTCGGCTTGCTGCGCGGCAGCCTGGAGCGCGAGCTTGGCCAGTCGCTGCCCTTCGCGACGCATGAGCTTGCGGTCGATGCCGCAGCGTGTCGCGAAGTCGGCCAGCGCGAAGGCCGTGACTTCCTTGTGCGCGAACACATCGCCGTAGGCCATGGCCAGTTCCGTGTCGAAGCCGTCGTACTGCAGCACGCTGACCAGGTCGTACCACTCGGCGGGTTCAAGCAGTCCGCCTGGCAGTACGCGGAAGGAGAAGTTCTTGCCGTGCGCGTCGCTGTTGCCGATCAGGAACTGGAACAGCGCCCAGCGCAGCATCGTGAGCCGCGTGGCGGCCTTGTTGCTGCTCAGTTCGGCGCACTGGAACAGGCGCTCGAAACTCACGCCGTCGCGGATATGGCGGACCGCTGGCGCACTGCCGAGGTTGCGTTCGTACTTGTAGCTCACCGGCAGGTCACAGGCCTGGCAGGTGTCGATGATGTGCAGTCGGTTGACCCTAGCCTGGTCTCCGGCGCCCTGCACCTCGCGGTCGAAGCGGTGCACCACGAGCACGGGGCGCGGCGTACGCAGCAGGTTGACCTCGGCTGCCGGCAGGCCCATCCGGCGGGCCAGCGACATGCAGAAATGCTCGTTGACGGCCAGGTGGGGGGTCCTGGCCTGGGCGGTGTCGGGCTTGAGGATATGGGTAGAAGCCAGACGTCGGCCATCGACAAGGAACAGCCGCCCGCCCTCCGCCACCGGGCGGTCCAAGTAAACGAGCAGCTTGTCCTGCAAGCCGGCCACCGACATGCGGACCTTGCCGTCCCAGACGGTCAGCGGCAGCTGTTCGTGTTGGGCGATGCGCTCATCCAGCTCCTGCAGCGTGATCTCGCGTGGTGGGTCATCATCGGGCGCGGTGTCGACCGCCTCGGCCGTGAACCGTAGGGCGCCTGCCGTTTCGGCACCGAGCGCGCGGATCAGGCCGAACACATTGCTCTTGGCCAGACCGTTGTAGGCCACCGCGACATCCAGCGCCCTGCCTTCCGGCAGCAGATGCTCGATGAAGCGCTTCAGTGTGTTTGACGAATAGCCCACCTCTGGACGAATGATGGGCAGGACTGGCGAGAGCGGGAATGACTGCGGGTCGGCAGCCCAGGCCTGCTCGTACGCCATCGACCATTGATCGTCCCTGGCCTCGTGGGAGATGACGGCCACCTTGCGGCCCTTGGTCCACAGATGGAGTTCGTGCTTCACGGCTGCGGTCCAGGGTGGCTTGGCCTGGGCATGGTTGCAGCCTCGCGCACCCAGGGGTGTTCCTTGGGCAGGACCATCAGCGCCAGGCCCAGGCCGTCCAGCACTGCAATGGCCTTGTCCAGCCGGACCGAGCCTTGCCCGTTTTCGAGCCGTGACATGAGGTCCACGGACACGCCCAGCAGGGCAGCCGCATCGTCGATGCGCAATGACTGGGACTTGCGACGGGCGCGCACGACCGGGCCCAGGGCATCGGGGGTGTCCAGTACCGTGACGGCAGGCGAGCTCTGGTTCATTTCGGACTTTCAGTAAGCGCTTGCATCCGGGTGGGGTGAATGCAGGAATTTCTGTTACTCCGAAATTTTTGCCGGAAAACGACCTGAAAGCAAGAAATTTTCGGAATAACAGAAATTTCATGAGGTAGCTCGCAGCCGGTTATGGATGCGCCGCTGCGCGCCAGTGATGGCTCCCATCCTCTTTCACCCACCCACGATGTACATTCCCGCCCACTTCGCGGAGACACGGCCCGATGAACTGACCCGCATCGACGAGCGCTTCGTGCGCGGCGTGGTCGGGCGCCTGACGAAGCGGCATGAGGCGGGCGAGTCCGTGCCATGGAAGATGAGCGACAAGCCCACCCCGCCGCAAGCGGCATCTAGGTCTCAGGCTTGAGCCATGTCCTGGGAACTGCGGTTCCTGTCCCGCAGGACAAAATTCCGCTTGACTGGAAAAGATGCGATTCCTACTCTGCTTCGAGCCAAAGCTGCCCTGAAAGGAACCATCATGAATCCAGTCTCCAGCAGCCTGTTGCTGCGTGGCAAGTCAGGTCCGGCGGTGTCCGCCATGCGCAAGGCACTGGCACAGGCCTTGGGTGATGAAGCGCAGCAATACCTCGGGCTGGCGGATGGCGACCAGTTCGATGCCATGACCGAGAGTGCCTTGCGCGCCTGGCAA
>CAZJQH010000196.1:0-4176 GCA_964547895.1 uncultured Chitinophaga sp. | reverse complement strand
GCAACGGTGACGTCGTGGTAGGGGCCGCAGAAGTCGACGACATCAGGCGGGCTGGCGTAGCGCCACAGGTGGCCGGCTGGCAGGAAGTCGGCGGCGGTGAACCCCTGCAGGATCGACGACGGGATCGGGAACGGGACGAACTCGCCCTGCTGGCCGTTGTAGTGCGCCAGGACCGCGAGCATTTCGGCCTGGGACAGCCTGACAAACGTCAGTTGCAGGCCGGCCGCGTTCAGCGCGTTCGAGTGCAGAACTCGCCGGTTGCGATTCGACAGCGCCTGAAATGGAGTGTGAGGGTACTCTCCCGGGGTGAATGTCCGGATCGACGGATACAGGGTGGGAAAGGTGGCCATGGTCAGTACGGGCCGACGGGCGGCGTGAAGGATTGCCCTTGATACTGCGCAGACTTGGTAATCCTATATTCGTCGTACATCGTGGGGTTGACGTTATACGGCACGCCCTGCGCCGGGGTGTTGTCCAGATAATCGCCAATGTAGAAGAAGTTTCCAGTTATCGCCTCGCTTGAGCTGTAGGTCTGAGCGCTCACGGCGCCGTTTGCGTAGACGTAGAAAATGTTTTGATACCGCTCAATCGCTACATGGTGCCAGGTGCCGTCGCCCGTCATCTCGGTAAGGTCGTCGGCAAGGATCAGAGTCTCTGAGTCCGTGTTGTTATACAGCTGGACGTACCCGAAGAAGCTGGGGTACAGCTGAATAATCTTGCTGGAGCCCATCACGAAGTTAGCGGCGATCTGCTGGTAGTCATTCATGTAGACGGTTACGCCATTAACGACAATGGGCGGGCGCCGGTAGTACCAGAAATCAATCGTGAAGTCCTGTCCGGCGGCGGCGATGGTGCCGACGTTGACCTGGACCAACGACCATAGGCCGTCGTGACTCAGCGACCCTGTGCCAAACTTGGCGACCGCTGTCGTTGTATAGGTTGGGTTGCCGTTTGGCAGGAATGTGTTCCTGACGAAGTGCGCATAATCGCTGCTGTCCGTGTACGTTGTCGTGTTGTTGGCGTCGTTGAAATGCAGCAGCAGCAATGTGTCGACATCGATGGTGGGCTCACAGCTCTCGGTCGTTATCTCAGCTAGTGACCCGTCGCCATCCTCGCAGATGTAGACGATGTGCTTAAAGTTGATGTCAAGGTTGATCGGCAGTGTTGATCCGTAGACCGTCTCGGTCCCCGGTATGATGTCGCCGTTCTCGTCAAGCTCTGAGATGACATAATGACCGCTTGAGCACGCTGGCAGCGTTGAGATCTGGCACGTGTCGGGGTCCTGTTCCAGCACCGACTGGACCGGCGTTGAGTCGAGCCCGTCGCCCGGGTTGTCCTCGGTCTCGTCCGGCCCATCCGCGGGGCTGCCATCTGGCGGCGCTCCACCAGGCGGCAGCGTGCCGGGTGGCGTCGGGACCCCATCGTGAGCCAGCAGCACCCGCCCTCCACCGATCGCGCTCCCGACCCTGAAGGTCTCCGCCGGCACCGTCGTGTCACCCGAGCTGTTGACGTCGCACCCCACGCCGCTCTTGTTACTGGTCAGCAGGATCCCGGTTCCAGTGGTCCCGGCCACGTCCAGCGCGACGAGGCTCCGGCCCTGCTCGTCGATCGGAAGGTGCGTGGCCTCGATCTGCACGTCGCCCTCTGACGTCTGGGTGATGCGGTCAACCTGGTAGAGGAAGTCGTGCACGCCAGGCGTCATGCCGGCCACGTTGCGCTCCAGCCTGACGCGGCAGATGTCACCAGGGACCAGCAGGGTGTTGAACGCCTGGGCCCGGCTGACCCAGCGGGCGGTATGCGTCACCCACTTGCGGCGCGCGCGGATGTAGGCTGCGACCTTGACCGCGTGATTCTCGCGGGTGCAGAACTGCGATAGGTCGTGCTGCTCGTAGGGGCCGTCTGCTGCCTCGAACTCGTAGCGGACCTCACTGGTCCTGATGATGCCGAAGTCGTCGGTCAGTTGCTGCCGCCAGATCGCCTGGACCGTGAACGGCTTACGGTCGGCCAGCGGGATGTATGTCAGCTCGAACGACTCAGGCAGGATGTAGTCCTCGTTGAACAGGAACTCCCAGCCGATCGCGCCGGTGTTGATGGTGCCGTTCGCGTTCACCGGCAGCAGCGGCCGCAGTCCCCGCCGGCCGGCAATGCGGGTCTGGGTCAGCAGGAAGTACGGGGCCAGGTTGGTGGCGAAGTCCTCCAGGTTCGAGCTGTCGGCGATGTTGATGTCGCAGGTCAGGCCGTTGGCGCTGAGGAACGTCGCCGCCGCGGCCAGGCTGGCGGTGTCGATCATCGCGGACGGCAGCCGCGAGCAGTTCACCAGCGCCCACTGGTACAGATCGGCGAAGTTGTTCGAGCTGCCCACGCTGCCCTCGATCAACCGCGGCACCTCCATGCCGTCGCGGATGAAGCAGTGCACCTGCCGGTTCCACTGATCGACGCCATTCGGCACTGTGACCGTGAAGCTCAGGGTGCTCATGCCGGTGTAGAGCCCCACCGTTCCGCAGTAGTACGGGCACTCCGGCATCGTGTAGCCGGCCTGCGCCGTCACGTAGTTGCCCGGATCCCAGGTGCCGGCGCGCCGGTCGTATGTCTGGCTGTGGCTGCCGACCCGGCACGACCGCTGGAACACGTCGCGCACCTGGATCGATCCGATCCGCCCCTCGCTCAGCACCAGGTGGTAGCTGGCCGTGACGGCATTACTGGCGTCGTTGCTGAAGCGGGCCTCGGTCGCCGCCGGGCTGATCAGCACGCCGCCGTAGTCCCCTACCCTTCGGCAGAACACGATCGGCACTGGCTCTCCAATCGCGGCCGCTCGTTGCTGGGTGTCGAGCTTGCTGTCGCCCTGGGCGCCGGCATCCTCGAGCGGTCCGCGGATCAGGCCTTCCTCCAGGGCCTGCAGGGCCAGCGGGTCGCTGCCGATCAGTGCGCTCATAGTCGGCACCCCTTCCCGATCAGTCTGGTCGTCATCGTCCGCGGTGGGATCTGTGCCCCGACCGGAGACAGGCTGCTGCCCAGCTCCAGCTGCAGCTCGGTCAGGGTGCCGCCGGCGTTGACCACCTCGCCGGTGAAGGTGCCCACCAGCGTCTGCCCCGCCAGCGGGGCCGTGACGCCGTCGTAGGCGTCGAACTGGTAGACCTGCAGGGTGAACAGCCAACCGCTGTCCATCGCCCGCTGCAGCGCATCGACGACCAGCGGCGACGCTGGAGCGCTGATCGTCACCCCGCCCTCGTCACCGGTGGCGCCAGAGGTGATGCCTGACGCCGTGAATGGTTGGTAGATCCAGCTGGTGGACGCCCACGCGACGGTCTGGTGCGCGTAGAAGTTCTGCCAGCGGTGATAGGTGGCGCCGGCGGGGTCGTGGATCCGCAGGAACTGCGACTGTGCCCGCGCCATCAGCGCACCCCCAGCGCACGGCGGCCGGCCGGTGTCCGGATGCGCGCGAGGGTCGAGGCCTCGGTCTGCCGCATTGCCCGCTCAAGGTCGGCCACGCTGACCCACTGCTGCCCGTCCTGCTGGAGCACCGGACCGGTGGTGATGTTGATCTGGCTGCTGCCCAGCACGCGATCACCTCGACCACCGGCAAGGTAGCGGGCCGATGCCGCCGCCATCTTCGACTCAGGGATGATGTACTCTCGCTCTCCGCCCTCACCGACCATGGCCAATGTCGGGCGATCAACCACACCACCTTCAGCGAAGCGAGGGATAGCAATGTTAGGGATCAGCGGAATGTCGGGCGCGGTCGGGATCGCGTTGTAGCCGCGGATGAGCACGTTGACCCCGTTCACAGCGCCGTTGACGGCGTACTCAATGGCGCCCAGGATGCCGTTGAACACGGATCGGATGACGTTTCCAAGGGCCTCGAAAGGTGCCCGCACCGTGCGCACCATGCCTTGGGCCAGCCGGCCGACACCGGCGAAGAAGTCGCCAGCCGTCTTGAGCGCACCGGTCCAGAGGTTCGACAGGGCCTGGCCGATGGGTTGCAGCCAAGTGCCAAACGACTTGGCCAGCTTCATGAACTCAGCACCGATCCATGTGAGAAAGTCGGTGATGGGCTTGCGGAATACGATCGCCATGGCGACGACCGCAGCGATAGCGAGGATCGTCCAGCCAGCCGGGCCGGTGAAGAGTGCCAGGATGGCGGGCACGAATGTCGCCGACACAAAGCCCAGCAGAGCC
>CAZJQH010000195.1:0-4183 GCA_964547895.1 uncultured Chitinophaga sp. | reverse complement strand
TGCACCGAGATCGGCGTGCCGGCCTTGAAGCGGTCGTGGAAGTCGTTGCGCTCCATCATGCGCGCGACCGTGTACTTGGCCGACAGCTGGATCATGCCCATCGAGCCCAGCGGCAGGCACCATTCGCTGTTGTAGCGGATCTCGGTCTTCTCGGGGTCGAGCACCAGGCTGGCCTGCTTGTAGTAGGTCTCGGCGTTGAGCTTGATCTGCTCGGGGGTGAGCGGCGGACGGGTGCTGTTGCGGCCCGACGGATCGCCGATCAGGCTGGTGAAGTCGCCGATCAGGAAGATCACCTGGTGGCCCAGATCCTGCAGCTGGCGCATCTTGTTGAGCACCACGGTGTGGCCGATGTGGATGTCGGGCGCGGTCGGGTCCAAGCCCAGCTTGATGCGCAGCGGCTGGCCGCTGGCTTCGCTTTTCACCAGCTTCCTGACCCAGTCCGCCTCGGGGATCAGCTCCTCGCAGCCGCGACGCGTGACGGCCAGCGCATGCTGGACGGCATCGGACAGCACGGGGGTCGCCGCCGCGCTGCTCGTCACTGCGGTTTTCCCGGATTCAACTTGTTCATTCATAAGGGTTATTTCCAGTTGCGGCTTTCGGTGGCCTGGGTAAAATGTTGGGTCGTATTAGACCGGGATTTTAGTGAGCGCGTCCCTGCCCTCGGCAGCCAGCATTCCAACCGGTCGCGCCGCCCTACTGGCGCATCCCCCTTGCACACAAGGTGACAGGCACTGCCCTGTCATCGTCGGATCTGTTTTTTTCATGAAGCAAAGTCTTGAACTGCTGGCGCAAGCCATGCGACAGCACCCGCGCCGGTTCATGGCCGGACTGGGTGCCCTGCTGCTGGGCACCGGTGTCACCGCAGTGGCCGTGGCGCCGCTGACACCCGACGCCGCCGACCTGCCGGTGCAGCAGGTGGTGGAGACGGTCACACCCATGGTCCAGGCCACGCAGACGGCTGCACCTGCGGTCTTCGAGCTCTATCACAGTGACCTGACCCGGCGCAACGATTCGGTCCAGAGCCTGCTCAAGCGCCTGGGCGTGCGCGACAGCGAAGCCGCCGCCTTCCTGGGACGCGATCCGATCACCAAGCGCCTGCTGCTCAACGGCAGTGCCGGCAAGCTGGTCTCGGCCCGCACCGACGACAAGGGCAGGCTGACCGGACTCAAGGTGCTCTGGCCTGCCGTCAGCGGCAAGGAATTCAACCGCCTGCAGATCAGCCGCGGCGAGCAGGGGCTGCGCTCGCAGCTCGAAGTCGGACCGCTCGAGCGCAAGGTCAGGCTGGCGGGCGCCACCATCCGCAGCACCCTGTTCGAGGCCACCGAGGCGGCGCGGCTGCCCGACAGCGTGGCCGAACAGTTGGCCGACGTGTTCGACAGCGAAATCGACTTCCGCAATGACCTCGCCGCCGGCGACCGCTTCCAGATCGTCTACGAGACCTTCGAGGCCGATGGCGAAGTGCTGAGCTACGGCCAGCTGCTTGGCGCCGAATTCGTCAACCGCGGCCAGAAGCACCAGGTGGTCTGGTTCCAGCAGGGTGGCGACAAGGGCGCCTTCTTCACCCCTGACGGCCAGAGCCTGCAACGCAGCTTCCTGGCCTCGCCACTACCCTTCACGCGCGTCAGCAGCCGCTACGGCATGCGCTTCCACCCGATCTCGGGTCGGCAGCAGGCCCACCTCGGAGTCGACTTCTCGGCCCCGACCGGCACTGCGGTGCGCGCGGTGGCCAATGGCAAGGTCGAATTCGCCGGCTGGAAGACCGGCTACGGCAACCTGGTCACGATCCAGCACGACGAACAGAAATCCACCGCCTATGCCCACCTGAGCCGCATCGGCGTGCGCCAGGGACAGAGCGTGGCGCAGGGCGACCTGATCGGCGCGGTCGGCAGCACCGGTGCCTCGACCGGACCGCACCTGCATTTCGAATACCTGGTCAAGGGCCGGCACCAGGACCCGCTGACGCTGGCGCGCAATGCCGGCAAGCAGGCCGTCCCGGCCACGGCCAGGGCGGAATTCCAGCGCGTGGCGCAGGCGATGCGCCAGCAGCTCGACGCTGCGGCCACCGTGGTCCAGGCCAGCGCCGAGTAATGCAGCCCCAGGCACTTTGCATCGGCCTGATGTCCGGCACCTCGCTGGACGGGGTCGACGGGGTGCTGGTCGATTTCGCGGCCCGGCCGCCACGGGTGCTGGCCAGCCATGGCCTGCCGCTGCCGGACAGGCTGCGCGCCGAACTGCTCGCGCTCAACGCCAGCGGCCCGGACGAGCTGCACCGCGCCGCGGTCTGCGCCCACCAGCTGACGCTGATCTACGCCGAAGTCGTCGCAGCCTTGCTGCAGGCCGGCGGCGTGGGCGCGCAGCAGGTCGGTGCCATCGGCGCCCATGGCCAGACCGTGCGCCACCACCCGCCCGGCGCCCTGCTGCGCGGACGTCGGGTCGACGCCAGCGATCCGGCTTTTCCGCCCTACACGCTGCAGCTCAATGCGCCGGCGCTGCTGGCCGAGCTCAGCGGGATCAGCGTGGTCGCCGACTTCCGCAGCCGCGACATCGCGGCGGGCGGCCAGGGTGCACCGCTGGTGCCGGCCTTCCACCGCGAGATCTTCGGCAGTGCCGGCGCCTCGGCCGCGGTGGTCAACATCGGCGGCATTGCCAACGCGACCGCGCTCGCCGCGGACGGCCGCGTGCTGGGGCTCGACACCGGCCCGGGCAACATGCTGCTCGACCTCTGGTGCCAGCGGCACCTGGGCCTGCCCTATGACCGCGATGGCGCCTGGGGCGCGCAAGGGCAGATCAATGCCGCACTGCTCGAGCGCCTGCTGGCCGAGCCCTATTTCGCCCTGCAGGGCATCAAGAGCACCGGACGCGACCTGTTCCACGCCGACTGGCTGCAGCGACAGCTGCAGGGCTTCGAAGCGCTGACGCCAGCCGATGTACAGGCCACCCTGGTCGAACTGACCGCGCACAGCATCGCGCAGGCCCTGCGGACGCTGGACTGGGGTGGCACGCCCTTGAGCGAAGTGCTGGTCTGCGGTGGCGGCGCGCGCAACGCCGCCCTGATGTCATCGCTGCGGCGCCAACTCGGAAACTGCCAGCTCATGACGACTGCCGAGCGCGGCTGGCCGGTCGACCTGGTCGAGGCCGCCGCCTTCGCCTGGCTGGCCTGGCGCACGCTGGAGGGCCAGCCAGGCAACCTGAGCGCGGTCACGGGCGCTGCCGGACCGCGCATCCTGGGCGCGATCTACCCGGCCTGAAGACAGCAAGGGGCTCGCTGGCCAGTCGCCGGCGAACCCCTTGGAGATGTGTCGATCCGGGCCGCGCCCGGAAAGTGTCAGACGCTGAAGCTCGAACCGCAACCGCAGGTGGTGTTGGCGTTCGGATTCTTGATCACGAACTGGGCGCCCTGCAGGTCTTCCTTGTAGTCGATCTCGGCGCCGACCAGGTACTGCAGGCTCATGGCGTCGATCAGCAGCGTGACGCCGTTCTTCGTCATCTGCGTGTCGTCCTCGTTGACGACCTCGTCGAAGGTGAAGCCGTACTGGAAGCCCGAGCAGCCGCCGCCCTGCACGAAGACACGCAGCTTGAGATCGGGATTGCCCTCTTCGGCGATCAGGTCGGCCACCTTGACCGCAGCCGCATCCGTGAAGATCAGCGGCTCGGGCATTTCGGTGTCGACGGCAACGGCTTGTTCGCTCATGATAGGAACCCTTGGAATCTGATTGGATGAAATACTATAGCAAAGAACTCGGGAATAGCCGTCCGAGCCAGCCTCGATAACGACGACGATAGCAGGGTCTTTCCCGGAACCTGCATGAAAAAACCGCCCCCAGCACAGGGCTGGCAGGCGGCTTTTCGCTGGACAGCGTGCGAATTAACGCTTGCTGAACTGCTTGGCGCGGCGTGCGGAACGCAGACCGACCTTCTTACGCTCGACTTCGCGGGCATCGCGGGTGACGAAGCCAGCGGCGCTCAGGGCGGGCTTGAGCGCTGCATCGTAGTCGATCAGGGCGCGGGTGATGCCGTGACGCACTGCACCGGCCTGGCCGGATTCACCGCCACCGTGGACGTTGACCTGGATGTCAAAGGCTTCCAGGTTCTCGGTCAGTGCCAGCGGCTGCTTGGCGATCATGATCGAGGTCTGGCGACCGAAGAAAGCTTCGATGTCCTTGCCGTTGACCGTGATCTTGCC
>CAZJQH010000194.1:0-4194 GCA_964547895.1 uncultured Chitinophaga sp. | reverse complement strand
TGAGCGTCAGTCCATCGCAACGGTGGCCCGCATGAAGGTGCGCGTGCTGGGCTGCTCGGGCGCGATCGCGCGCCAGGCGCGCACAACCGCCTTCCTGATCGGCGAGTCGCTGCTGGTCGATGCCGGCACCGGCGTGGGCGACCTGACGCTCGACGAGCTCGCGCGCATCGACCATGTGCTGCTGACCCATTCGCACCTGGACCATCTGGCGGCGCTGCCGCTGATGCTGGGCTCGGTGGCCGGGTCGCGGCACCAGCCGGTGCGGGTCCATGCGCTGCCCGAGACGCTGGAGGCGCTGCGCCGCCACATCTTCAACCATGAAATCTGGCCCGACTTCGAGCGCATCCCCTCGCCCGAGCGCCCCTTGCTGCGGCTGGAGCCGCTGGCGGTCGGCCAACAGCTGGCGCTGGGCCCGTACCGGATCGAGGTGCTGCCAGCGCGGCATGCGGTGCCGGCGGTTGGCTACGCGGTCGAGACGCCGCGGGGAGCCTGGGTGTTCGGCGGCGACAGCGGGCCCAACCCGGCGTTCTGGCAGCGCGTCAACCGGCTGCCGCTGGCGATGCTGGTGATCGAGACCGCCTTCAGCCAGCGCGAGGCAGCCCTGGCGCGCCTGAGCGGCCACCTCTGTCCGGCCGACCTGGCCGCCGAACTGGCGCAACTCGACCCGCTGCCAACCGGCAGCCCGCCCCTGATCGGGATCACCCATGCCAGGCCGGACCAGGCGGCGCTGATCCGGGCCGAGGTCGAGGCGCTTGGCCTGGAGCAGCGCCACCGCCTGGTCTGGCTGGAGGCGGGGCAGGAATTCGAGTTCTGAAGCGAGCCGGCCTGCCAGCAGCAGTCCGCTAGCGCGCCGGCGCTGACCATGCGTTGCGCGCGTCGCGGATGGCCCGGCGGTAGAGCTGGACCAGCAGATCCACCTGCTCGTCGTCGGACCGGTGCTCGCGCAGTTCGGCCAGCGCCTGCTCGACGCGGGCGAACTCGCGCAGCTCGAACAGCCCCGCGAGCCGGTAGAGCTCGGGGTTGAGATCGGCCGGATCGGACTGCTCGCGCAGCGCCAGGTATTCGGCCTCGACGCGCGCGGCGGGCTCGGGCAGGCTGCGCAGTCGCACCGCCCCCGCACGTCCCTGGCTGGGAGGGCCGGGCGTGCGCGCGATCTGCCGCACCAGGAACTCGGGCAGCAGCTGGACCTGGGGCGGGGGCAGATCCTGGCTGACGCTGGCGGCCGCGCCAACCTCCAGCCGGCCCGGGCCGGTCCAGCTTTCCTGGCGCCGGCTGTCGAAATAGACCAGCCGCACGCTGGCATCCTGCGCCAGCGTCAGCCGGTCGCCCGGCTGCAGCTTGACGAAGGCCTGCAGGGGCTGGCTCGCATCGGGGGTCGACAGGCCGACCTGGCCCGCCACCGCGGTCACCAGCGCCGCTTCGCTGGCCGCAAACAACGCCGGCGAGGACAGCGCCCAGGCCAGGGCGGCCAGCAGGCGGATCGAGTGCAGCAATCGGTTCAGCTTCATCGGGGCTCCAGCAGCGTGACAGCGCCTGCCTTTCTACCACCCGGCAAGCTGCAGCGCAAACGCCGGCCGGCCACCCAAGACAAGCGTCAGGCGCCGGATTAAACTGGCCCGGCGGATGACCCCGGCACTGGATGGTCACCGAAAGGGAGGCTGCAGTCATGAAACCAGCCGACAGGATCCGGCGCAGGCTGGGCCGGCTGGCGCTGGCCGCCGCGCTGACGGCGACCGCGCTGGTCGAGGCGCTGCACGCCAGCGGCCTGGCTCGCGGCGCCGAGCAGGTCTACGCCGACCTGTGGCATCGCCAGGCCGGCGTCCGCTTCGAGCCCCGCTCGACCGCACTGGTGCTGGTCGACGAGCGCAGCCTGCTGGCACGCCCCGACGAGCCACTGGCATTCTGGAGCCCGCATTTCGCGCGCGCGCTGCAGACGCTGCGCGAGGCCGGCGTGCGGCTGGTCGCGGTGGACCTGATCTTCAGCTTCAGCCCCGAGCGCTGGCTGGCGCAGCAGGGGCTGGGCAGTTCCGCCGCGGCACGCGACTTCGACCGTGCCCTGCGCGAGCAGATCCATGCCGGTGGCGTGCTGCTGGCGGCCTATGCCCTGGGCCCTGGCGAGCGCCCGGAGGATTTCCTGCTGCCCAGCCCCGACTACCTGCTGGCGCTGCCCGGGATGGACCTGGTCGGACACCTGGGCCTGGCCAACCTGCGCACCGACCCGGACGGCGTGGTGCGGCAGCTGAGCACCAGCGCGAGCTCCGGGGCCGTGGCCGAGGGGCTGCCGCGCTACACGATTGCCGGCCTCGCTGCGGCCAGGGCGCTCGGCCTGGACCTGGGCAAGGACCTGCAGGAGCGGGGCCTGGATTTCGGCGCTGGCCGGCTGCAGCCGGGCGAGCGCCTGCGCGTGAACTTTGCCGGGCCGCCCGGCAGTTACCGCGCGCTGTCCTTCGAGACGCTGCTGCAGCCCGGCGCATCAGCGCTGCCCGAGGTCCGGGCGCTGGCAGGCAAGGTGGTGGTGCTGGGTGCCGGCTATGCAGGCGACAACGATGTGCATGCCACGCCCTATTCGACCGGACTGAGCGGCGGACAGGGGCTGATGAGCGGCCCCGAGCTGCAGGCGAACATGATCGAGACGCTGCTGCACGGCCAGCGCTTTAGGGAACTGCCCGCAGCGGGCCGGCTGGCCGCCTTTGCCGCGGCCTTCGGCCTGCTCGCCTTGCTGGCGGTGCGGCTGCCCGCCTGGCGGACGCTGCTGCTGCTGGGCGCAGGGCTGCCGGCGGTGGCGTTAATAGGCTACGGCCTGTTCCTGCAATACTGGCTGCTGCCGGTGGCGCACCTGCAGCTGGGCATGCTGGCGGCGCTGGGCCTGCTGCTGCCGATGCGGCTGACCCGAGCCGAGCGCGAGCGCCGCCGCGTGGGCCGGATGTTCGCGCGCTATGTATCGCCCGAGGTGGTGGAGCAGCTGCTGGTCTCGGAGAGGCTGCCCGAGCTCGGCGGCCAGCTGCGCGAGGTGACCTTGCTGTTCATGGACATCCGCAACTTCACCACGGTCAGCGAGCGCCTGCCAGCGCCCGAGGTGATCGAGCTGCTCAACCGCTTCTTCGAGCGCGCCTGCGCCGAGCTGCTGCGCCAGGGCGCGACCATAGACAAGTTCATCGGCGATGCGGTGATGGCGGAATTCGGCGCGCCGCTGGATCAGCCCGACCATGCGGCGCGCGCGCTGCGCGCGGCGGTAGCGCTGCAGCGCGTGGCGGCCGAGTTCGGCGACTGGATGCGGCAGCGCTTTGCCGGCATCGAGCTGCCGGCCTTCGCGGTCGGCGTCGGCCTGCACAGCGGCGAGGCGGTGGTCGGCAACATGGGTTCCAGCACGCGGATGGAATACACCGCGGTCGGCGACACGGTCAACCTGGCGTCCCGGCTGGAGGGGCAGACCAAGGAGACCGGCTGCGCCATCCTGGCCAGCGCCGCCACGGTGGCAGCCGCTGGCGGCAGCGCGGTGACCGGCCGCCGGCTGGTGCTGCAGGTCAAGGGCCATGCGCGGCCGGTCGAGGCCTTCGAGATCCTCGATGCGCGCTGAAGGCCCGCTGGTCTGCCGCGCTTGAACTGACGCGCTTATCGCGCCGCGTTGAGCAGGTCGCGGGTGCGGATCGCCTCGGCTCGCGCCGCAGCGGCGAAGTCCTCGCCGGCGCTGGCGTACAGCACCGCGCGCGAGGAGTTCACGATCACGGCGCCGGTGGTCACGCCGCCCTCGGCGCGCCAGCCGGCCTGCACCGTCGCCTTGGCGTCGCCGCCCTGGGCGCCGACGCCCGGGATCAGCAGCGGCAGGGTGGGCGCGAGTTCGCGCACGCGGGCGATCTCGTCCGGATAGGTGGCGCCGACCACCAGGCCCATCTGTCCGTTCAGGTTCCAGGGCCCCTGGGCCAGGCTGGCCAGGTGCTCGAACAGGCGAGGCTGGCCCTCGACATCGGCCAGGCGCTGGAACTGGAAGTCGTCGCCGCCCGGGTTCGAGGTGCGACAGAGCAGGAACACGCCCTTGCCCGGGTAGCGCAGATAGGGCTGGACCGTGTCGAAGCCCATGAAGGGCGACAGCGTCACAGCGTCGGCACCATAGCGCTCGAAGGCCTCCTTGGCGTACTGCTCGGCGGTGCTGCCGATGTCGCCGCGCTTGGCGTCGAGGATGATCGGCACCTGCGG
>CAZJQH010000193.1:0-4197 GCA_964547895.1 uncultured Chitinophaga sp. | reverse complement strand
GGCGAGGCGCAGCGCATCCGGCTCGCGGCCCAGCTCGGCAGCAATCTGCAGGGCGTCTGCTACGTGCTTGACGAGCCGACCATCGGCCTGCATGCGCGCGACAACCAGATCCTGCTCGACGCGCTGCACAAGCTGGGCAGCAAGGGCAATACGCTGGTGGTGGTCGAGCATGACGAGGACACGATCCGCCGCGCCGACCATGTGATCGACATCGGCCCGAGCGCCGGCATCCGAGGCGGTCGTCTGGTCGCGCAGGGTTCGGTCGATGATGTGATGGCGGCCGAGGATTCGCAGACCGGCCGCTACCTGCTGCACGCGATCCGGCATCCGCTGCAGCCGCGCCGGCCGGTCAGCGACGAGGCCTTTGCGGCTGCCCAGGCGCTGGCGTCCGTCGCCGAACCCGTCGCCGAGCCGGGCGGGCTGCCGGGCTCCTCATGCTGCGAGCAGAAATCGTCACCCGGCAGCCCACCCGACTCGACGACTCCGGCAGGGAGTGATACTGCATCCCCGCTGCCCGCTGCCAAGAAATCCTCCCGCAAGAAGAAGCAGCCGGAACCCGAAGCAGCGCCGCTGCCGGAAAAGCTGCACTGGCTCACCGTCGAGCGCGCCAGCCTGCACAACCTCAAGGACGTGACGGCGTCGGTGCCGCTCAAGCGCCTGGTGGCGGTCACCGGCGTGAGCGGATCGGGCAAGTCGACCTTCGCGCGCGAGGTGCTGCTGGCCAACGTCGCCACCGCCGTCACGCAGACCTCGACCAAGGCCGGGCGCGATGCGCTCGCCGCCGGCCAGCTGCCGGTCTGGCAGGGCTGCGCGAACCTGCAGGGCTTCGGCCATGTCGAGCGCGTGCTCGAGGTCGACCAGACCCCGATCGGCAAGACGCCGCGCAGCTGCCCGGCCACCTACATCGGCTTCTGGGACGCGATCCGCAAGCTCTACGCCGAGACGCTGGAGGCCAAGGCGCGCGGCTATGGTCCGGGCCGCTTCTCGTTCAACACCGGCGAGGGCCGCTGCCACAGCTGCGAAGGGCAGGGCGTGCGCACCATCGCGATGAGCTTCCTGCCCGACGTCAAGGTGCCCTGCGAGGCCTGCCATGGTGCCCGCTTCAATCCCGAGACCCTGGCGGTGAGCTGGCGGGGCAAGAGCATCGGCGAGGTGCTGCAGATGGAGGTCGACGAGGCGGTCGGCTTCTTCGCCTCCATGCCCTCGATCGCCCAGCCGCTGCAGCTGCTCAAGGATGTCGGCCTCGGCTACCTGACGCTGGGCCAGCCCTCGCCGACCCTGTCGGGCGGCGAGGCGCAGCGCATCAAGCTGGTGACCGAACTGTCCAAGGTGCGCGACGAGGTCGGACGGCGCGGCCAGCGCGCGCCGCATACGCTCTACGTGCTCGACGAGCCCACCGTGGGCCTGCACATGGCCGACGTCGACAAGCTGATCCGCGTGCTGCACCGCCTGGTCGACGGCGGCCACAGCGTGGTGGTGATCGAGCATGACCTCGACCTGATCGCCGAGGCCGACTGGGTGCTCGACCTCGGCCCCGAGGGCGGTGACGGCGGCGGCCGCATCGTTGCGGCCGGCACGCCCGAGGACCTGGTGCGGCTCGATACCCATACCGGCCGCTCGCTGGCACCGGTGCTCGCCCGCAGCTGAGCCTTGATGTGCACTGTGCCGGGTTTCAGACCCGCTGCCCGATGCGCGCGCGCAGCAGCATCGCGAGCCCCGTCGCGGCCACCGCCAGCAGCAGCGCCGGAAAGCCCAGCCTGGGCGACCACTGCAGCGCCGCCGCCCCCAGCGCCGGTGCCAGCACGCCGCCCAGCGTGTAGGCCATCACCAGTACCGCCGTGCTGTTGACCAGCGTGATGCCGCGCTCGCGCGAGCCGATGTCGATCATCGACAGCGTGTAGAGGCAGCCGCCCGCTCCGCCCCAGACGAAGGCGATCGGCCAGGCCAGACCGGGCTGGTCCGCCACCCAGGGCAGCAGCAGCGAGCCGGCCAGCGTGACGGCAGCGAAGATCCGCATCAGCTGCAGCCGGGTCTGGCGCGCATCGCCCCAGAAGCCGCCCGGCCCGTGGCGCCCCAGGCGGTCGGCCAGCAGGCCGGCTGGCAGCATCAGCAGCGAGCTGCCCAGGCCACTCGATGACACCAGCAAGGCTGCAGCAGCCGCGCCCAGCCCCAGCGCCAGGCCATAAAGCGGCAGGATGGCGGTCAGCCCGCTCTCGAAGAAACCCCCGGTGAAGCCCGCCAGCATGATGACTGGATGCTCGCGCAGCGCGCGCCAGACCCCGCGCCAGCCGACCTCGGCCTCGTGCGCGTCAGGCTCGGGCGGCAGCGGCGGGATCGCCAGGCTCCAGAGCAGGCCGGCCAGCATCAGCGCCACCGCAGTCCACAGCGCGCCCAGGCTCTGCGGCCCGATCCAGGCCAGCAGCGTCGGGCCGACGACGAAGGTGCTGCCGACCATGGTCTCGAAGATGCCGATCCAGCGCCCGCGCTGCGCCGGCGGCGAGAACTCCGCCACCACCGCCTCGGCCAGCACCCAGCGCAGTCCCGACGCCATGCCGGCCAGCAGCTGCATGGCGAACCACAGCGGCAGCGCGTCCGTCAACCCGAAGGCGAGTCCGGCCAGCACCGGTACCAGCCCGGACAGCCAGAGCGTCGGCCGTCGGCCCAGCGCGCGCGTGACCGCTGAGGCAAACGGCGTCACCAGGAAGATGCCCAGCCAGGCCGTGGCCGCGAACAGGCCGGCCAGCCAGGTCGGCAGGTCCAGCCCCTTGAGGCGCAGCAGCAGCCAGGGCGCCAGCATGAAGTAGCCGGTCAGCTCGAAGAAGGTCGAGCCGAAGATGCTGGCGAGGCCCAGGCGGCTGGCGTGGTTGGAATGCTCTGTGCTGTTCACGGGCCTTGACTTGCCTGGTGGATCGGGGCCTGCATGGTATCCGCAACGGGTTTTCGCATCACGTCCAGGCTGAGTCGTCCCAGCCTGAGCCCTCTCCTGGTCCTGAAGTCTTTGACATTTTCCTGCGCGTGGAGAAGAATGTTTCCATGATCGAGAAACGAGCTGGTAGCTGTGGTTTGAGCAAAGGCAAGTGGCGAGGATTCAGCTTGATCGAAGTCATGATCGTGGTGGTCATCATCGGCATCCTGGCGGCGGTTGCCTATCCGAGCTATACCGAATATGTCTACAAGGGGCGTCGCGGCGATGCCATTGCCGCCCTGCTCAAGATCCAGCAGGCCCAGGAGCGATGGCGCAGCAACAATCCGACCTATGGGACGCTGGCTCAACTGGCGGCCTATGGTGTCACGGCCAACTCCGAGAAAGCCTATTACGGCTTGACGGTGTCTAACCCTGTTGCGACTCAATACAGCGCCACGGCTACCCTGAAGTCAGGCACGGCTCAGTCCAACGACGGCAAGTGCACGTCATTCACGGTAACGATGTCTGCGGGAACCATTACCTACAGCTCTACCGGTACCGCCACGAGCAACTATTGCTGGGGCCGCTGATGGGGCGCAAAACCTTCCTGGCCGGCGTGACGCTGATCGAGGCAATGGTGGTCGTGGCCGTGCTCGGCGTGCTGCTGGCGCTGGCTGCACCGTCGTTCCGGAATTTCATCGCGGCCCAGCAACTCAAGGGCGCGGGTAACGAATTGCTGACGGACATGGTCTACGCCCGCAGCGAGGCCCTGGCGCGCCAGGCCAGGGCTGCGGGGGGCGTGACGGTGATCGAGGTGCTCTGGTCCGAACACGGTTATCTGATCCAGCGTTCGGAGACGGATGAAAACGGTGTCGTCGCACAGCCGATCAGTCTCAAGGATGTCGCACTGGGTTCGGTGCTGAGCTTGAGCGACAACACGTTCCCCTTGACTGATGGACAGGCCCGGCTCGCTTTTGACAGCCTGCGTGGCATGGCCAATGGCGGCGAGGTGACGCTCAGGCACGGATGGCTTGACGCCAGCACCAGCCTGACGCTGCATGTCAACGCGGTTGGCATGGCCAGCTTGTGCGGTGTCAATCTAACCGGGGTCAGGCCATGCCCATAGCCCTGAAGTGCCGCCCGCTGCAGCGCGGCGTGACACTCATCGAGCTGATGATCGCCATCGCGATCGGCCTCTTCATCACCGCCATCACGATCAAGGTGGTGGTTGATCGACTGGCAGACGACCGGATCCACATCGCCGAGATCAGGCTCAACCAGAACCTGCGCGC
>CAZJQH010000192.1:0-4246 GCA_964547895.1 uncultured Chitinophaga sp. | reverse complement strand
TTGGCCAGGAAGGCGCTCTTGGCCTCGCTGGCCGATTCGGCGGCAAAGCGGCGCAGACGGTCGCGGATGCGCTCGACGCCAAAGGCCACGTTGCGCGACAGCTCCAGCAGCAGCGTGACTTCCTCGGGCGAGAACGCGTCGGGCTCGCGCGCGTAGAGCATCATGGCGCCGAAGGTGCCGACCTGCGGCAGCTTGATCGGCAGCGCGATGCTGGACTGGTAGCCGTGCTGGCGCGCGGACTCCCGCCAGGGCGCCATCCTCGGATTGCCCAGGTAGTTCTGGTTGACCTGCGGCAGTCCGCTGCGGATGGCCTCGCCGGTCGGGCCGCGCCCCAGCGGCGAATCCGCATCCCAGCTGACCTGGATGCCGGCCAGGTAACCGTCGTCCGCGCCCCAGGACACCACCGGGCGTACCGTCTTGCCTGCGTCCAGCTCGGCGCTGCCGATCCAGGCCATGCGGTAGTCGCCGGATTCGACCACGACGCGGCAGATCTCGCGCAGCAGCTCGGTCTCGGAGTCGGCGCGCGCCATGGCGAAGTTGCAGTCGCTCAGCAGGCGCAGCGCGCGCTGCACCTTGCGCTCGGACTGCTCGGCCTCGACGCTGCGCGTGATGTCGCGCGCCACCCCGAACAGGCCGATGATCTCGCCATCCGGCTTGCGGATCGGGTACTTGCGGTTGTCGACCCAGCCGGTGCGGCCGTCCTTGCCCAGGATGGGCTGGACCTCGTGCGCGACCGGCTCGCCGGCGAAGACCTGCTTCTCGAGCCGGTAGTAGCCATCGGCCAGCTCCTCGGGGAAGACGTCGTAGTCGGTCAGCCCGAGCAGGTCGGTCCAGTGCTCAGCCGGGTCGCAGATCGCCACCAGCGTCTGGCTGGCGCCGGTGAAGACATGGTTGCGATCCTTGAAGTAGATGAAGTCATCGGTGTTCTCCATCATGGCGCGGAAGTTCGCCGTCAGCGATGCATCATCGAGCGTGCGCGGCAGGCTCTTGGCATCCTGCAGCAGCAGCTCCAGCTTCAGTGCGCCGTCGTCCTGTGGCGTCCTGGCGTAGCTGGCCCTGACGCAGCGGACCCGGCCGCCAGCCTGGCGCAGACGCAGGCTCAGCACGCCGCAGGAGGGCCTGGCCTCGGCCGAGAAGATGATGGCGGCGAAGTCGCTGTCGTGCGGATGGATCAGGTCCTGCAGCGAGACACTTCCGCTCGTGAGGTCATCGGCGGCATAGCCCAGCATCGGCTCGATTTCCGCGCTGGCCGACAGCACCGACCAGTCGCGGCGCAGCATGAGGCAGAGCTTGGCATCGATCATGGATTACCATTATCACAATAAACACATGACTGTCATGCTGAATCTGCCAGTCCGGATCGCAGACTCGAGCTTTTTCCAGTGCTAGCGCAGCGACCTGGCCTGGTCCCAGGAGCGCGCGACCGCGGCGGGCAACCAGGCCCGGTAGTAGGAAGCGACCTGTTCCCTGACAGCGTTTTCGGCGATCAGCTGGTCGACCTGGCGGATGAAGGCCTCACCCTCCGGCGAGCGCGAGCAGGCCACATGCGCGGGCGTGAACTGGGGCTGGCCGGCGATCGGCAGGAAGGCGAAGGGTTGAATGTCGAGGTCGGCCAGGCGCCGGTGGTACTCGAACTCGATCGCATAGCCCAGGTAGCCATCGAAGTCGGCGCGCTGGCTCGCCATGGCCTTGAGGCTGGTCGAGAAGGTCTTGACCATGCGCAGCTGGACCACGGCATCGCGCTGGTCGGCCAGCGCCTGGTCGGCCGCCGACCCGTAGCTGCGCGCGGCCAGGGCGGCGACTCGGAAGCTGCCCGAAGCCAGCAGCGCATCAAGCCTGAGCTGGCCGGATGCATCCAAGAATGGCTTGAGCGAGTCGAGCTTGCTGCGCGTCGTGACCATGCCGTTGGGCAGCAGCGACAGGTAGGGCCTGGAGTAGACAAGCAGCGCCTCGCGCTCCGGCGTCTTCAGGAAGGCGGGCGAGCAGACGTTGGGGCGGGCCTGCATCTCGGAGACCGTGCGCTGGGCCGTGGCGGTGACCTGCTGGTACTGGCGCCCCGGCAGCCTGCTGGCCAGCAGCGCCATCCAGCGGTCGGCGTAGCCCTGGCCTTGCTGCGGGCCTTCGACGATGGTGACCGGCGGGAAGTCGCTGACCATCCAGATGATGCTGTTCGCCTCACCCCGCGCCTGGCCCAGGCCGGATGCGAGCAGCAGCGAGAGGGCGAGCCAGTGGCGCAGGCGTTTCATCGATGCTCCCTTTTGTGCTTGCATATTGATCTTCATGCTAACCTAGCAATATCCCACAGGTCCATCAGGGAAATAAAGTCCTTGATTCAGCGAGCATTTCAATCATTCTTCACGCGCAGGGAGAGACAGTCTTGCCGGGACCGAGAGCCGCCCATCCACCCACCTTGTCCAGGCGCATCCTGCGCCGCGTGCTGTTCGGCTGTCTGGGCCTGACGCTGGTGCTCGGGCTGCTCAACGCCGGCTGGGAGTACCGCAAGAGCCTGGACCGCTTCTCCAGCGAGTTCCAGCGGCTCAGTCAATCCTTTGCTCCTGGCCTGGCCGATGCGCTCTGGGGCTACCAGGACAGCACGGTCCAGATGATGGTCCGCGGCATCGCGGAAAACCCCATGGTCGGCAGCGTGCAGGTCGAGGACGAGCAAGGCCAGCTGCTCAGCCGCCATGCCAAGGCGGGTTCGCATGAGCCCGTCCAGGCCTTCTGGAGCCTGCCAGCGGTCTCGATCGATCTGGGGCGCGAGGTCGCCGGCAGCCAGCAGCTGCTCGGGCGCCTGGTGATCGTCCCCGATGCCGCCCTGCTGAGGGCGCAGATCTGGAGCAGCCTGCAGGCCAGCCTGCTGATCGCGGGCCTGTTCACGCTGGCGATCTGGCTGATGGTCTACCGCATCGTCACCCGCACCGTTGCCGTGCCGCTGGCCCGGCTCACGCGCGAGATCGCCGCTGCGGGCGAGAGCTCCACGGCAGCGCCGCTGGCCTATCCTCACCAGGACGACATTGGCGTGCTGGTCGACGCGCTCAACGTCATGCGGACCCGGCTGGTGGCGGCCAATCTCGGGCTGGAGGCCAAGGTCACGGACCGCACCCGCCATCTCGACCAGGCCATGGGGATGCTGCGCGAGAGCCGCAACCGGCTCAACACCATTCTCGACAGCGTCGAGGCCCTGATCTATATCAAGGACCGCGATTACCGCCTCAGCTACGCCAACCAGCAGACCTGCAAGTCACTCGGCAAGCCGCTGTCCGCACTCATCGGCCACGACGACAGCGAATTCATCGTTTCCGAGCGCTCGCTGGCTGAGCTGCGCGAGAACGACCGGCGCGTGATCGAGCTCGGCGAGCGGGTCGAGGCCGAGGAGGTGCACCAGCTCGCCGACGGCAGCCGCAGGGTCTACCTGTCGGTCAAGATTCCGCTGCGCGACGATGGCGGCCGCATCTATGGGCTGTGCGGCATCTCGACCGACATCACCGAGCGCAAGGCAGCCCAGGAGGCGCTGGCGCGGCATGGCGCCGAGCTTGAGCGCACCGTGGCCGAGCGCACGCTCGAGCTCAGCGCGGCGCTGCAGGCGGCCGAGCAGGCCGGCCGGGCCAAGGCCGATTTCCTGGCCAACATGTCGCACGAGATCCGCACCCCGCTCAATGCCGTCATGGGCATGACCACGCTGGCGCTCCATGCCAACCCCCAGCCCAGGGTGAGCGACTACCTGCGCAAGATCCAGTCCTCCAGCCGCCACCTGCTTGGTGTCATCAACGACATCCTGGACTTCAGCAAGATCGAGGCACAGAAGCTCAGCCTGGAGCAGGCCGAGTTCGAGCTCGAGAGCGTGCTCGAGCAGGTGACCGACGTCTGCGCCGAGAAGGCCCTCGGCAAGGGACTGGAGTTCGTCATCGACCTGGCGCCCGACTTGCCCAGGGCGCTGGTCGGCGATCCGCTGCGGCTCGGCCAGGTGCTGATCAACCTGGTCAACAATGCGGTCAAGTTCACCGAGCAGGGCTCGGTCTCGGTCCGTGTCAGCCTGCAGCAGAAGAGCGACGAGCAGGCCATGCTGCGCTTTGCCGTGCGAGATACCGGCATCGGCCTGAGCGAGCCCCAGCGCCAGGGCCTGTTCCAGAGCTTCCAGCAGGCCGACAGCTCGATCACCCGCAAGTTCGGCGGCACCGGCCTGGGGCTGGCGATCTCCAAGCGCCTGGTCGAGCTGATGGGCGGCGCGATCGAGGTCGAGAGCGCG
>CAZJQH010000191.1:0-4257 GCA_964547895.1 uncultured Chitinophaga sp. | reverse complement strand
CAGCCAGTCTGCCCTAAACAGCCCCCTGTGCACCAGCCCCGCAGCTGAAAATTTGCGCCGGCGGGCTCAGTCGATCCGGAGCATCACGCGCAGGTTCTCGATCCGCACCGGGTAGGTACGGATGTTCTCGGTCAGCGGCGCGCACATCGCCTGGCCGGTGCAGACGTCGAAGCGGCCCTGGTGCAGCGGGCACTCGATCTCGCGCCCTTCCAGGAAGCCGTCGCTCATGCGCGCCGCGCCATGGGTGCACCGGTTGTCGGTCGCGAAGATCTCGCCCTCGACCTCGTAGAGCGCGATGTCCTTGCCGGCAACGTTGACGCCGATCACGTCGCCTTCGGGCACCGCGTCGAGCGCGGCAGCGTCTATCCAGTTCTCACTCATGATGGGCCTCAGATCGGGTAGATGATGGAGTTGGCGATCATTTCGCTGTCGTACACGCACAGGCGCGACTGCAGCCTGAGCCCCTCGGGCGTGCGCACGATCAGGTCACGGTAGAAGCCGGCATTGAAGACGGTCGACTCGCCGTCGTACTTGGTGCGGATCACGGCGTAGTTGGCCTCGGCCTGGATGCGCGCCCCGTCCTGCTCGACCGACAGGATGCGGGGCGTGCCGATGATGTGGCGCTGGTAGTAGGGATCGTGGTACAGGGTCTCCTTGACCCCGTAGACGCGGTCGCGGATCATGGCCTTGCTCTCGAGCGCGAGCAGGCACAACGGCAGGCCCTGCTCATGGTTCTCGCGCGGCTGCAGCCGGTAGGTCCCGTCCTCGACGAAGAAGTCGGGCCATTGCTCCCAGTCGGCCGAGTCGCACACCAGCCCGTAGTCGCTGTAGAGCTTGAGCAGTTCGAAATAGGTCTTGAAGTCGATCATCCTTGTTCCCCCATCACCTTGCGCCAGTAGTCGTACATGCCTCGGATCAGCGTCTCGGTCACCATGTGGTCGGTGTCGCCGATGTCGCGGCCGCCCATCTCGATCAGGGTGCGGTGCGCGGGCTTCTGCTCGAAGCCCTGCTGCGACCATTCGATCACCTCGCCGTCGTCGGCGCTGACGAAGCCGGCCGGGCCGAACAGGTTGGCCTGGATCAGGCGGCGCTGCTCCATCTCGGGCGTGTCGTCCTCGAAGCCGAAATGGGTCCAGACGAAGTCGAAGGAGCCATGGCCGTTGGGCTGGATATGGCGGGTCGAGACGCTGTTGACCTGCTGCTGGATGATGACGCTCGGGAAGATGGTGGTCATGACCGCGGTCGGGCCGCCCCACCAGGGCTCGGGCACGATGTCGAGCAGGCGCGGATCATTGACCTTCATTGTCTCCTTGAAGCTGTCGACGCCCGCGACCACCTCCTCGTTCTTGCCGCCCTGGCCGCGGGTCGAGATCATGGCGGCGTGGCGGAACTGCTCGTCCATCTTGAGCTCGGACTTGTTGTCGGCGCGCCAGAGGCCGAAGGTCGAGAACCAGGTGTGCAGCAGGCCCGGGTGGTACGGGTCCTTGATGTTCTCCTGCATCAGCTTCCAGTTGCCCGGGATGCGCTGGCGCCGGTAGCCCAGGATCTTGAGCTGGCGGCCGTTGAAGACACGGTCGAAATACTGCAGGATGGTGGGACCGAGGAACTGCTCCAGCGGCTCGACCTCGTGGTCGAAGGAAGCGAACACCACGCCGCCACGGGTGGCGACCTTGAGCCGGGTCAGGCCGTTGTCCTCCAGCTTGAAGTCCTTCGGCATGCCGCCGTTGATCTTGCCGTCCTGCTTGACGCCGCGGCGGAACGGCACCCCCTGGAGATCGCCCTTGAGGCTGTAGTTCCACTGGTGGTAGGCGCAGAAGAAGTCCTTGCGGTTGCCGCTGCGCTCGCGCACGAAGCGCATGCCGCGGTGGGCGCAGACGTTCTCGACCACGTTGATGGATCCGTCCTGGTCGCGCACCATGATGACCGAGCGCTCGCCGATCACGCTGCGCCTGAAGTCGCCCGGCTTGGGGATCTCGGCCTCCAGGCCGACGTAGCACCAGTGGCCGTGGTAGAACAGGCGGTCGAGCTCCTTCTGGTACAGGTCATCCCGGGTGTAGGCCCAGAAAGGCACTTTGCTGGTCCCCTCGCCGGGCCACTGCGGGTCCTGCGGGAAGACGGTCTTGGCTTCACTCATCATTGGGTCTCCTTGGAATGGTTGGGCTGCACTGGCCGCGTCGCCGGCCTCAGACCCCGCTCGGGTAGAAGGCATCGGCATGGATATGTCCGGCCTCGAGGCCCAGCCGCCTGACCAGCAGCTCGAGCGCCTCGACCATCGCGGGTGCGCCGCACAGATAGGCGCGCCAGCCCTGCAGGCTGGGCAGGTCCTGCTCGATCGCATCGGTCAGCAGGCCGGCGCGCTGGCCCGGGCCGACCGGGCCGCTGGCGATCACGATCTGCAGCCTGAGCTGGGGATGGCGGCTGGCCAGCTGCTGCAGGCGGTCGGCGTCGTACAGGTCCTGCTGGCTGCGCACGCCGAAATAGAGGTGGATCGGGTTGTCCATGCCGCCCTCGAGCGCGCCGCGCACGATCGACAGCACCGGGGCCAGGCCGGTGCCGCCGCCGACGCAGAGCATCGGGCCCTGGTGCTGGCGGCGCAGGTAGGCGGTGCCCAGCGGGCCGCTGACGCGCACCGCATCGCCGACCGCGAGCTGCTTGAACACGTAATCGCTGACACGGCCACCGGGCACCAGGCGGATCTGGAACTCGAGCTCGGGGTCGCCGGGCAGGCCGGCCATCGAATAGGGCCGCACATGCTCGGGCGTGAACTGCAGGCTGGCATACTGGCCGGGGCTGAAGTCGAGCGGCTTGGCCAGCTGGATGCGGACCCGGCGGATGTCGTGGGTGGCGGCCTCGATCGCGCTGACCTTGCCCTTGAGGATGCGCGCCGGGTGCACCACCACCTCGTCGATCTCGGGCAGCTCGATGGTGCAGCTCTCGGTCAGCAGCGCCTGGCAGGCCAGCACCATGCCGTCGCGGTCGGCCTGCGGCCGGCCCGCCTCGGGGCCGGAATCGAGCACGCGGCCCTCGACCACCCGGCAGCGGCAGGTGCCGCAGCGGCCCGCCATGCAGCTGTAGGAGATCGGCAGCTCGTGCGCGCGCAGCACGTCGAGCAGATTGCTGCCGCTGTCGACCTTGAGCCGCTGGTTGAGGGGTTGGACGAGGAGTTCCATGTCGGGTCTGCCTGCTGGAGTGAACAGCGGCCGATTCTGGCGACCCGGGTCTTATAAGTCCATGCAGCAATCCTGATAGACCGAATCACGGATGTGAATATCATGTCGACCATGAAGCTGCGCGAACTGGACCTCAACCTGCTGCTGGTCTTCCAGCAGCTGCTGCTGGACCGCAGCGTCTCGGTCGCGGCCGAGCGGCTCGGCCTGACCCAGCCGGCCATCAGCAATGCGCTCAAGCGCCTGCGCGCCGTGCTGCAGGACGAGCTGTTCCTGCGCACCTCGCGCGGCATGGAGCCGACGCCCTACGCGCTGCACCTGGCCGAGCCGGTCGGCTATGCCCTGGGCACGCTGCAGAATGCCCTCGCCCACCGCAACGGCTTCGACCCGCTGGCGAGCGAGCGCTGCTTCAGGCTGGCGCTGACCGACATCGGCGAGATCTACTTCCTGCCGCCGCTGATGGACGCGCTGGCGCAGCGCGCGCCCCGGGTCAGGATCGAGACCCGGCGGCCGGATGCCGGCGAGCTAAAGGAGGACATGGCGGCCGGCCAGGTGGACCTGGCGATCGGCCTGCTGCCCGACCTGCAGAGCGGCTTCTTCCAGCGCCGCCTGTTCCACCACAGCTATGTCTGCCTGTTCCGGCGCGGCCATCCGGTGGCGCGCTCGCCGCTGAGCCTGCAGCAGTTCTGCGAGCTCGAGCATGTCGAGGTGCGGCCCGCCAATACCGGGCACAGCGAGGTCGCCGGCCTGATCGAGCGCAGCGGCATCAAGCCGCGCATGCGGCTGAGCGTGCCGCATTTCATCGCGGTCGGCCCGATCCTGCAGAGCACCGACCTGGTCGCGACCGTGCCGCAGCGCTTTGCCGAGCGGGTCGAGCAGGCCTTCGGCCTGCAGAGCTCGCCGCACCCGGTGCCGCTGCCCGAGATCGCGATCAACCTGTTCTGGCACGCGCGCTACCACCGCGACCCGGCCAGCCTCTGGCTGCGCCAGCTGCTGGTCGAGCTGTTCGCCGATTCGCCCTCGGGCGGCTGAAGCGGTTCAGGCCGCGTCGGGCTGGGCCGGCGGGGCGGCCTTGCGGAAGGCCTCGAGC
>CAZJQH010000190.1:0-4259 GCA_964547895.1 uncultured Chitinophaga sp. | reverse complement strand
CGGCCACGCTCTGTCCGAGGCCCGCAACAGCCTGCTGCATGGCCTGAGACGCCTGTACCATGCTGTCGTTGGCCTGGCGCTCGGCGCGTAGCTGCTCGATCTGGCCGTCGGTGGCCTCGACGCGGTTGCGGCGCAACTGGTTCTCCAGGCGCATCGCCTCGATTTCGAGCAGGGTCTTCTCGTCGGGCGGTTGACCCATCGCCTCACCGCTGCCCTCTCCGGGAGCCTGCCCGACCTTGGCCAGCGTCTCGACGGTCTTGGCCTGCGTGAGTTCCGTCTCCGCGCCGGTCTTGATCGCGTCGGCGCGGGCCTTCTCGGCGTCGGCCAGAGCCTTCTCGGCCGCAGCCTGCACGAATACCGCATTCGGGTCTTGCTGCTGCGCGGCGGCCTGCAGGCGCTCCATGTCCTTCTCTTCCGGCTCCAGCGCGCCCATGTCCACGAGCTTGCGGCGGAAGTATTCGCGCGTCTGCTCCAGCCCTTCACCCTCCATGTTGAGGATGACCATCGCCTGCAGCACCGATTGCGTCTGCGGGTCTTGGGTGATGGCAATCAGGTTGGTCAGCGACTGCACGATGGCCTCGCGCTGGCTGCGGAACGACGGGCCAATCTCGACAGCAAGGTCGAACTCGGCCTCTGACAGGTCGTTCTCGTACTCCAGTTCACCCTCGTCGTTCACCATCGGCTTCATCAGTTCGATGGAGCCAACCTCGTTTTGCGACCCGAGGCCCTTCATCTTGCGCCCCGGCTCGACGTAGGTCTCCTTGGCCATCGACAGCCACACCTCACCGCAGCGGCGCTTGGCCTTGGCGTAGTTCGAGACGTAGATGAACGACTGCATGTCCAGCCGCTGCTGGACCATCTGCACGGCCTTACCGCTGACGTTGGCGACGATCTTGTCGCCCTGCTCTTGGTTCCCGAGGACGTCCTTGATGTCCTGATCGGTGATCTGCAGCAGCGCCGCCATCGCGGGCGGCAAGTTCGGGCTCTTGGTGTACGCCACCGGCCCAGCGACCTGGGTGGAGCCGTCCGGGCCGCTGATCGGGTTGATCAGCAGGTACGGGTAATTGCGCAGGTTGTCGTCCTGCCACATGACCTGGTGGCCGGCGACCTGCTCGGGCGTCAGGATGGGCTTCTCGACGCTCGACAGAGCGGCGATCTCGGCCATCTTGGACAACTGCATGTTTTTGAGCCGCTGCGCGTCCTTGGCCAGGCGCACATGGCCGCAGCACCGCTCCACGTTGTCCACGAACCACCGCTTGCCGTAGACCGGGATGATCGGAATGTGCTTGCCGGCGATGTAGCCGGCGTCCTCCAGCACCCTCGCGCCGTTGAGGATGTACTTGTGCACCTTGCGCACCTTGATGCGCTTCTGCCGCACCTCGACGCTGCCGATGGCGGTCAACTCGGCCAGTTTCTCATCGTCGAGCTCGCTGTCCCGGTACCGCTCCTCCTCGCCGTCCAGGCTCTTGAAGACGCGCACCGTGTCGGGCACCATCTCGACGCAGTAGTACTCGGCCACGAACACCACATCGGGCGTCAACCAGTCGAACTCGTACTGGTGGATCTCCTTGGGCCACGACGCCGGGTCATCGCCGTACTCGGCCTTGTAGGCGTCGCGGGTCATGCTGGTCAGCACGAAGCACTTCGTCGCGTCGGCCTTGTCTTGGCGCTTGGCTTGGAGGTCGAAGAACACGGACGAGTCGGCGTCGAAGATCGGCTCGATCCTGACGCGCTGCTTCTCGTCGTCATCGTCCTCTTCGTTCTCGTAGACCGTGCGCAGCCGGAACGCACCGAACCCGCCGCCGACCGCCTCCTCGAAGGCGTTGTCGTAGGCCTCCTCGGCGTTGGAGTCCTGCTCGTCGGCCCGGAACAACTGGTCGCAGGCGTCGGCCAGGCTATCGTACTCCTTACCCTCCTTGGACACGAAGTCCACGGTGACGCGGTTCGAGCGGTACTCGGAGAAGATGCGCTGGACGGCCAACGCGATCTTGTTGACCTCCATCTTCGGCTTGTTCTCGAACTGCGCCCCGAGCGGGCCTTCCCACTGCGCGCCCGCGATGCTGTAGAACCGGCGGTCCTGCAGACACTGCAACCGCTCGTCGCGCAGGGCCGACTGGATGTTGTCGAACTCGCGCATCGCCTCCCGATGGACGTTGGCCAGTCGCTCCTGGGTGCTTGGTCGTGCCATGATGTGCCTCAGTGGCCGGCAGCGGCCCAGTGGTGACGGGTCGGCAGCGCGGAGAACTTGGGGGCGGTGCCGAAGAAGACGCTGCCGACGTCGCTGCTCACCGGGAACGCGAACGTCACGGCGATGGCGTCTGCGGCGTCAGGGGACGCCAGCCCACGGGCCTTCATGTCCTTCTTCGACTCCAAGAAGATCTTGCCCGACGAGTCGGGCTTGGTGCGCGGCCCGATCAGGTCGTCACGAAGTTGCTTGTCCTGTGGCAGGCTGGCGGTCTTGAGCCAGTCCTTGAGCGCGCCCCATAGCTCTGCGCGCCGGTTGCCCCACATGACGGGCTTCGTGGACTTCCAGCCGAAGTTCACGCCGCGCACCTTATACCGCTGTTCGGTCAGCCGGTCAAGGATACCGTAGCCCAGCCCACCCTCGTCGATCATGGTCAGTGCCGGCCGGAACTCCTCGATGGCCTGGATGACGTGCCCGACGACGGTCATGGTGTCGTCGCCCTTGTACCGGCGCAGCGCGATGAGGCTACGCCCCTGGCGCACGGCGATGACGGTGCTGTCCGCGCCTGAGCGCGCCGGGTCCACGCCGATGACGATGGGTGCGCTCAGGTCGCGGGTGCCCTCGCGCCGCATGGCCTCCTCGACGAGTGCGGGCGAGATGAACTGGTCGTCGCCCTGCCCGGGGAACTGACCGTAGACCTCGACGCGGGCCTCGCGGCTGTCCTCGCCGCGCTCCGCGATGATCTGCTCGTAGACGGCCTTGTCGGTGCCCTCGACCGTGCGCGAATCGATCTGCCGCGTGGTCCAGAAATCCCGCTTGGCGTGGAAGCACTCGTAGAAGTACCCGGTGTTGCGGCGAGGGTTGCTGAACGCGAGCCAGTAGCGATCGACGATGGGCTCGGTGAAGAAGCCCGCCGCCACGGACCAGATGCTGTCCGGGATGCCGCTGGCCTCGTCGAAGATGACTAGCATGCCGTCGTGGTTGTGCACCCCGGCATAGGCGTCCGGGTTCTCCTCGGACCAGAGCTTCCCCTCGGCGCCCCAGTAGCGCGCGCCCTTCTTCAGATCCCGCTCGACAAGCTCGGTGAGCCACGCGGCCGGGGTGAGCTTGGTGGCGCTGACCTCCCACCAGTGCGAGTTGATGACCATGGCGCACCACTTCGTCAACTCGCCCCAGGTGACCGAGCGCAGCTGCGGCTCGCCGTTGGCGCTGACGATGACGGACGAGCCGATGCGAGTGGAGAGCATCCACAGCACGAGCCACGAGACCAAGGCCGACTTCCCGATCCCCCGCCCCGAGGCGACGGCCATGCGCATGGCCTGCAGCACGGCGTCTGGCGACCGGTTCGACCGGATGTGCTTGGCGATGGTACGCAGGACGTCACGCTGCCAGGCGCGTGGGCCGGTGAAGTGTTCGAGTGGGGTGTTCTTCTGCCCCCACGGGAACGCGAACATGACGAACGTCTCGGGGTCGTCGGCAACGTGAGGGCTCCACAACTGAGCCATCAGCATCTCCTCCTCGGCCGGCGCGTAACGTGGGCGCTGCGCGGGCATCAGGGAGCGTCCTCGGGGTTGTCCGAGGGGTCGGGGGTGTGTTCGATGAGGTCAGTCACCTCCTCGACGAGAGGCGAGTTCGACGGGTGCGCAATGCGACTGTTCGCCTGCTCAAGGGCCGAGATGATGCTGATCGACTGGTTGACCTCAATCTGCTTGGTGTCACCGTAGGCGCGTCGGTTGTCCGCGCCCATGAGCCACTTGTAGGTGTCAATCTTGAGTTTGGACCGGGCCACGTCCTCGATGCTGTCCTCAGCTTCGGCGATCTCGATGATTCTGCCTGCCCACCACTCCGTGCGCAGTTCCTTCGCCTCCTTGTACCGCTCGTAGCGCATGGAATCCTGCTTGATCCAGCGCCAGAAGGCGTCGTAGTCGAGGTCGCGCACATCCTCGACGATGACCGACTTGAGCGTGCGCCCCTTGGCCATCTCGGTCAGGACGCGCTCGAAGGTCTGCTCGAAGGTGGTGAGCAGAAGCTCCTTCGTGACCCTGCGACGCTGCGCCTGCTCGACGGGGGTGGG
>CAZJQH010000189.1:0-4283 GCA_964547895.1 uncultured Chitinophaga sp. | reverse complement strand
GCGGTCAAGATCGCGCCTCACTACAGCGGCCCGGTGGTCTACGTGCCGGACGCCTCGCGCAGCGTCGGCGTGGCGCAGGGCCTGCTCGGCGACGGCCGTGACGCCTACCTGGCCGAGCTGGGCGCCGACTACGACAAGGTTCGCCAGCAGCACGCCAACAAGAAGCAGGTGCCGCTGTGGCCGCTGGCCAAGGCGCGCGCCAACGCCACTCCCGTCAACTGGGACGACTACGCGCCGGTGGTGCCGAAGTTCCTGGGCCGCCGCGTGTTCAGGAACTTCGACCTCGGCGAGCTCGCGCGCTACATCGACTGGGGCCCCTTCTTCCAGACCTGGGACCTGGCCGGCCCTTATCCCGCCATCCTGGACGACGAGGTGGTCGGCGAGCAGGCCAAGCGCGTGTTTGCCGACGCCCAGGCGATGCTGAAGAAGATCGTCGAGGGCCGCTGGCTGAGCGCCAATGCGGTCGTCGGCCTCTATCCGGCCAATGCCGCCGGCGACGACATCGAGTTCTACGCCGACGAGGCGCGCGACAAGGTCGCCATGACCTGGCACGGCCTGCGCCAGCAGACCGAGAAGCAGGAGATCGATGGTCCGGATGGCAAACCGGTGATGCGCCCGAGTCGCTGCCTGTCCGACTTCGTCGCGCCCAAGGGCAGCGGCGTTGCCGACTACGCGGGTCTGTTCGCGGTCACGGCCGGCATCGGAGCCGACAAGCGCGCCGAGGCCTTCGAGGCCGCGCAGGACGACTACAGCGCGATCATGCTGAAAGCCTTGGCCGACCGCCTGGCCGAAGCCTTCGCCGAATGCCTGCACCAGCGCGTGCGCACCGACCTCTGGGGCTATCAAGCGCACGAGCAGCTGTCGAACGAGGACCTGATCGCCGAGAAGTATGTCGGCATCCGCCCCGCGCCCGGCTATCCGGCCTGCCCCGACCATTCGGCCAAGCGCGCGATGTTCGAGCTGCTCGACTGCGCCGAGATCGGCATGGGCCTGACCGAAAGCCTGGCGATGACGCCGGCCGCCAGCGTGAGCGGCTTCTACCTCGCGCACCCCGACAGCGTTTACTTCAACGTCGGCAAGATCGGCCGTGACCAGCTGGCCGACATGGCGCAGCGCCGTGGCATGCCTGAGGCCGAGCTCGAGCGCCTGCTGGCCCCCAACCTGTAAGCCTGGGCGGCTCAGCCGCCTTGCCTCAGCCAGACCCAGGGCCGGTGTGACAACCGGCCCTCGTTTTTTCAGGCGCTGCCGACCAGTCCGCGCCGGTACTGCATCGCCTCGGCCAGATGCGGCACCGCGATGGCGTCCGCGCCCGCCAGGTCGGCGATGGTGCGTGCCACCCGCAGCGCGCGATGGGTCGCGCGGCCCGACCAGCCGAGCCGGCTGGCGGCCTTCTGCAGGAACTGGCTGGCTGCCTCGTCGAGTGCCGCATGTCGTTCCAGCCCTTGGCCGGCCAGCAGCTGGTTGGCGTGGCCCTGGCGCCGTTCGGCACGGTCGCGCGCGCTCAGCACGCGTTCGCGCACGACGGCGCTCGATTCGCCGGCTGGCGCACCCAGCAAGTCCCCGGCTGGCAGCGCCGGCACCTCGACCTGCAGGTCGATGCGGTCTAGCAGCGGGCCGCTGAGCTTGCCCTGGTAGCGCGCGACCTGGTCCGGCGTGCAGCGACAGGCCTTGACGCTCGAGCCCAGATAGCCGCAGGGGCAGGGGTTCATCGCCGCCACCAGCTGGAAGCGGGCCGGAAATTCGGTCTGGCGTGCCGCGCGCGAGATCCTGATCTGCCCCGATTCGAGCGGTTCGCGCAGGGCTTCGAGCGCGCTGCGCGGGTATTCCGGCAGCTCGTCCAGGAACAGCACGCCATTGTGCGCGAGCGAGATCTCGCCCGGTCGTGGCGGTGAGCCACCGCCCACCAGCGCGACGGCACTGGCGCTGTGGTGCGGCGCACAGGTCGGCCGCTCGCCCCAGCCCGTCAATCTGAAGCGCCCGGCGAGCGAGGCCAGTGCGGCGGATTCGAGCGCTTCCTCGTCGTTCATCGGCGGCAGCAGCCCGGCCAGGCGCTGCGCCAGCATGGACTTGCCCGAGCCCGGACTGCCGACCAGCAGCAGGCTGTGGCTGCCTGCCGCCGCGATCTCGAGCGCACGCCGCGCGGCGGCCTGGCCCTTGACCTCGGCCAGGTCCGGTCCGCTGCCGGCGGCTTGCGCTGCAGCCGCCTCGACCCGGTGCCAGCCCTCATCCTCGGTTGCTGCCTCGGCCAGCGTGCTGCCGGCCGGCGCGAACTGGCGCGCGACGTCGAGCAGATGGCGGGCGCGCCAGACCTGGGCACCGCGTGCGAGTGCCGCTTCCTCGGCGCTGTCGGGCGGCAGCACGAGACGCGTCGCGACCTTGGTGTCGGCCTGGCGCAGCGCCAGCCCCATCGCCAGCGCGCCACGGATCGGCCGCAGTTCGCCGCCGAGCGAGAGCTCGCCCGCGAACTCGTGTCCGGCCAGCCGGCTTGCATCGAGCTGTCCGCTGGCCGCCAGGATGCCGAGCGCGATCGGCAGGTCGAAGCGGCCCGAGTCCTTGGGCAGGTCGGCTGGTGCCAGGTTGACCGTGATGCGCTTGTTGCCCGGGAACTCGAGCCCCGCGTTCTGGATCGCCGAGCGCACCCGCTCGCGCGCTTCCTTGACCTCGGTATCGGCCAGCCCGACCAGCGTGAAGCTGGGCAGGCCATTGGCCAGATGGACCTCGACCTGTACCGGTTTTGCCTGCAGTCCCAGCAGGGTGCGGCTCTGCACCAAAGCAAGACTCATGCTCCTCCCCTTCCTGTCAGCAACGGCGTGAATTGGTGCATGGATCCTGTGATGCACCAATATGGTGAATATGCGATCTGCTGCCAGCCATCTTAGCCGCCAGGGCGTGATTCGGGACAGCGATTTCTGTCTGCGGGCTGGTGTGGACCAGGCTGGCACGCTCCGTGCTTTGATAGGTCATCGCATCCATCAAACCGAGAGAGGCCGCACATGAAACTGGTATCCGCGATCATCAAACCCTTCAAGCTCGACGAGGTGCGCGAGGCGCTGTCCCAGATCGGCGTGCAGGGCATCACCGTCACCGAGGTCAAGGGCTTCGGCCGGCAGAAGGGCCATACCGAGCTCTACCGTGGCGCCGAATACGTGGTCGACTTCCTGCCCAAGGTCAAGGTCGAGGCGGCCGTGGCGGACGAGCTGGTCGACCAGGTGATCGAGGCGATCGAGGGTGCGGCGCGCACCGGCAAGATCGGCGACGGCAAGATCTTCGTCTTCCCGATCGAGCAGGTCGTGCGCATCCGCACCGGCGAGACCGGCTCCGAGGCACTTTGATACCCCTGATCCATCTGGAGGGACTGAAAATGAAGAAAACCTTATCGAGCTTGACGAGCCTGGGCCTGTTCCTGGGCGCTGGCGCTGCCTGGGCCCAGGATGGCGGTGCTGCGGCTGGCGCCGTCGTCCAGGCTGCCGCGGACGCGGTGGCCGCTGCGCCGGCGCCCGTTCCCGACAAGGGCGACACCGCCTGGATGATGGTCTCCACACTGCTTGTGATCCTGATGACCATTCCGGGGCTGGCGCTGTTCTACGGCGGCCTGGTGCGCAGCAAGAACATGCTGTCGGTGCTGATGCAGGTCATGACGGCGTTCTCCCTCGCGGTGGTGCTGTGGTTCATCTACGGCTACAGCCTGGCCTTCACCGAGGGTAGTGCCTTCATCGGCGGCTTCGACCGCCTGTTCATGAGCGGCATCTGGGACAACGCGACCGGCGCCTTCGCCAACGCCGCCACCTTCAGCAAGGGCGTGGTGATCCCCGAGATCGTGTTCGCGGCCTTCCAGGCCACCTTTGCCGGCATCACCTGCGCGCTGATCGTCGGCGCCTTCGCCGAGCGCATCAAGTTCTCGGCCGTACTGCTGTTCACCGCGCTCTGGTTCACCTTCAGCTACCTGCCGGTCGCGCACATGGTCTGGTTCTGGATGGGCCCTGACGCCTACACCAGCGCCGAGGTGATCGACGCGACCACCGCCAAGGCCGGTCTGATCTGGCAGTGGGGCGCGCTCGACTTCGCGGGTGGCACCGTGGTCCACATCAACGCCGCCGTGGCTGGCCTGGTCGGTGCCTACATGGTGGGCAAGCGCGTCGGCTACGGCCGTGAAGCCATGGCTCCGCACAGCCTGACGCTGACCATGGTCGGTGCCTCGCTGCTGTGGGTGGGCTGGTTTGGCTTCAATGCCGGCTCCGCCCTGGAAGCCAACGGCTTCGCCGGCCTGGCCTTCATCAACACCT
>CAZJQH010000188.1:0-4366 GCA_964547895.1 uncultured Chitinophaga sp. | reverse complement strand
CTGCGCCGCCGCGTCGCGCTGCTCAAGGGCGTGACGGTGGCCGACATGGAACGGGTCTACAACGAGCGCCTGCGCATCAACCCCGGCGCGGCCGAGCTGATCGCCGCCTGCCAGGCCGCGGGTCTCAAGGTGCTGCTGGTCTCGGGCGGCTTCACCTACTTCGCCGACCGGGTCAAGGAGCGGCTGAAGATCGACTTCGCGCGCTCCAACATCCTCGAGATCGAGAGCGGCCCGAACTGCGGCACGCTCACCGGCCGCCTGGTCGACCAGTGCTGGGGCGACATCTGCGACGGCGCCGAGAAGCGCCGCACCCTGCTCGAGGTCGCCAGCCTGCTCGGCATCGAGCCGCAGCAGTGCATCGCGATGGGCGACGGCGCCAACGACCTGCCGATGATGGGCGCGGCCGGCCTGTCGGTCGCCTACCACGCCAAGCCCAAGGTGCGCGAGCAGGCCATGGTCGCGATCAACGAGGGCGGCCTGGACCGGCTGCTCGAAGTGCTGGCCTGATCCGACCGCCAGGCCCTACACTCGCACCCCATGTCATTTGCCTCCCTCGGACTGTCCCCCGCGCTGGTCCACGCTGCCCGCGAGCTCGGCTTCGCCGCGCCCACCCCGGTCCAGGCCGAAGCCGTTCCTGCCATCCTGCGCGGCTCCGACGTCCAGGCCCAGGCCCAGACCGGCTCCGGCAAGACCGCCGCCTACGCGCTGCCGCTGCTGCACCAGCTCGCCAGGCTGCCGATGGGCGGCTACCGGCGCCAGCTGCGCGCGCTGGTGCTGGTGCCCACGCGCGAGCTCGCGCAGCAGGCCGGCGAACTGCTGCAGGACCTGACGGTGCGCCAGGCCGGCCCGGGCGGCAAGCCGCTGCGCGTGCAGGCGCTCTACGGCGGCGTCTCGATCAACCCGCAGCTGCTGGCCTTGCGCGGCGGCGCCGACCTGGTGGTCGCCACGCCCGGCCGGCTGCTCGACGTCGTGCGCCACAACGGCCTGCAGCTCGATACCCTGCGCCAGCTGGTGCTCGACGAGGCCGACCGGCTGCTCGACCTCGGCTTCGCCGACGAACTGGCCGAACTGCTGGCCCTGCTGCCACCGCAGCGCCAGACGCTGCTGTTCTCTGCCACATTCCCTACAGCAGTGCAGTCGCTGGCCGACGCTCTGCTGCGCGAGCCGCTCCGGATCCGGATCGATGCCCAGCAGCAGACCCCGGCGGCCATCGAGCAGCAGCTGATCGGGGTCGACGTGAACCGGCGCATCACCTTGCTGCAGCACCTGGTCGAGGACAAGGGCTGGAAGCAGGTGCTGGTCTTCGTCGCCAGCCAGCATGGCGCCGAGCAGCTGGCCAACAAGCTCTACTCAAGGGGCGTGTTCGCGACCGCCTTCCACGGCGGCTTGAGCCAGGGCGCAAGGCGCCAGGTGCTGGATGAATTCAAGTCCGGCCGCTGGGACCTGCTGGTGACCACCGACCTGGCCGCGCGCGGCATCGACATCAGCGGCCTGCCGGTGGTTGTCAACTACGACCTGCCGCGCTCGCCGGTCGACTACACCCACCGCATCGGCCGTACCGGCCGCGCGGGAGCCAGCGGCCTGGCGATCAGCCTGGTCAGCGCCGAGACGCTGCCGCACTGGAACCTGATCGCCAAGCGCCAGGGCCTGCAGCTGGAGGCCGAGACGGTGGCGGGCTTCGAGCCCTTGCAGCCGCTCGAGGCTGCTGCCAGCCAGCCGGCTCGTCCGGGCAAGCTGCCGCCTGGCACCGGCGGCATCAAGGGCAAGCGCCCGAGCAAGAAGGACAAGCTGCGCGCGGCGGCGGCTGCCGCATCCAGCCAGGGCGACACCCACTAGACGGGCCTGGCTTCAGATCTCGTCGCCGCCCTGGGGCGCGATGCGTGCGCCGCGCACGCCGTGCTTGGCCAGGATCTCGACATAGACCTGGCTCGCGCCGCCCTGGGCGGCCTCGTCGACCCGGCCGATCAGCTGGGCCAGGTGCACCGGCTCGGCGCTGTCCTGGCTCAGGCCGAAGCGACAGTCGAAGTCCCAGTAGTCGACGCCAGCGGGCAGCTCGCGGCGGCGTTCGCGCCTGAGGTATTTGCGCAGTTCGTGCTTGAGCGCATCGAGCACGCGGTCCGGATGCCTTCCTTCGATCTGGAGCGGGAATGTTTTCTTCATGGTGATCCTGATGGCCGCCAGCCCGCCCGGATGGGCACGCTGCGGGAGCGTGATTATGCGGCCAGCCGCGCGGGTGCGGATCATCTCGCTGAGTTATGCTGCCGGACTACACCCTATGCACAAGCGCCCCATCCCTCCCAGCAAGGAGCAGATCGACCTGCTCGCCCCCTTTGATAGGCTCGGACTCGAGCGCATCGAACTGATTTCCACGCCCGGCCATGCCCAGCGCGCGGCCCAGGCACTGCGCGCCAGCGACGCCTGGGGCTTCGACACCGAGTCCAAGCCCACCTTCCTGGCCGGCCAGGAATCCGACGGCCCCCATGTGGTCCAGCTCGCGACGCTCGAGCGCGCCTGGGTGTTCCAGCTGCACGACCCGGACTGCATGGCCGAGGTCGCCGCGCTGCTGGCCTGGCCCGGCGCGGTCAAGGCCGGCTTCGGCCTGGGGGATGACCAGAAGCGCATCCAGTCCAAGTTCGGTGTCGAGCCGGTGCGGGTGCACGAGCTGGGACACGACTTCCGCCGCCAGGGCTATCGGCAGCAGATCGGCGTCAAGACGGCGGTCGCGCTGCTGTTCGAGCGCCGCTTCGCCAAGTCCAAGAAGGCCGCCACCTCGAACTGGGCCAGCCAGACCCTGAGCGAGTCGCAGCTGCTCTACGCGGCCAACGACGCCTGGGCGGCGCTGCGCTGCTACCACGCGCTGCAGCCCCAGCAGGGCTGAGGCCGGCTCAGAGCGCGCGAGCCAGGCGCGAGACGCCCTCGCGGATCTTGTTCAGGTCCGAGGTCGCGAAGCTCAGCCGCAGCGTGCTCGGATCGGGCTGGGCGCAGTAGAAGGGCGCGCCCGGCACGAAGGCAACGCCGGCATCGATCGCGCGGCGCGAGAACTCGGCGGCATCGGCGGTCTTGCCGCCAGTGCCGGTCAGCCGGGCCCAGACAAACAGGCCGCCGCGCGGCGCGACGAACTCGATCGCCGCGCCGAGCTGCTCGCGCAGCCCCTGGCACAGGGTGCGGGCACGCTCGCCATAGACCGCGCGCGCGCGCTCCAGATTGGCCGGCATGCGACCGGACTTGAGGTACTGCGCCGCGGTCGCCTGCGCCAGCGTGCTGCTGTTGGCGTCGCTGAACTGCTTGCACATCACCGCCTTGGCCAGCAGCTCGGGCGGCGCCACCATCCAGCCCAGGCGCAGGCCGGCCGACAGCGTCTTGCTCAGGGAGCCGCAATGCACCAGGCAGTCGCGGCTGCCCGGCACAGTGGCGCTCAGCGCCAGCAGGCTGGGCGGCGGCGGGGCGTCGAACCAGAGCTCGCCGTAGGGGTCGTCCTCGACCACCAGCGTCTGGTAACGGGCCACAAGCTCGAGCACCCGCTTGCGGCGCTCCAGCGTCAGCGTCGCGCCGCTCGGGTTGCCGAAGGTCGGGATCAGGTAGACAAACTTGGGGCGGTGCTCGACGATCAAGCGTTCGAGCTGGTCGACATCGACGCCGTCGCCATCGATCGGCGCGCTGACCAGCTCGGCGCCGTACAGCCTGAAGCACTGGATGGTGGCCAGGAAGGTCGGGCCCTCGACGATCACCTTGTCGCCGGGCGAGATCAGGGTCTTGCCGATCAGGTCGAGCGCCTGCTGGCTGCCGGTGGTCACGATCATCTGCTCGGGCGCCACGGCCGCGCCCTTGCCGGCCATGTAGGCGCTGAGCTGTTCGCGCAGCGGAGCATAGCCTTCGGTCGCGCCATACTGCAGCGCGCCAGCCGGCTCCTGCTCGAGCGCGGCCAGGGTGGCGGCACGGATGCCATCGACATCGACCAGCCCCACGTCCGGGAAGCCGCCGGCAAAGCTGATGATGCCCGGCTTGCCGAGCAGCTTGAACAGCTCGCGGATGGCGGAGGTTTCGACCTTGTCGAGTCGGTCGGCAAAGCGTACGGCGGAGGCGCTCATGGGAAAATCGGTGCGATGAAAAAGGAACAGATCGAGCGCTTCTTCGCCACCTTGCAGGCGGCCAATCCGCGGCCCGTGACCGAACTCGAGTATACGAGCGTGTTCGAGCTGCTCACCGCCGTGCTGCTGAGTGCGCAGGCCACCGATGTCGGCGTCAACAAGGCCACGCGCCGGCTGTTCCCGGTCGCCAACACGCCGCAGCAGATCCTCGATCTCGGCCAGGAGGGCCTGGAGTCCTACATCAGCAGCATCGGCCTGTATCGCAGCAAGGCCAGGCA
>CAZJQH010000187.1:0-4423 GCA_964547895.1 uncultured Chitinophaga sp. | reverse complement strand
GCCACTTGAAGATCTTCATGATTGTTTTCCTCCCGATTCGTATGGCTGTTCTCAGCGCGCGGTGGTACTGGTGATGACGTCCGACAGCATGCGCGGCGTCAGGAACACCAGCAGTTCGGTCTTCTCGGTCTTGAGCGAGCGGCTCTTGAACAGGTTGCCCGCCACCGGGATGTCGCCCAGCAGCGGCACCTTGTTGACGTCCTCCTGCTCGCTCGAGGTGAAGATGCCGCCGATCACGACCGTGCCGCCGTTCTCGACCAGCACATTGGTCTTGACGCGCTTGGTGTTGACCGCAACGCCGCCGGGATAGACGGTGCCGGGGGTATCCTTGTTGACCTCGACGTTAAGGATGATGCCGCCCTCGGGCGTGATCTGCGGCGTCACCGTCAGCCGCAGGCTGGCCTTGCGGAAGCTCACCGTGGTGGCACCCGTGACGCCGGCAGCGGACGGATAGGGAATGTCGACGCCCTGCTCGATCTCGGCCTGGGTCTGGTCGGCCGTGATCACGCGCGGGCTGGCGACCACCTTGCCCTTGCCATCGGCCTGCAGCGCCGAGATCTCGAGGTCCAGGAAGCGGTTGGCCGACGGGCTGAACAGCGACAGCGCCAGCCTGGCCGGGTCGGTAGTGCCCTGGGCGATCGCGGGCAGGTTGACGAAGCTGGTATTGGCCGAGGTCAGCGCCGACGCGCGCTCCAACGTGGTGGCAGAGACAGCATCGTAGCTGCCGCCGAAGGCGATTCGGTTGCTGCCGCCAAGCGAATAGCCCGCATCGCCGCCGCGGATGCCGCGCAGGTCGCTGCCGCCGAACTTGACGCCGAGCGAACGGCCGAAGCTGTCGCTGGCCTCGACGATGCGCGCCTCGATCATGACCTGGCGCACCGGGATGTCGAGCTTCTTGATCAGCTCCTGCACCGCCTCGAGGCGTGACGGAATGTCGGTCACGAACAGCTGGTTGGTGCGCGGCTCGGGCACCACGCTGCCACGCTGGGACAGCAGGCGCGCGGCTCCTGCGCCCGATGAGCCACCCGGCTGGCCCGCGACCTCACCGCGCAGCTGCGCCGCGATGTCGACGGCCTTGGCGTAGTTCATCTGGAAGGCCTGGGTGCGCACCGGCTCCAGCGTCTGGACCGCCGCCTGGGCCTCGAACTCCTGCTTCTCGCGCGCGGCAATCTCGTCCTTGGGCGCGATCCAGATCACGTTGCCGGTCTTGCGCATGCCCAGGCCCTTGGCCTGCAGGATGATGTCGAGCGCCTGGTCCCAGGGCACGTCCTTGAGCCGCAGCGTGACGTTGCCAGCGACCGAGTCAGAGGTCACGATGTTGAAGTTGGTAAAGTCGGCGATCACCTGCAGCAGCGAGCGGACCTCGATATTCTGGAAGTTCAGCGTCAGCTTCTCGCCTGCGTAACCCGTGCCCTGGGTAAGCTTGTTCGGATCGACCTTGGGCTCGCGCACCTCGAGCACGAACTGGCGGTCGCTCTGGTAGGCGCTGTGCTCCCAGTTGCCGCGCGCCTCGACCACCATGCGGACCCGGTCGCCGACCTGGCTCAGGGTGACCAGCTGCACCGGCGTGCCGAAATCGGTCACGTCGAGCCGGCGCCGCAGCGCCTCGGGCAGCGAGGTCTTGAGGAAGTCGACCACCAGCTTTCTTCCCTGCTGGCGCACGTCCACTCCGGCCTGGCTGCTGGCCAGGTTCACGACTACCCGTCCAGTACCATCCGGGCCGCGGCGGAAGTCGACATCCTCCAACGGCAGCGTCTCGGCGCCGACAGCAGCATTGTCGGCCGGCAGCGCGGCCACGTCGGGATCCAGCAGGACCAGCAGGGTATTGCCCTCGATGCGGGTCTGGTAGCCCGACGCCTGGCTCAGGTTGAGTACCACGCGGGTACGGTCACCGGCCTGCACCACATTGGCCGAGCGCAGCTTGCCCTGGTTGAGCTCGATCAGGTTGCGCCCGGTCGCGTTGCTGGCGCCGGCAAAATCGAGCGCGATTCGCGCCGGCGACTGCAGGGCAAATCCGGACGGAGGCTGCGACAGCGGCTCGCTGAGCTGGATACGCACGATATCAGCGCTGCCATGGGTGGCAGCGCTCAAGGACTGGATGGCGAGTTGCGCCTGCGCCAGGCCGGCTGACAGCAAGCCCAGTGCCAGCATGGACAGGCTGCGCCAGCCACCCCGGCCCGCGATCGGTTTATTGTTCTGGCTCATTTGCGGGTTTCCTCCTGTAGCTGCAGCGTGGCCTGACGTTCAACCCAGTCGCCGGCGGGATCCTGGACGACCTCGCGCAGCACGACCTCGTGCTCGCTGATCTGGGTGATGCGGCCAAAGTTTTGTCCCAGGTACTGGCCGACCCCCACCTGGTAGAGCATCTTGTCGACCCGGACCAGCGCCACCTTGCGCCCGCCTCGATCCATCAGGCCGACCATCGACATGGTGTCGAGGGGGATGAGTTCGAGCGGTTCCTTGCGTCGCTCGAGCTCGGCCCGCACCAGCGCGCTGCCGGCACCGGAAGCGCTTTCGCTGCGCAGGGCGCTGAAGAGTTTTTCCGGACTGAAGGGGGGGAGTGCCAGTTCGCTCTCGTACTGCTGGGGCACGAAGCGCTTGGGCTCCGGTATCGGCTCGACCTTGGGCGCAACGAGATTGCGCTGCTCGGTCATCCATTGCCGGATCTCTTCGTGGGATGACTGGCTGCAGGCCGTCAGCAGCTGTGCCAGTCCCAGCACGGCCGCGATGGCAGCGAAACGCGTGAGCTTCATTTCTTGGCCCCCTTCTGGTTCGCAGCCTTCTGCGCCAGCACCTCGTCGGGATCCAGGTAGCGGAAGGTCTTGGCCGTGGCCTCCAGCGTCAGCACGTTAGGCTTGTTGGCCACCGGCACCAGCACCAGATTGTTGAGCGTGACGATCCGTGACAGGGCGGCAATATCGGCAGCGAACAGTGCGACGTCGTGATAGCTGCCGTTGACCTTGAGCGTGATCGGCTGCTCGGCGTAGTACTCCTGCAGGTTGATGCTGCCGGGGCGGAACAGATCGAACTGCAGGCTGCGTCCCAGGCCAGCCTGGTTGATGTCGGACAGCAGTGCGTCCATTTCAGCCTTGCTTGGCAACTGCTTCTCGAGCTGGTTGACGTAGACCTTGACCTGCTCGAGCTGAAGCTTGAGCGCCTCGAGGTTGACCGCCTGCGCCACCTTGACCTTGTAGGTCTCGCGCAACTCGACCTCCTGCCGGCGCTCGGCTTCGAGCTCGTCCGACAGGCTGCTGAGCCAGGCATACCAGAGACCGACCACCACCGCCAGCGTCAGCGCCACCAGCAGCAGATAGCGCGGCACGGCAGGCCAACGCGAAGGGTCGTTGCGGTCCAGGCCGGAGAAGTCCTTCTTGAGCCGTTGCAGCAATCCGGCCAGGTCGAATGACAGGGATATTTTCTTGTCCACGCGCCTCTCCTCAGACCTTGCCCGCCCGGGCAGCGGCCGGCTTGGCATCCGCCGGGACAGCCTGGCCTTCCTGCTCGCGCATGAGGGCCACGCGCATCGAGAAGTTGGATACCCGCCGCTTGCCCTGCTGCGGGACATTGACGTCGCCGGCTACGATCTCGACCAGCTGGGGCTGATGGAGCCAGGCACTGCGGTTGCCCAGATTGCGCAGCAGCTCGGAAATGCGCTCCTGCGACTGTGCCACGCCCGAAATCACGATGCTGGAGCCCTCCTGCTTGAGCGAACTCAGGTAGACGCCATCAGGCAGCTGCCTGACCATCTCGTCGAGCAGGTGCACCGGCAGGTTGCGGTCGGCCTGGAGGCTCTCGACCGCCTGCTGGCGTGCCTTGAGCGCCTCGAGTTGGCTCTTGAGGCTGGCCACTTCCTTGATCTGGGCGTCGAGCACTGCGATCTCGGCACGGAACAGGTCGTTGCGCTCGCGCTGGGCGTCGATGCGCTGCTGGAAGCTCATCATGATGAGCAATGACAGCAGGAAACCGACCAGCAGGGCCAGCCCGAGCTGCAGCATGAACTGCTCGCGCCGGCGCTTGCGTGCCGCCTCCCGGTGCGGCAACAGATTGATCAGGATCATGTGTGGAACCTCCTCAAGGCCAGGCCGGTTGCAACCAGATAGGAAGTCGCCTCGGATGCCAGCATGCCGGCCTTGACCTCCGGCCCGAGCACCATGCCATCGAAGGGATTGATGACCTGGCAGGAAAAAGAGGTCTGGGCGGTGACGGCCTCCACCACGCCCGGCAAGGCCGCGCAGCCGCCCGACAGCAGCACATGGTCGACCTTGTTGTGCGGCGTGCTGGTAAAGAAGAACTGCAGCGCCCGGCCGACCTCCTGCCCCAGGCTGTCCAGGAAAGGGGCCAGCACCCGGCTGCTGTAGTCTGGGGGCAGCTCGCGGCTTTTCTTCTTGGCATCGGCTTCCTCGAAGCTCATACCGTATTTCTG
>CAZJQH010000186.1:0-4519 GCA_964547895.1 uncultured Chitinophaga sp. | reverse complement strand
CCAGCAGCGTGCGCACGTCGCCGGGCATCTGCTCGCACAGCAGCAGGCCGATGTGCGAGTTGAGCTCGTCGACATCGCCCATGGCGTGGATGCGCAGGCTGTTCTTGCTGACGCGGCGGTTGTCGCCGAGTCCGGTGGTGCCGGCGTCGCCGGTGCGGGTGGCGATCTGGGTAAGTCGGTTGGCCATGACGATGTTGCGGTGGTGAAGTACTCGTCAGATTATCGCCGCCAGGCCATTTCCCGAGCTTTACCGGGTCAGCGCGGCTTGCTCGCTGCGGGCTTGGACCTGGACGTGGACCGGGAAGCCTTGGCCTTTGCGGCCGCCTTGCCCTTGCGCGACTTGGCGCTGGCGGGCTGGGCCGGCTGGCAGACCAGCCGGCTCACCGTGGTCAGCTTGCCCGCCTTGCGCACCTTGGTCTTGACCTGGCGGCAGTTGCCCTGCGACGCCTGGGCCGCTGGTGCAGCGGCTGACTGCGCTGCAGCCGCTGTCGTCAGGCCTGCCAGCCCACGCTCGATGTCCTGGCTGTCCTGATTGGCGCTGGGCACGAGGCGGATCAGGTCCCTGTCGCCACTGCGCAGCACCAGGCCGCGGTCCCAGCGGTAGCTGTCGACCAGCACCAGGGCGGAATTCAACAGGACCTCGGAGCGGGCCGGCTGCTCGCACTGGCCGTGGGTGCCGCCGTACTTGGATACGCGGAACAGGCCCTGCGCGTCACGCTCGGTGCGGCCGGAAAAATAGTTGCAGCCGCCATCGACGATCAGGCCGCCCTGCGGCCGCAGCACCACCCGGGGCGGACGCTGATCGCTGGCCGGCATCGGCTGGCCCATCAGCTCGACCACGTCCCAGGTCTGCTCGAAGCGCCTGGAACCGAAGTCAGCGGCTGGCGGCAAGGCAGCTGTCGCAGGGCCGGATGCCGCCGGCGCACCCAGGACCAGGCCGGCACCTTTGGCAGGGACGGCGACAGCCTGGGTCGCAAGCGAAGTCGGCTGCACGTCGCTGACTGGATTCTGGGCACAGGCCTGCAGCAGCAGGCCCAGCGCCAGTGCAGACAGGGAACGGGCGGAAGTCAGGGGAAATGTCATGTCAGTCTCGTCCAGGTCACCACTGCAGGGACTGCTCCGGTGGCTTGCGGGTCATGCGAGGGCGCGCAGCTCAATGACGCTTGCCGCGCAGGCGCTCGATCAGACCGTTGAGCTCGTCGAGCGAACCGAACTGGATCGCGAGCTCGCCCATCTCCTCGACCTTGCCATGGCGCTTGACCCGCTTCCGGACCCGGATCTCGACGGCGGCCGTCAGCAGGTCGGACAGCTCCTCCTCGACGCGCAGCACATCGCGCGACTTGGCCGGCCGCGCCCTGGCCGCCGGACTTTCCTGATCCGAGCAGAGCTGGCGCACCAGCGCCTCGGTCTCGCGCACCGACAGGTCGCGCGCCGCGATCTGGTGTGCTGCCGTGACCTGGGCCGCGCGCTCGAGCCCGAGCAGCGCGCGCGCATGCCCCATGTCGAGGTCGCCCGCCATCAGCATGGTCTGGACCGGCTCGGCCAGGTTCAGCAGGCGCAGCAGGTTGCTGGCCGCGCTGCGCGAGCGTCCCACGGCCTGGGCCGCCTGCTCATGCGAGAGGCCGAACTCGCTCACCAGCCGCTGCAGGCCCTGCGCCTCCTCGAGCGGATTGAGGTCCTCGCGCTGGATGTTCTCGATCAGCGCCATCGCGGCGGCGGCCTCGTCGGACACGTCGCGCACCAGCACCGGCACGCTCTCCAGCCCGGCCAGGCGGGAGGCGCGGAAGCGCCGCTCGCCGGCGATGATCTCGTAGACCGGACGCGTTCCACGTGGAACAAAGCTCAGGCCCTGCTGCGCCTGCCAGGCCAGCAGGCGGCGCTCGCCCTCCTCCTGCGCGATCTTGCGCACCAGGATCGGCTGCATGATGCCCTGGGCCCGGATGCTCTCGGCCAGCTCGTACAGCGCGCCCTCGTCCATGCGGGTGCGCGGCTGGTAGCTGCCCGGCACCAGGTCGGACAGCGGCAGTTCGCTCGGCAGGTCGCCGCCGGCTGGCTCCAGGCTGGTGCTTTCGTCGAGCCGGGGACCGAGCAATGCCTCGAGGCCGCGGCCCAGTCCCTTGAGTTTCTTCGTTGCCATGATGGTCCTGTGATTCAAGTGGTGAGCAGCGACTGCAGCAGCGCATGACCCTCGGGCCAGTCGCCCAGGCCGGAGTCGGCGTTCAGGTGGCCGCGCGCGCCGGCATCGACCAGCCGGCTGCCCCAGTCCTGCGCCAGGCCGGCGGCTCGCTCGAAGCTGCAATACGGATCGTTGCGGCTCGCGACCAGCACGCTCGCAAACGGCAGCGGCTGACGCAAGATTGGCGCCCAGCCGGGCAGGGCCGGCGCCAGCCAGGGCTGCTCGACGTCGCCCGGCGCCACCAGCAGCGCGCCGCGCACCTTGTGCGAATGGCGCGAGAACCTGGCCCAGGCCGCGACCAGCACGCAGCCCAGGCTGTGCGCGACCAGCAGCACCGGCTGCTCGCTGTCGATCACGGTCTCTTCCAGCCGGGCCAGCCAGTCGCCACGACGCGGCTGCTGCCAGTCATGCTGCTCGACCCGCTCATAGCCATGCAGCGCCTGCCAGCGGCTCTGCCAGTGGTCGGGACCGCTGCCCTGCCAGCCCGGCAGGATCAGCACCCGCGCCGGGCCGGCGCCCTGTTCCACGTGAAACATGGCTCAGATGCCCTGGATGCGCTCGACCATCTCGCGCGCGAACTCGACGAAGGCCTTGCTGCCGCGCGCGGAAGGATCGAACACCACGCCGGGCAGGCCGTAGCTCGGCGCCTCGGCCAGCCGCACGTTGCGCGGGATCACGGTCTGGAACACGTCGTCGCCGAAATGCGCGAACAGCTGCTCGCTGACCTGCTTCTGCAGCATGGTACGCGCGTCATACATCACGCGCAGCAGGCCGATGATGCGCAGCTCGGGGTTCAGGTTGGCGCGCACCTGCTTGATGGTGTTGACCAGGTCCGACACGCCTTCGAGCGCGAAATACTCGCACTGCATCGGCACGATCACGCCGTTGGCCGCACACAGGCCGTTGAGCGTTAGCAGGCTCAGCGATGGCGGGCAGTCGATCAGCACGAAGTCGTAGTCGGCCGCGACCGCCGCCAGCGCCTGCTTGAGGCGCTGCTCGCGCTGGTCGAGGCCGACCAGCTCGACCTCGGCGCCGGCGAGCTCGCGGTTGGCGCCCAGCACGCGGTAGCCGCAGGCCTCGGCAGTGACCGAGGCTTCGGCGACAGTCGATTCGCCCAGCAGCACGTCGTAGATGCTGAGCTCAAGCGCGCGCTTGTCGACGCCCGAGCCCATGGTCGCGTTGCCCTGCGGGTCGAGGTCGACCAGCAGCACGCGCTGGCCGATCCTGGCCAGGCCAGCGGCGAGGTTGACGGTGGTGGTGGTCTTGCCGACGCCACCTTTCTGGTTGGCGACGCAAAAAATCTTGGCCATGGGCGAGAAGATGAATGAGAGCTGGCAGTGGCAGCAGATGCCGCCAGGCGCAGCGCCGTCAGCGGCCCGGTCCGCGGATGTCACACGGGTCTGGCAGACGCCACGCAACGCGCGCGGCATCTGCCTTGCTGCCGCCGAGTTTAAGGGCTTTCGGTGTCGGGCAGCATGACGGGCTCAGGCTGCGGACGACTGCCGCGGCCGCAGCCAGACGATGCAGCGCTCGGCGTCGAGCCCCGGCACCTGCAGCTGTTCCACGTGGAACAGCTCGATATCCGGCGGCAGCGCGGCGATCTCGTCGGCCGGATGCCGGCCCTTCATCGCCAGCCAGACGCCCTGTTCTGCCAGCGCCTGGCGCGACCAGCTGGTGAAGTCGACCAGCGAGGCGAAGGCGCGCGAACTCACCACGTCCCATTGCTGCTTAAGGTTTTCCACCCGGGCGTGGATGCCATGCAGGTTGGGCAGACGCAGGGCAGCGGCGACCTGCTGGATGAACAGCGCTTTCTTCGCCACGGTGTCGACGCAGCTGACGTCGAGCTCGGGGCAGACGATGGCGAACACCGCGCCCGGCAGGCCGGCGCCGGAGCCGACGTCGAGCAGGCGCGGCTTTTCCAATCCGGCAGCAGCCAGGTGACGGCGCAGCGGCGCCACCGCCGCCAGGCTGTCGAGCAGGTGGTGCGTCAGCATCTCCTGCGGATCGCGCAGCGCGGTCAGGTTGTAGACCTTGTTCCACTTGGCGACCCAGTCCTGGTAGGCCAGCAGCCTGGCCACCTGATCGTCGCTGAGTTCCAGGCCCAAGGCCTCGAGGCCGGCGCGCAGGCCGGCTTCCAGCGGATGCGCGCTCATGCCGGCACCTCGCCTTCAGCGGAGTCGGACTTGGCAACATCGGCGAAGCCCTTGAACTTGCCGCGCTTGAGGTGGATCAGCAGCAGCGAGATCGTCGCCGGCGTGATGCCCGAGATGCGAGAAGCCTGGCCCAGTGTCTCGGGCCGGTGCTTGGCGAGTTTCTGGCGCGCCTCGATGCTGAGCGCCGACA
>CAZJQH010000185.1:1233-4550 GCA_964547895.1 uncultured Chitinophaga sp. | reverse complement strand
GGATCTTCATGTCCTCCACGCTGTCGATCGCCACGCCGGCCTTGCCGACGTCGCCGGTCACGCGCGGATGGTCGCTGTCGTAGCCGCGATGCGTCGCAAGGTCGAACGCGACCGAGACGCCCTGGCCACCGGCGGCGAGCGCCTTGCGGTAGAAGGCGTTCGACTCCTCGGCGGTCGAGAAGCCGGCGTACTGGCGGATGGTCCAGGGGCGCACCGCGTACATCGTGGCCTGCGGGCCACGGATGAAGGGCTCGAAGCCCGGCAGCGTGTCGGTGTACGGCAGGCCCTGGATGTCGGCTGCGGTGTAGAGCGGCTTGACGGTGATGCCGTCAGGCGTGACCCAGTTGAGCTTGTCGAGCGAGCCGTCCTTGACGGACTTGAGGGCGGCCTTTTCCCAGTCGGCCAGGGTGGCGGGCTTGAATTCTGACGACATAGTGATGATGAGTTCAGGGTGCTGATCTCGTCATTGTATGTCATTCATAATTATTGATGCAAAATTTTTTGAGGGATACAATCTGCGGCCAAGCCAAGAATGTTGACCATGCCAGCCCAGTCCCTGACCCCAAGCGCACTCTATGAACAAGTGGCCGAGTTGCTGCGCCAGCGCATCTACAACCGCGAGCTGGCGCCTGGCAGCTGGATCGACGAGCTCAAGATCGCTGCCGAGCTGGGCATCAGCCGCACGCCGCTGCGCGAGGCGCTCAAGGTGCTGGCGGCCGAGGGCCTGGTGACGATGAAGGTCAGGCGCGGCGCCTACGTGACTGAAGTATCCGAACGAGACTTGCGCGAGGTTTACGAATTGCTGGCGCTGCTTGAATCGGATGCCGCCGCCGCCCTGTGCGGCCAGGCGGACCAGGCCGCTCTGACCGAGCTCGAGACCTTGCACCTGCAGCTCGAGCAGTCGGCTCGCCCGGACGCCGGCTCGCGCGAGCAGTTCTTCGAGATCAACGAGAAGTTCCACCGCCGCCTGCTCGAGCTGGCCGACAACCGCTGGCGCGCCCAGCTGGTGGCCGACCTGCGCAAGGTGATGAAGCTCAACCGCCAGGGCTCGCTGCTCAAGTCGGGCCGCATCGAGCAGGCCCTGGCCGAGCACCGTGCCATCCTCGACGCTCTGCTCGCGCGCAAGCCCGAGCTGGCGGCGCAGCGCATGCGCGAGCATTTCGCGTCGGGGCTGCAGGCGGCGGCCTGAGCCACGCACAGCGGGAATTCGCTCAAGTCATCCTGTCACTCGCTCGGACAAGGTCTGGAAAATACCGTAGCAAAGCCGCAGAGCTGGCTTCATGGTGTAATCCTGCCCTTTGAAATCCAGTCCAACAGCATGAGCGAGCCCCTTCAGCCCAGCAGCAGCATCGATCCCCGCAACTCGTGGCGCATGTCCGTCGCGCCGATGCTCGATTGGACCGATAAACATTGCAGGTACCTGCATCGCCTAATTACGAAGCACACCCGTCTCTACACCGAGATGGTGACGACCGGCGCGCTCACGCATGGCGATCCGCGCCGGCACCTGCGCTTCGACGAGACCGAGCACCCGGTCGCGCTGCAGCTTGGCGGCAGCGATCCGGCTGACCTCGCCAAGTGCGCCAAGCTCGGCCAGGACTGGGGCTACGACGAGATCAACCTGAACTGCGGCTGCCCGAGCGACCGCGTCCAGCGCGGCGCCTTCGGTGCCTGTCTGATGAACGATCCCGGCCTGGTGGCTGACGGCATCAAGGCCATGCGCGATGTGGTCGACATCCCCGTGACGGTCAAGCACCGCATCGGGATCGACAAGATCGAGAGCTACGACTTCGTGGCGGATTTCGTCGGCCGCGTCAGCGAGGCTGGCTGCGGGGTCTTCATCGTCCACGCGCGCAATGCCTGGCTGCAGGGCCTGAGCCCGAAGGAGAACCGCGAGGTGCCGCCGCTGCGCTACGAGATGGCCTGGCGGCTCAAGCAGGATTTCCCGCATCTCACCATCGCGGTCAACGGCGGACTCAAGACGGCGGAACAGTTCGATGAGCAGCTGCAGCATGTCGACGGCGTCATGGTCGGGCGCGAGGCCTACTACAACCCCTGGGTCATGCACGACTGGGACCAGCGCTACTACGGCGGCGAGCCCTGCCAGCTGGGCTGGGACGAGATCGAGCTCGCCATGGTCGCCTACATGGAGCGCGAAGCGACCGAGGACGGCACCCCCTGGTACCCGATCGCACGCCACATGCTGGGCATGCGTCATGGCCAGCGCGGCGCGCGACGCTGGCGTCAGGTCTGGAGCAACCACAAGCTCAAGCCCCTGCCACCACGCGAGGTCTGGGCCATGGCACAGGCCGTGCTGCTCGAAGACCAGCTCAAGGCTGGCGAGCCACAGGGCAGCTGATCCGGCGGCCAGGCTGAGCCCCGTCTACTGACGCAGGGCCAGGCTCAGGCGGTCGATCACCTCGGCCCAGTCGGCATCCTCGGCGAGCAGCTGCCGCAGCAGCTCGGCCTGCGCCGGCGTCCAGAACGGTGCCTCCTCGACCCGGACCGAAGCTTCCAGAGGCGAGTGCTCGCGCAGGAAGGCCGCGATGCTGAAGGGGTCGCTGGCCAGGCCCAGCTGATCAAACAGCTCGGTGAAGCGGTGAAAAAAGCGCTCCATGGACATCCTCCTTCGATTCGTTGAGACTGCCGGCTAGCATGCGTCAAACTTGATGACATGGCAAGCCAGCCAGCACGCATCGAATGGCAGTTGCCCTGCCTGCAAGGTTTTTACAATCTATCCACCATGCTGCATTAATATGCGGCAACCATGATGAAAACTGGCTCGCCAGTTGCCGACTACTTGACGAGGAGATGGCCATGCGCGCATCAATTACCGCCACCGCACTGATGCTGGCAGCCGCCGCTGCCTGTGCCCAGACCGGCCCCAACGCCCCGACCCACCGCTTCGGCGTCTCGCGCATCATCCCGGACCAGTACATCGTCGTCTTCAAGCGTGAGACGACAGAGCCTGGCAAGCTGGCAGCGCAGCTGGCCCAGCAGCACGGGGGCAAGTTGTTGCGCAGCTACGGCCATGCGATCAAGGGCTTCTCGGTCCGCCTGCCGGCCCGCGCCATCGCCGCACTCAAGCAGCACCCGCTGGTCGACTGGGTCGAGCAGGACGCCACGGTCAGCCTGAACGAGGACATGACCAGCCCGCCGGCGCAACAAAGCAACGCCACCTGGGGGCTGGACCGGGTCGACCAATCCAGCAGCAGCCTCAACGGCCTTTATCTCCACCAGTACACCGGTTCCGGCGTCCATGCCTTCGTGGTCGACACCGGCATCCTGGCCGAGCACCAGGATTTCGGCGGCCGCGT
>CAZJQH010000185.1:0-1133 GCA_964547895.1 uncultured Chitinophaga sp. | reverse complement strand
CTCAACAGTGCGGTGGCAGGTGCCGTCAGCAAGGGCGTCACCATGGTGGTGGCAGCGGGCAACTCGAACGCCGACGCCTGCAACTATTCACCCTCCTCGGAGCCGAGCGCCATCACCGTCGGTGCCACCACCAGTTCCGACGCCAGGGCCGCCTACTCCAACTACGGCAAGTGCCTGGACCTGTTCGCGCCAGGCAGCTCGATCAGCTCGGCCTGGCACACTGCCACCGACGCGAGCGCGACGCTCAACGGCACCTCGATGGCCAGCCCCCATGTGGCCGGCATCGCAGCGCTGGCGCTGGCCGCCAATGGCACTGCCAGCCCGGCCAGCGTGACCGACTTCCTGCTGGCCAACGCCACGTCAGGCGTCGTCGGCAACGCCGGCAGCGGCTCGCCGAATCGCCTGGCCTACTCGATGGCTGCCGGCGCACCGGCCACCCCCACCCCGGCCAGCTTTGCCGTCAGCGCACTGACCGGCAAGGGAGTCAAGTCCGGCCGTGACTGGGCCGCCACTGCGACCGTCACCGTCAAGGTGCATGATGGCAAGAGCTTCACCACCGCCGTCTCCGGCGCGACCGTCAATGGCAGCTTCAGCCCGGGCGGCAGCGCGAGCTGCATCACCGGCAGCACCGGCAGCTGCACGCTCAGGAGCGGCGTGATCTCGCGCAGCACGACCAGCAGCGGCTTCAGCGTCAACAACGCCAGCGCCACAGGCATGAACTACGATGCCAGCCGCAACGCGCTCTCCGGCATCACGATCTACCGTCCCTGATCAGCCCTGCCGCTAGACATAATAAAACCCGCCAGGCCGGAAAAGCTGGGCGGGTTTTTTATGGCCTGGGGCAGCAAAAGCCCCAGAGAGCGGCATCAGCTCATGTGCAGGCCACCGTTGACGGCGAAGTCGGCGCCGGTCGAATAGCCGCCGTCCTCGCTGGCCAGCCAGGCGACGATGGAAGCGATCTCGCTCGGCTTGCCCAGGCGCTTGACCGGGACGGTGCCGACGATCTTCTCCAGGATGTCAGGACGGATGGCGTTGACCATGTCGGTGCCGATGTAGCCCGGGCTGACGGTGTTGACGGTCACGCCCTTGGTGGCCATCTCCTGCGCCAGGGCCATGGTGAAGCCGTGCATGCC
>CAZJQH010000184.1:1230-4555 GCA_964547895.1 uncultured Chitinophaga sp. | reverse complement strand
CCAGCGCCGGGATCAGCACCAGCAGCGGCACCACCGCCAGGTCCTGGAACAGCAGGATGCCGACCACGCGCTTGCCATGCTCGGACTCGAGCTCGAGCCGATCCGCCACCAGCTTGACGACGATGGCGGTCGAGCTCATCGCCATCACGCCGCCGAGCGCGAGCGCGTGGTACCACTCGAGCCGCCACCAGCGCGGCAGCCACCAGTCCAGCAGCAGCGAGCCGAGCGTAGTCAGCACGATGGTCAGCACCACCTGCAGCAGGCCGAGGCCAAACACATGGCGGCGCATCGTGCGCAGCTTGGGCAGGCTGAACTCGAGCCCGATGACGAACATCAGGAACACGACACCGAACTCGGCCAGATAGCGCACGCCGGCCGAATTCTGTGCCAGCGCGAGCGCGTTCGGCCCGATCAGCACGCCGACGGCCAGATATCCGAGCATGGGCGGCAGCTTGGCCAGGCGGCACAGCACCACGCCCGCCACGGCAGCGACGAGGTAGAGCAATGCGATATCGAGGGAATTCATCCCTGAATCTTATCGGCAGCGGCCGCCAGCCAGACCGCCGGCGTGGCCCTTGTCCGATAATTCCCCATATGACAGCCCATCACCTGCTCGACCCGGATGCCACGCTGGCGCTGGCACGCGAAACCCTGACCATCGAATCCCAGGCCATCGATGCCGCAGCCGGACGGCTGGACGCGCGCTTCGTGCAGGCGGTCCGGCTGGCGCTGCAGTGCAGCGGACGGCTGGTCGTGACCGGCATGGGCAAGAGCGGCCATGTCGGGCGCAAGATCGCGGCCACGCTGGCCTCGACTGGCACGCCGGCCATGTTCGTGCACCCGGCCGAGGCCAGCCATGGCGACCTCGGCATGATCACGCGCGACGATCTCGTGCTGGCGATCAGCAACAGCGGCGAGAGCGAGGAGCTCACCGCCATCCTGCCGCTGATCAAGCGCATGGGCGTGCCGCTGCTGGCGATGACGGGACGTCCCGACTCCAGCCTGGGGCGGCACGCCGACGTCGTGCTGGATGCCGGCGTCGAGAAGGAAGCCTGCCCGCACAACCTGGCGCCGACCGCCAGCACCACGGTGCAGCTCGCGCTGGGCGATGCCTTCGCGGTCGCCCTGCTGAGCGCGCGCGGCTTCCGTCCCGACGACTTCGCGCGCTCGCACCCGGGTGGCGCGCTCGGGCGCAAGCTGCTGACGCTGGTCAGCGACGTGATGCGCCCGAACGAGCAGACGCCACGCGTCGGCCTGCAGGCGTCCTTGAGCGAGATGATGCGCGAGATCAGCTCCAAGGGCCTGGGCGCGACCGCCGTGGTCGACGGCAACGGCCTGCCAGTCGGCATCTTCACCGACGGCGACCTGCGGCGCCTGATCGAGGCCGGCACCGACCTGCGCAGCGTCACGGCGGCCGCGGTCATGCACCCGAAGCCGCGCAGCGTGCGCCCCGATGCGCTGGCCGTCGAGGCGGCCCAGCTGATGGAGACGCACTCGATCAACAGCCTGCTGGTGGTCGATGCCGACGGCCAGCTCTGCGGCGCGCTCAACAGCAACGACCTGATGCGGGCCAAGGTGATCTGACCGACGCCATCGCAGACCATGATGAAACAAGACCTCACCCTGCCCGGCCTGCAGCCGGCCCTGAACTTCCCGCCCGAACTGCTGCTGCGCGCCCAGCCGGTCAAGGTCGCCTTCTTCGACATCGACGGCGTGCTGACCGATGGCGGCCTCTACTTCACCGAGGAAGGCGAGACGATCAAGCGCTTCCACACCCTGGACGGCCACGGCCTCAAGCTGCTGCAGCGCGCCGGCATCACGCCCGCCGTGGTGAGCGGACGCGACTCGGCACCACTGCGCCGCCGACTGGCCGCGCTGGGCGTGACGCATTGCCGCTTCGGCACCGAGGACAAGCGCCCAGCCGCCGAGAGCATCATGGCCGAGCTCGGGCTGGACTGGAGCCAGGCGGCCGCCATTGGCGACGACTGGCCCGACCTGCCGGTGCTGCGCCGCTGCGCGCTGGCAGCCGCGCCACCGGCGGCACACGCCGAGGTGCTGGCCAGCGTCCACCATGTCACGCGGGCCCCGGGCGGGCTCGGTGCGGCGCGCGAGTTCTGCGACCTGATCCTGGTGGCCAGCGGTCGCTACGCCAGCCTGCTCGAGGAAGCCGCGGGATGAAGCTGCCCGCGCCACTGCGCCAGGGCTGGGACCGTTCTGCGGTCTACCTGCCGGTGCTGATCATGGGCTTGCTCGCGCTGGGCAGCTACTGGGTGCTGCGCAGCACGCCGGCGCCACAGGAGGCTGCCGAACCCGGCCCGGTCCTGCACGAGCCGGACTACACGATGAGCAGCTTCTCGGTGCGCAGCCACGAGATCGACGGCACGCTGCGCAGCGAAGTCGCCGGCAGCGAAGCACGCCACTACCCGGACAACGACACGATCGAGATCGACCAGGCCAGGCTGCGTGCCTACGGTGCCCAGGGTCAGCTGACACGGGCTTCAGCCCTGCGCCTGCACACGGACGGCCAGCAAAACCAGTACCGGCTGGAAGGAGATGTCGTGGTGGAGCGCAGCGGCACTGCCGATGGGCAGCTGATGCGGCTGCAGACCGAGCAGCTGTTCGTGGCTGGCGACGGCAAGCGGCTCTGGACAGAGCAGCCCGTCGAGCTGCAGCGCGGCACGCACCATGTCAGCGCCGACAGCCTGCGCCATGACAGCCAGCGGGGCAGCACGGAACTGCTGGGACGGGTACGCGCGCAGCTGGCGCCACGCTGAACGGCGGCCCCAGGCACAAACGAACCGGCCCCGTACCTTGCGGTAACGGGGCCGGCGTGGACCACAGGAGTCCGATTTCAGGGGCGCGCTACCGCGCCCAGGCGATCAGTAACCGCCGCGGTTGCCACCGTCACGGCGGCCACCCGGATTGCCGTAGGGGCTGCGGAAGCCGCCTTCGTTGTAGCCGCCTTCGCGACCACCACCGAAGCCACCTTCACGGCCGCCGCCGAAACCGCCTTCACGACGGCCACCGCCGAAGCCACCGCTGCGCGGCGGGCGGGGTTCCATCGGACGGGCTTCGTTGACCACCAGGCTGCGACCGCCCAGCGACTGGCCGTTCATGCCTTCGACTGCAGCTTGAGCCTCGGCGTCGCTACCCATTTCGACGAAGCCGAAACCCTTGGAGCGACCGGTGTCACGCTCCATCATGACCTTGGCGCTGGTGACCAGACCGAATTCGCCAAAAGCCTGTTGCAGATCATTGTCGCGCACCGAGTAAGGCAGGTTGCCGACGTACAGTTTGTTGCCCATCAAGGGACTCCCGAAAAAAA
>CAZJQH010000184.1:0-1130 GCA_964547895.1 uncultured Chitinophaga sp. | reverse complement strand
GCGACCAGCACGCTGCCGCCGAGCAGGTTGCCGGCGATCACCGGCAGCCAGTTGCCCAGCATGCCGGCCCAGCTGACGACTGGCTGGCCCGGCACCAGGCCGGACTGCTGCAACAGCCAGGCCAGTGGCATCAGGTACATGTTGGCAATGCTGTGCTCGAAGCCGGCAGCCACGAAGGCACTGATCGGAAACACGATCGCCACCGCCTTGTCGACCACGCTTCGGCCTGCCAGCGCCATCCAGACCGCCATGCAGACCAGCAGGTTGCAGAGAACGCCGCGCATCAGCGCCTCCTGCCAGGGCAGCGCCTGCTTGGCCAGCGCGATCTTGAGCACGGTCTGGCCGATCGCGCCGCCGTTGAGCTGGGCATGGCCGCTCAGGTGCACCAGCAGCGCGAGCCCGGCCGCGCCGGCCAGGTTGGCCAGGCAGACCACCAGCCAGTTGCGCAGCAGCTCGGTGCTGCTGATCAGGCCGCCAGCCCAGGCCATCGCCAGCAGGTTGTTGCCGGTGAACAGCTCGGCCCCGGCAACCACCACCAGCAGCAGGCCGAGCGAGAACACCAGCCCGCCGAGCCACTGCCCGGCCGCATAGCCCAGCGTGGGGTCGGACTTCACGACCACGAAGCCCAGCGCCCCGAGGCCGATGAAGGCGCCCGCCAGCAAGCCCAGCAGCGCGAGCTGCAGCAGCGGCAGGCGCGCCTTGGCCACCCCGACCGTCTCGACCCGCTGCGCGATCTCGCGCGGCGAATAGGCATCGAAACCATAAATCTCAGCCATGTACCTTGCTCCCCTGTCCCAGCCCGATGGATGATGAACTTATACTATGCAGATGCGCCGATTTGCTTTCCGGATTGCGGGCGCGTTAGAAATGCCGCTAAAGAGGGGACCCCGGTTACGTGCCCGTCTCTGCTCATCCGACGGTTCGCGGCGCCGGGTTTTTTGTTTCGGGACGCAGGAGTCCCCTGGGGTGTAGCCTTGATCGTCACGCCACAAACGATGCGATTCGACCAGCCGCTGCCGCTGCAGAGCGGCGCGGTGCTGCCCAGCTACGAGCTGGTCTACGAAACCTACGGCGAGCTCAACGCCGACAAGTCCAACGCGGTGCTGATCTGCCACGCGCTCAACGCCTCG
>CAZJQH010000183.1:0-4559 GCA_964547895.1 uncultured Chitinophaga sp. | reverse complement strand
ACCATCAGCCGTACCATCATCACCCACGGCTCGACCCAGATCATGGTGCTCTCGATGTTGTTGTTCGGTGGCGCCACGCTGCACCATTTCGCGATGGCGCTGACCATCGGCATCCTGTTCGGCATCTACTCCTCGGTGTTCGTCGCGGCGGCGATCGCGATGTGGCTGGGCATCAAGCGCGAGGACCTGGTCAAGGCGCCCAAGAAGTCGACTGATCCGGACGATCCGCATTCCGGCGCGGTGGTCTGATCCGCATCTGAGCATGAACGGGGCCTTCGGGCCCCGTCTGCTTTTTCAGGCGGCGGCGCGGCGCTGGTAGAGGCCGCCCGGCAGCCTGGCCACCAGACCGTCGAACTCGAGCTCCAGCAGCCAGGCCTGCAGCGTGGCGGTGTCGAGCCCGCAACGGGCCTGCAGCGCATCCAGGCCGCAGGGCTCGAAGCCCAGCGCCCCCAGCAGGGCTGTGCTGCGCGAGGTGGGCAGTTCTGCCCGTGCATCATCAGCCGGTGTGGCAGCCAGCGGGTCGGCTCCGGCAGCCGGCGGGCTGATGCGCAGCTCCTCCAGGATGTCCTGCGCCGACTCGACCAGCTTGGCACCCTGGCGGATCAGGGCGTGGCAGCCGCGCGACTGCGGCGAGTGGATCGAGCCCGGGATCGCGAACACCTCTCGGCCCTGCTCGGCGGCCTGGCGCGCGGTGATCAGCGAGCCCGACTGCAGCGCGGCTTCCACCACCAGCACCCCCTGGCTCAGGCCCGAGATGATGCGGTTGCGCCTCGGAAAATTCGGCGCCAGCGGCGGCGTGCCGAGCGGGTATTCGCTGACCAGCGCGCCCTGTGCGGCGATGCGCCGCGCCAGCGCCTGGTGCTTCTTCGGATAGACCAGGTCGAGTCCGGTGCCGACGATGGCCAGCGTGCTGCCGCCGGCTTCCAGCGCGCCCTCGTGCGCTGCCGCGTCGATCCCGAGCGCCAGCCCGGAGATGATGCAGGCGCCAGCCGATGCCAGCGCCTGGGCGAAGGCGCGCGCGTTGTCGGCCCCCTGCGCGGTCGGGTTGCGGCTGCCGACCACGGCCAGCCGCAAGGGATGACGCAGTGCGGCCAGCTCGCCCTCGACATGCAGCAGCAGCGGCGGGTCCTCGGTCTGCAGCAGCTCGGGCGGATAGTCCAGGTCGCCCAGGGTCAGCAGGTGCCGTCGCCCCTCGCCCTCGGCCAGCCAGGCCCGGGTGTGCGCGCAGAGTTCGCGCCAGCCCTCGGGTTCGGCCTGCAACCGGGCGGCCAGCGCCGGCCCGACGACCGCGCCGAGCGCCGACTGCGGCTGGGCAAACAGGGCCTGCGGCAGTCCGAAGGCTGCCAGCAGCTTGCGCGCGGTCGCATCGCCCACGCCGGGCGTGAGCTTGAGGCGCAGCCAGGCGTCGCGCTCCTCGTCCTGCATGGCGGCGGCGCTCAGGGGTTGACGAAGCGGTCGCCGACCTTGACGCCGTCGGTGATCTGCAGCACCAGCGCGTAGGAGACACGCTCGAAGGTCCGGAACACCATCATCAGGCCGTTGCGCTCGCCCGGCAGGCGCAGCTCGGGGCTGGCCGCGTCGGTTTTGTCGGGCTGCACGCCGCTGTCGCGCAGCAGGGCCAGCACATGGCCGCGCTCCATGCCATCGCGGCTGCCGCGGTTGATCGCGACCACCTGGTTCTGGCCGGCGAAGCGCACCGCGTTGCCGTAGACCGAGACCACCTGGCCCTGCTGCGCCGGGTTCGGCGCATGCGGAATGAATTGCGGCAGTTCACGCGGCGGCTCGGGCAGCAGGCGGTCACCGACGCGGATCTCCTCCTTGGTCTGGGTGATGTCGATCGTCGCCGGCACGATCTGCGTGCTCGTCTTGCCGTCGGCGCCGGTCTCGGTCTGCATGCCCTCGGCGCGCTCGAGCTCTGCCTTGCCCACATACTGCGCCTCGTAGCCCAGGATCTCGCCGCTGGCCGGATCCCGCAGCGGGGTGGCGTTGCGGAAGACACGGAACTGGCGCGGCTGCCCTGCACCCAGCAGCAGGGGCCGGCCGCTCAGGGCGCCGGCCTCGCCGTACTGGCCACGCGCATAGGCACGGTCGCCCTGGCTGAGCAGCACCCGGTTCTCGGGCGCGGCGACGAGGCGGGCGGCGTTGGCCAGCGCCGACTCTTCGACCACCAGCGCCTCGTTCAGGAACGGGGCGATCGCGCCGAGCGGGATCGGCGGGATCGCGGCCTCGTCCAGGCTCTCGCGCCGGATGCGCGGCGACAGCTTGACAGTGGGTGTTGCGCCCTGGTCGAAACTGAGCCAGGCACGGCCATCGGCCTTGTTGAGCACCAGCACCTGGCCCGGGAAGATCAGGTGCGGGTTGCGGATCTGCTGCAGGTTCATGCCCCAGAGCTCGGGCCAGCGCCAGGGGCGCCGGAGGTAGAGCCCCGAGATGGCCCACAGCGTGTCGCCGCGCTTGATCGTGTAGCGGTCCGGCGCGTCGGGACTGAGTTCTTCGAGTGCAACGCCGGCCTGGGCCACCTTCTGCGCGGTCTGGCGCTGCCCAGGCGTGATCGGATAGTCGGGGAAGGCGAGCGCAGGGCCCAGGGTGCCGAACAGGGCCAGACCCGCCGACCCGGCGAGCAGCTGGCGCCGTCCGACCGTCGGGCCGGCGGCGCTGTCATGCCGGCCTGCTGCCGGGCCATCTTGCTGTTTCACATCCGGCGCGGGCTTGTTCATGGCCGCCATCGCTTCCTCCCTGGCATTTGGTTTCAATATTGCATCAACTATCACGCTTATAGCAAGCCCTTTGCCCCTGTGTCCAGACACCGGGCGCAAAAGCCGCGAAAATAGCCACACTGGCGCCCGTTTCGACGGCTTTGCCGCGCATCACGAAAGAGATTCCTTCCCCATGTCCGATACCGAACTGCTGACCATCCTGCGTTATCCCGACCCGCGACTGCACACCGTGGCCAAGCCCGTGGCGGCGGTCGATGACGCGATCCGCACCATGATCGAGCGCATGCTCGCGACCATGTACGCCGCGCAGGGCATCGGCCTGGCGGCAACCCAGGTCGACTTCCACCAGCGCCTGGTCGTGATCGACACCAGCGAGGAGCGCGACCAGCCGATGGTGCTGATCAACCCCGAGATCGAGTGGGCCAGCCCGACCAAGCGCCGTGGCGAGGAGGGCTGCCTGTCGGTGCCCGGCATCTACGACGGCGTCGAGCGCTCGATCGCGGTCAAGGTGCGCGCGCAAGACGCGCAGGGCGAGAGCCGCCTGATCGAGGCCGAGGGCCTGCTGGCGGTCTGCATCCAGCACGAGATCGACCACCTCGACGGCAAGGTGTTCGTGCAGCACCTGTCGCAGCTCAAGCGCGACCGCATCAAGGCCAAGCTGGTCAAGGCCGAACGCGAGGCCAAGCGCTGAGATGGCGGGCCTGAAGGTCGTCTTCGCGGGCACGCCCGAATTTGCCGCCGTTGCGCTGCAGGCGCTGCTGGATGCCGGTTTCGAGGTGCCCTTGGTGCTGACCCAGCCGGATCGCCCGGCCGGACGCGGCATGAAGCTGCAGGCCTCGCCGGTCAAGCAGCTCGCGCTGCAGCATGGCATCCCCGTTTCGCAGCCGCTGAGCCTGAAGTTCGATGGCAAGTATCCCGACGATGCCGCTGCGGCACGAGAGGCGCTGCTGGCGGCCTATGCCGACGTGATGGTGGTGGCGGCCTACGGCCTGATCCTGCCCGCCTGGACGCTCGAGCTGCCGCGACTGGGCTGCCTGAACATCCACGCCTCGCTGCTGCCGCGCTGGCGCGGCGCAGCGCCGATCCACCGCGCGATCGAAGCCGGCGACCTTGAGACCGGCATCACCATCATGCAGATGGACCAGGGGCTCGACACAGGCGACATGCTGCTGGTGGAAAAGCTGGTCATTGCTGACACCGACACCACGGCGAGCCTGCACGACAAGCTGGCCGGACTGGGCGGGCGCATGATCGTCGAGGCGCTGCAGCAGGTGCAGGCTGGTGGTCTGACGCGCCAGCCGCAGCCGGCCGAGGGCGTGAACTACGCGCACAAGATCGAGAAGGCCGAGGCCGCGATCGACTGGTCGCTCGATGCCGCGACGCTGGCGCGCCGGGTGCGCGCCTTCAATCCCTTCCCGGGCGCGGTCACCAGCTGGCAGGGCGAGTCGCTCAAGGTCTGGGCGGCTGTCGCCGAGGGCTCAGGGCCCGCCAGCGCTGACTTTCCCGCTGGCCGCGTGCGCTCTACCGATGCCGACGGCGTGCGGGTGCAGACGGGCGCCGGCGTGCTGCGCCTGACCGAGCTGCAGCGCGCGGGTGGCAAGCGGCTGGCGGCGGCGGACTTCCTGCGCGGCGTCGCGCTCGAGCCGGGCGCGCAGCTAGGCTGATCCGGGTCGGGCGCCGGCGCTGACTCCGACGCTTGCAGTGCTCAGGGCGTTGTCTGCGCCTTGGCCTGTTCGGAGCGGGCGGCGAATTCGGCTCGCAGCGCGCGCAGCTTCTCGCGCGGGTCCTCCTTGACCGTGGCCTGGTCCAGCCCCATCTCCTCGATGAAGCGGCTGGGCTGGC
>CAZJQH010000182.1:0-4562 GCA_964547895.1 uncultured Chitinophaga sp. | reverse complement strand
GGCGCGGCCAACGCGGCGCTGTTCGCGGTCGCCATGCTGGCCAACGAGGACGCCGTGCTGCGCGAGAAGCTCGAAGCCTTCCGCACCGCCCAGACCGAGGCCGCGCGCGCCATGACCCTGCCGCCGGTGGGGTCCGCATGAGCGCGATCAAGACACTGCTGCCCGGCTCGGTGACACCCGAGGGCCGGCTCGCCACGCTCGGCGTCATGGGCGGCGGCCAGCTCGGCCGCATGTTCGTGCAGGCCGCGCAGGAGATGGGCTACTTCACCGCCGTGCTCGACGCCGACCCGGCCAGCCCGGCCGGCCTGGTGAGCCACTACCACATCCAGACCGGCTACGAGGACGAGGCCGGTCTGGCCCAGCTGGTGGCGCGCTGCGACGCGATCACGACCGAGTTCGAGAACGTGCCCGCCCCCGCGCTGCGCACGCTGGCAGCAACCCGTCCGGTGGCACCGGCTGCCAGCGCGGTCGCCGTGGCGCAGGACCGCATCGCCGAGAAGGCGCATTTCGTCGCCTGCGCCCAGGCCGGCGGCGTCGGCCCGGCGCCCTATGCCGCGATCGAGACCGAGGCCGACCTGGCCGCAGTCGGCGACGAGCTGCTGCCCGGCATCCTCAAGACCGCCCGCCTCGGCTACGACGGCAAGGGCCAGGCCCGCGTCAAGGACCGCGCCGAGCTCGCCACCGCCTGGGAGGGCATGGGCCGGGTCGCCTGCGTGCTCGAGAAGATGCTGCCGCTGAAAGCCGAGCTGTCAGTCATCGTCGCGCGCGGCGCGGACGACCAGGTGGTCAACTTCCCGGTCCAGCGCAACCTGCACCGCGACGGCATCCTGGCCGTGACCGAGGTGTTCGACGGCAACGTGCCGGCCGAACTGGCCGAGCGCGCCATCGCCACCACCGCCACCGTCGCGCGCCAGCTCGGCTATGTCGGCGTGCTGTGCGTCGAGTACTTCGTGATCGACGACGGCAGCGAGCATGGCGGCCTGGTCGTCAACGAGATGGCGCCGCGCCCGCACAACAGCGGCCACTACACCATCAACGCCTGCGACCTGTCTCAGTTCGAGCTGCAGGTGCGCGCGATGGCCGGCCTGCCGCTGGTGCAGCCGCGCCTGCACAGCCCGACCGTGATGCTGAACCTGCTGGGCGACCTATGGTTCGAGGACGGCAAGTCGATCGAGCCGCCCTGGGCCCAGATCCTGGCGCTGCCGGGCACCCACCTGCACCTGTACGGCAAGCTCGAAGCGCGCAAGGGCCGCAAGATGGGCCACCTCAACATCACCGGCGCCACCATCGAGCAGGTGCAGGCGACCGCGCTGCGCTGCGCCGAGCTGCTGGGCATGGCGCCATGGCGCTGACGCTGGACGCGCGCGCGCTGCTGGCCCCGGCGCAGGCCGATGCGGCAGCACTCGAGCAGGCGCATCGGGCGGTCGAGCAAGCGGCACAGGCCTTGAAGGACGGCGCGTTGGTCGGCCTGCCGACCGAGACCGTCTATGGCCTGGCGGCGGATGCCGACCAGCCGCAAGCGGTCGGCCGCATCTTCGACGCCAAGGGCCGGCCCAAGGACCATCCGCTGATCGTGCACCTGGCCGGCGCCAGCGAGGCGCAATGGCAGGCCGGCGTCGAACACTACGCGCGCGAGCTGCCCGAGTTTGCGTTGAAATTGATGCAGGCCTTCTGGCCCGGTCCGCTGACCCTGATCCTGCCGCGCCGCCCCGAGGTGGGCGCGGCGTCCGCCGGCGGCCAGGACTCGATCGGCCTGCGCTGCCCGGCGCACCCGGTGGCGCAGGCGCTGCTGGAGGCCTGTCAGGCTATCGGCGTCTACGGCCTGGCGGCACCGAGCGCCAACCGCTTCGGCCGCGTCAGCCCGACTACTGCGGCTCATGTGCGCGACGAGTTCGATGCCCAACTGTCGGACGCGGAGCTGCTGATCCTCGACGGCGGACCCTGCCCGGTCGGCATCGAGTCGACCATCGTCGACTGCAGCCGCGGCCGCCCGGTGCTGCTGCGCCCCGGCATGATCGGCATCGAGGCGCTGGAAGCCGCGATCGGCCAGCCAGTCGCGCTGCGCGACCAGGCTGCGCCCAAGGCCTCGGGCACGCTGGAATCGCACTACGCGCCGACCGCGCGCGTGCGCCTGATGCCGCAGGCCGAGATGCAGGCCGCGCTCGACCTGCTCGGCGCCGACGCGCGCCACATCGCGATCTACACAAGACAGCCGGTCAGCAGCGCGAGCCGGCATCTGCTGCTGCGCTACATGCCGACCGGCGCCGACGCCTGCGCGCAGGAGCTGTTCGCGGTGCTGCGCGAGCTCGACCAGCCCGGCATCAAGCTGATCTGGGTCGAGACCCCGCCGGCCGACGTCGCCTGGGACGGCGTGCGCGACCGGCTGCAGCGCGCGGCGGCCTGACGGCCTGAAGCAAGTCCCCTCAAGCCGTCAGGGCTGGGGCGGACGCCGCTCGCCAGGCTCGCGATCCTCGGGCCGCTGGCGGTTCGGCCGCCGGCCATCCTCCGGCCTGCGCGGCGCAGCCTCGGCCCTGGGTGCGGGCTGCGGGTGCGCCTGCTGCTGTGCCTCGACCGGCGGCATGGGTTGTTGCCTGGCCCTGCGCACGAAGTTGGTCGGCGCTGGCACGGCAGGCTGTGCCTGGGGCGGCGGGCGGTCTCGGGACGCCTGGTGGTGTGGTTCAGGTGGCCGCTCCGGACGTGGATCATGCCGATGCAGGGGCGCGGCGGAGCGTGGAAACGGCTGCGAATGGAACTCGGACCGTGGCCAGACCGGCTGCGGTGCCAGGCGCTGCGGTGGCCGATGCGACTCCCAATGCCCGCCATGGGAATGCCAGCGCTCGCCGTCACGGCGCCAGACCCGAGGCACCCAGAACCGGCCCGGCGGCGGACTGACCCAGCGGCCCGGGACCCAGTCATAACGGCCCCTGCCCCAGTCCCAGTAGCCATCGAGCCAGACATAGCCGAAGGCGGGCGGCAGGCCACGATACTCGACCAGGGGCGGCGGCGGCGCCGCATAGACGGTGACGGCAGGCGTCGCGTCGTAGTCATGCGCCGGTACCACCGCGCAACCGCCCAGGGCGGCGGCGACAAGCAGGATGGCGAGGCGGGTGCGGGAGGATCTCATGCCGGCATTGTCGGCGCCGGCATGATGGCGGACAAGGGCTTGCAACAGCTGCTTACAGCTGTCACGACCCGGCACAGAAGGATAGCTCCTGGCTGCGACCGGCAACCCGAATGGCGCATCAGCCGCGCCGCAGGCGGACCGGGCTGTTGCGATCGGGCTCCCAGCGGCCGCCCTCCTGCTGCCAGCGGCCGCCGACCTGGCGCCAGACATGGGGTTTCCAGACCAGGCCCGGCCTGGGCGCGGCCCAGTTGCCGGGCTGCCAGCGGTAGCGACCTTCGACCAGGTCCCAGCGTCCCGGGATCCAGACATAGGCATTGGCGGGCGGCTTGCCAGGATGCTCGAGCAACGGCTGGGGCGGCTCGGCCTGCTCGCGCACCAGCGACACCGGTGCGGCCTCGGGCTGGACGGCAGGCGCTGCAGCCGGAGCCTCGGACGGCGGAGGCACGGCACAGGCGGACAGCACGGCCAGCACCGCCGCCGGGATCAGGCGTTTCAGGATTTTCATCTTCATGCTGGTATCAGGTTGACCATGTCCGCCCCGGTTAACCGCACCGGAACGGCTCTCAACGCGTATCGGGCAGCTCGATCTTGACTTCGAGCACCTCGAGGTTTTCCTCGCGGTCGAGCTGGACCTTGATGTCGTCCGGGTTGATCTTGACGTACTTGCTGATGACCGCGATCAGGTCACGCTGCAGGTCGGCCAGGTAGTCGGGCTCGGCCGAATTGCGGCCGCTGCGCTCGTGCGCCAGGATGATCTGCAGCCTCTCCTTGGCGACCGAGGCGGTCTTCTTCTTCTCGCCGAGCAGGAAGGACAGGAAGGACATGGCGCTCACCTCCCGCCGAACAGGCGCTTGAAGAAGCCGGGCTTGACGGCCTCGACGAAGCGCAGCGGGCGCTCGTAGCCGAGGAAGCGCTCGACCAGATCCTTGTAGGACTCGGAGACGTCGCTGCCCTGCTTGTGGATGGCCGGCAGGCCCTCGTTGGAGGCCTGCAGCACGACCTCGCTCTCGGGGATCACGCCGAGCAGCTCGATGCGCAGGATGTCGTGGATGTCCTCGAGCGAGAGCATCTGGCCGTCCTCGACCCGGTTAGGGTTGTAGCGCGTCACCAGCAGATGCTCCTTGACCGGCTCCTTGCCCTCGATCGCGCGCCGGGTCTTGCTGCTCAGCATGCCCAGGATGCGGTCAGAGTCGCGCACCGACGACACCTCCGGGTTGGTCACGACCAGCGCCTCGTCGGCGAAGTGCATCGCCATCAGCGCGCCGGTCTCGATGCCAGCGGGCGAGTCGCAGACGATGTACTCGAAGCCCATGTCGGCCAGGTCGGTCAGGACCTTGCCCACGCCTTCCTGGGTCAGCGCATCCTTGTCACGTGTCTGGCTGGCGGCCAGCACGTAGAGGTTCTCGCACTGCTTGTCCTTGATCAGCGCCTGGTGCAG
>CAZJQH010000181.1:0-4627 GCA_964547895.1 uncultured Chitinophaga sp. | reverse complement strand
GCGCTGCCCAGGCAAAAGCCCCTGTCTTTCGAGCAGGGGCTTTTTCATTGCCAGTCTGGCCCAAGGGCCCGAAGGCCGTTTCAGTGCAGGTGGCGCGGCTTGCGCGGGCCGCCATGACCACCGGCGGGGCCGCTGCCACGCGGCGGACGGCCCAGCTGCATCGAGCTGATCAGAGCGTCGAAGCGGCCGGTGAACAGCTTGTCGATCTCGCTCACCACGCCAGCGAGCTCGGAGCCGTCGAAGTGACGCTCCATCAGGTGCACCACGTCCTGCACCAGCAGGTCGCGCTGGACCTGCATGATGGCGGCCGGACTGGGGCCGACGAACAGCAGCAGGAAGTCGTCGCGCGCCTCGGTGCCGGGGGCGGCCTCTTCCTCGTCGAACTCGATGTCGTAGAAGGAGATTTCCAGGGCTGCGCCAGCCGCAGCGATCTCGTTCAGGCTCATGCAGACCTCGTCGAGCGCGTGGCGGAAGTCCTCGTCGCCTTCGACGGTCCAGCACAGCTGCAGCAGCTGCTCCTTGGCGTCGAAGCGGATGCCGGGCTCGTCATCGTAGAAGCTCGGCGCGGCATCGACCAGGGTCTTGGCGCCGGTGTATTGCCACAAGGGCTTGAGAGCCTCCTGGATCGACGGGTAGTCGACTCCGTCGCGCAGGGGGATGTCACCATGGACATGGATCTCGAAAGGCGGGTTGAATTGGCTCATGGTGTTGCTCTCTGGTGTGCGCCGGCCCGGCGCAGGTCCTGCCTTTGCTGGTGCCCCGGACCGGAATCGAACCGGTACGCCCGTTTAGGGGCGGCGGATTTTAAGTCCGATGTGTCTACCAATTTCACCACCGGGGCCAATGAGTGAGTTTACCGCAGCAGCTCAGGCCTGACCGCGGTAGGCGCCGCGGCGCTGCGACTGCTTGAGCTTGCGCTCGGCGGCCAGCTGGGCCTCGAGTTGCTGCGCCGCCGCCAGCCAGCGCGCGAACTCCTCGGGCGTCTCGAGCGTCGTGCGGCCGATCACGCCGGAGCGGAAGTCGGTCAGCACCACCTCGGCGGCCTTCTGCGCATTGAGCTTGCCGCCCGGCAGCAGCGCGCCGCGCTTCCTGCCGATGGCGAACAGCAGCTCGTCATCCTTCATGGTGGCAATCTGCTCGGACGCCAGGCCCAGCTTGTAGCGCGCCTCCAATAGCTCGGGATAAGGCCGCTGCAGGGTCTTGAGCAGCTCGAGCGCGACCACTTCCTCGTCGTAGGCGTTGCGCCCGACCGCCCCGCTGGCCGCGAGGTGATAGCCGCTCTCGGGCACGATGATCTTGGGCCAGAGCATGCCGGGCGTGTCAAACAGGTAGAAGTCGTCGGCCAGCACGATGCGCTGCTCGACCTTGGTCACGCCGGCCTCGTCCCCGGTCTTGGCGGCACGCCTGCCCTTGAGCGTGTTGACCAGCGTCGACTTGCCGACGTTGGGGATGCCGCCGATCAGCACCCGCAACGGCTTGGCCATGCCGCCGCGCTGCGGCACCAGCTCGCGGCAGGCCGTGATGATGGCTCGCGCCGGCGCCGTCACGCTGGCGTCGAGCGCGATCGCACGCGTCTCGGGCTGGGCGTTGTAATGCGCCAGCCACAGCTCGGTGCGGACCGGATCGGCCAGATCCTGCTTGTTGAGCACCTTGAGCCTGGGCTTGCCCGCCGTCAGCTCGGCCAGCATCGGATTGGCGCTCGAGCCTGGCAGCCGGGCATCGAGCAGCTCGACCACGACATCGAGCTCCTTGGCGCGCTCGAGGATCGCCTTCCTGGTGGCGTGCATGTGTCCGGGAAACCATTGGACCGACATCTTGTACTTTCAGGTGAATCGGGTGAGGGGAAGGGCGCGCTGCGGCCAACTCAGGTCAGGGACTCAGGCGTGATCCAGCAGCCAGGCATGCAGCTCGGAGACCGAGTGGGCAATGTGCAGCGGCTGCAGCGCCTCGAACCCGACCGGGTCATGGGCGCCGTAGCTGACGGCCAGGCTGGCGCAACCGGCATTGAGGGCCATCTGCAGGTCATGCGTGGTGTCCCCGATCATCAGGGTGCGCTCGGGTTCGACCCCGAATTCGCGCATGAGTTCAAGCAGCATCTGCGGACTGGGCTTGCTGGCGGTCTGGTCGGCCGTGCGGGTACCGTCGAAGATCCCGTGCAGCTCGACGCTGCGCAAGACCTCGTCGAGGCCGCGCCGGCTCTTGCCGGTCGCCACCGCCAGCCAGTGATGGCGCGAGCGCAGGTCGGCCAGCAAGGGCAGCACGCCCTCGAACAGGCTGATTTCATGCTGCCGGGCCAGGTAGTGATGGCGGTAGCGATCGCACAGCAGCTCGTAGCGCTCGGCCGGCACGTCGGGCGCGGCATGGGCGAGCGCCTGCATCAGCCCCATGCCGATCACATAGGAGGCCTGGGCGTCATCCGGCACTTGTCCGCCGACATCGCGCACCGCGGCCTGGATGCTGCGCGCGATCAGGCGGGTGGAATCGAACAGGGTGCCATCCCAGTCAAAGGCAATCAGGTCAAAACGGCGTGGTCGCATGAAACAGGTCTCGGAAAAGACAAAGGGCGCATTGTGCGCCCTTCGTGCCTGGCGGGATAAAACCCGGGACCGGATCAGGAATTCGGGATCAGGTATTGATCCAGGCTCTGGCCAGCAGCCAGCACGGCCTTGACCCACTCCGGCTTGCGACCGGGACCGCCCGACCAGAGTTCGCCATTGGGACCCTGGTATTTGGCAGGCGCCTTGGATTTGGCAGCGCCAGGCTTGCGGACCGCAGTGCCTTTTTCGAGGTCTTCGACTGTCAGGCCGTATTCGGCCATCCTGGCACGGATTTCGGCAATCACGCTGGCGCGTTCCTGCTTGCGGACCTGCTCGGCCTGGGCCATCAGTGCCTGGGCCTGCGACATGAGTTCGGAGTAAGTTGCCATATCGACGTCCTTGATTTTTGAGATTGAACGGTCAAATTATACGAAGAAATCAGCCACCCCGCCCCAAGACTTCAATTCCGGCGGCAAATCGGCCTGCAATTGAAGCGCCTGCTGCGAAACGGGATGGATCAGGCCCAATTGCCAGGCATGGAGAAACATGCGCTTGAGGCCATTCTTTTGCAGCAGTCGATTCAAATCAAAGTCGCCATACTTGTCATCGCCGGCAATCGGATGGCCATTGCTGGCCAGATGGACCCGGATCTGGTGAGTGCGGCCGGTCTTGATCGTCACCGCCAGCAGGGTCAATAACGGCGGATTGCCGCCGAGCCAGGGCTCAGGCAGTCGCACCGCCCCCATCACCTTCACCAGCGTGATCGAGCGCATGCCATCGGGGTCATCCGCGCTCGTCACGCGAACGCGCCGCTCGCCATCGGGCAACAGGTATTTGTGCAAGGGCTGGTCTATCACCTTCTTGTTGGCCGGCCAGGCCCCCTTGACCAGGGCCAGATAGGTCTTGGCGGTTTCGCGTTCGCGGAACTGGTCCTGCAGGGCCTTGAGCGCGCTTCTTTTCTTGGCAACCAGCAGGACGCCGCTGGTTTCACGATCGAGACGGTGGACGAGTTCGAGCAGCGCAGCGTCCGGACGGGAGCGGCGCAATTGCTCGATGACGCCAAAGGAGACCCCGCTGCCGCCATGCACCGCCACGCCGGCCGGCTTGTTGATGGCGATGAAGGCCGGATCCTCGAACAGGACCGGGAATTCGCGCGCCGGCACCGGCTGGGCCTGCTTGGCCTCGATCTTCTCGGACAGCCGGATCGGCGGCACCCGGACCAGGTCGCCAGCCTGCAAGCGGGTGTCGGCCTGCGCCCGGCCCTTGTTGATCCGGACCTCGCCAGAGCGGATGATGCGGTAGACATGGGTCTTGGGAACTCCCTTGAGTTCGCGCAGCAGGAAGTTGTCGAGACGCTGGCCGGCGGACTCGGCGTCCACGCTGTAGTGTCTGACCTGGGGCGTTGATGCCATGGCGGTGGGTAGGTTGGGACGGGCGCGGAAAGTGACAGAAATCCTGCCGGCAAATCGTGCATTTGCAGGGCGGCGGGGACTATAATGGTTCGATCCGGATGCGCGGGTCAGGTGCTTGAATTGCCACAGAGTTTAAGGCACAGCACCGACGAGGCCGACTGCAGGGCATGTCCCGCCTGCCCTCACCCGCTGCCGGATAAGGTTGCCAGCCACTGCTGGACCGCACCCCTGCCCTGCTGGCCCGATCTGGCTGACCCGGCCCGGTGCGCATCCCCGGTGGCGAGCCGTCGCCGATGACCGCGAACCCGATACGGAATACCCCAAGCGTCCAGCCTGCCGGCACCAGAGCCCGGGCTGGACGAGGACTGAAGTGAAGACAAAGAACCCGAGGCCAGCCGTCGCCCACAGCGCCGCCCTGCCGCCTTTGATCACGCCACTCCACGCGCCCATGCCCGGACTGGGTTGAGCTCGTGCGGATCGCCTCGGCTTCTCGCGGCACCGCCCTCTCCCCTGCCTGGCTCTCCGGCAATTCCTCCTCGTTCGCGCCATCTGCTGCGGTTCACGGCTTGAGCCCGACAGGGCTGTCTTCAGTGACAAGAGGAACGCATACATGAAGCGCATGCTGATCAATGCCACGCAGGCCGAAGAGCGCCGCCTGGCCATCGTCGACGGGCAGAA
>CAZJQH010000180.1:2604-4648 GCA_964547895.1 uncultured Chitinophaga sp. | reverse complement strand
CTGGGCGCCGAGATCGGCATCAGCACCGACAAGTTCCACGCGCGCGGCCCGGTCGGCGTCGAGGGCCTGACCTCGCTCAAGTACGTGGTGCTGGGCGAAGGCGAAGTGCGTGGCTGAGCGGCGCCAGCCCGCCAAGCCCTACCGCCGGCCCAAGCCCGAGGCAGCCGACCCGCGCTTTGCCGCCGGGTCGGCTGATTCGGATGCGGACACCGAATCGAGCGTGACGGATGCTGGCGAAAGCCGGCACGAAGCGCCCACCGCAGCCGCAGCACGCTCTGCCAGGCGCGCGCTGGTCGCGCAGGACGGCGCGCCGCTGTCGCCGGCCGCCCAGCAGCTGCAGCGCGAGCTGGCCCGGGTCGAGCGGCTCAAGGCCCAGCTCGCCGCGCTCGAGGCGCTGGGCCAGGCTTACCTGAACGGCAACGCGCAGCGCCTGCAGCCGCTGCGCGAACGGCTGCGGCAGGCCAGGCGCGGCCTGGCGCTGGCGCTCGCACCCTGGCTGGAGCCCGACGCACGCGGTCTGTCGCGCGCGCAGCAAGGCACGGCCCGCCACTGGCTGTGCCGGCTAGCGCAGACGCTGGCCGAAGCCGGCGACGCCGAGATGGCCGCGCTGCACGACCGCTACAGCCCGCTGAGCCTGGCGGACAAGCGCCGCGCCGCCGCCGACGCGCTGCGCGAGCGCCTGTCCGACTGGCTGGCGCCGGAGAACGACGCCGCCCACCAGGCTGCCAGCCCGGACGAACTGCTGCGCGCCGCGCGCGAGCAATGGCAGGACGAATCCGCCGCCCAGCAGGCCAGGCGCGAAGCCCGCCAGGCCAAGCGCGAGGCGCGCAAGGCACAGCGCGAACCCAGCCCGGCGACACTGCTGGAACAGCAAGGCCAGCAGGACGCCAGCGTCACGCTGCGTACGCTCTACCGCCAGCTCGCCAGCGCGCTGCACCCGGACCGCGCCAGCGACGAGGCCGAGCGCGGGCGCATGACCGCGCTGATGAGCGCGGCCAACGCCGCCTACGACCGGCGCGACCTGCTCGCGCTGATGGACCTGCAGCTGCAGGCCGAACTGGCCGATCCGGATCACCTGGAACGCCTGTCGGCGCAGCGCCTGCAGGCCGTCACCCGGCTGCTGAAGGAACAGTCCGCCAGCCTGGAACGCGAGCGGCAAGGCGAACAGCAGCGCTGGCTGCACACGCTCGACCTGCCAGCCGGCAGCAGGCTTGATGCGGCCACGCTGGAACGCCAGCTGGAGCTGCAGGAACTCGCGCTGCTGCGCGAGCTGCAGCAGGCAGAAGGCGCGCAGCAGCAGGCCGGCGATCTGGCCGCGCTCAAGGCCTGGCTGAACCGGAACAGCGCCTGAGACTCCTGGCCAGGCGGGCTACTCGATCACCGCCACCGACTTGACCTGGACCCAGACCTCCCGCCCTGGGACCAGCCCGAGGGCCTGGACCGCCCTTTGCGTGATCCGGGCCAGCAGCCAGGCCTGGCCGCAGCGCAGCCTGACCAGCGCCTGCGACGGGTGCTCGCCCGCCACGATCGATTCCACCCGGGCGCGCAGGTGGTTCTGGATGCTGCTTTCCTGTGGCTCGCGCAGCGCGAGGCTGACGTCGCGCGCCAGCACCCGCAGCCGCAGCGGCTTGCCCAGCGCCAGGCCGTTGTCGCGCACCCAGAAGCTGCCGCCGTCGAACTCGGCGCGGACCAAGTGCCACGGCTCATCGCGCTCGGCCACCCTCGCCTGCACCAGCATGCCGGCCTCCTCGCCCTGCAGCACGGAATAGTCGATCGCCGCCAGCACCTCGGCCACCGGGCCGGCGATCCGGACCCGCCCAGCCTCCAGCACCACCAGCTGGTCCGCCAGCCGCGTGACCTCGTCGGCCGAATGCGTGACGTAGAGCATCGGGATGCTGAGCTCGTCACGCAGCCGCTCCAGCCAGGGCATGATCTCGCGCCGGCGCGCCAGGTCCAGCGCCGACAGCGGCTCGTCGAGCAGCAGCAGCCGCGGCTGGGTGGCCAGCGCGCGCGCGATCGCGACCCGCTGGCGCTCGCCGCCCGA
>CAZJQH010000180.1:0-2504 GCA_964547895.1 uncultured Chitinophaga sp. | reverse complement strand
GGCTCCAGCCCCGCGACGCAGCGCAGCAGCGTGGTCTTGCCCGAGCCCGACTGGCCGAACAGCACCGTGATGCCACGACCCGGCAGCTCCAGCTCCACCGCCAGGGTGAAATCGGACCGCTGCAGCTCCAGACGGATGCAGATCTGATCGCTCATGGCAGCACCCGCCCCGTCCGCCGCTTGAGCAGCGCCAGGCCCAGCAGCACCAGGAAGGAGAACGCCAGCATGCCGCCGGCCAGCCAGTGCGCCTGCGCGTACTCCATTGCCTCGACATGGCCGTAGATCTGGGTCGAGACCACCCGGGTCTGGCCCGGGATGTTGCCGCCTATCATCAGCACGACGCCGAACTCGCCCACGGTATGGGCAAAGCTCAGGATGGCGGCGGTCAGGATGCCGGGGCGCGCCAGCGGCAGCGCGACCGAGAAGAAGGCGTCGAGCGGACTCGCGCGCAAGGTCGCTGCCACCTCCAGCGGTCGCGGGCCGATCGCCTCGAAGGCATGCTGGATCGGCTGCACCGCGAACGGCAGCGAGAAGATCACCGAGCCGATCAGCAGCCCGGTGAAGGTAAACGACAGCAGGCCCCAGCCCAGCGCCTGGGTCAGCTGTCCCAGCGGGCCCTGCGGCCCCATCGCGACCAGCAGGTAGAAGCCCAGCACCGAAGGCGGCAGCACCAGCGGCAGCGCGACGACAGCGCCGATCGGCGCACGCCAGCGCGAACGGGTATTGGCCAGCCACCAGGCCAGCGGAATCGCGATCAGCAGCAGCAGGACCGTGGTCAGGCTGGCCAGCTCCAGCGTGAGCCGGATGGCGCCCAGCGCCTCGTCATCGATCGGAACAGCCATGGCCACTCAGATCTCGTAGCCGAAGGAGCGGATGAGGGCGCGCGCCTGCTCGCCCTGCAGGAAAGCCAGCAGCGCGCTGGCGGCCGGATGGCCCTGGCCGGCCTTCAGCAGCAGCGCGTCCTGGCGGATCGGCTGGTGCAGGCTGGCCGGCACGACCCAGGCCGAGCCCTGCGCGATGCGGCCGTCCACCTGCACCTGCGACAGCGCGACGAAACCGAGCGGCGCGTTGGCGGTCGCGACGAACTGATAGGCCTGGCCGATGCTGTCGCCCTGCACCAGCCTGGGCCGCCATTGCGCCAGCAGGCCCAGTTTGGTCAATGCCTCGATCGCCGCCGCGCCATAGGGCGCCAGCTTGGGATTGGCAATCGCCAGCCGCTGCAGCTGGCCCGAGCGCAGTACCTCGCCCTGCTCGTCGACCAGGCCAGGCTGGCGGCTCCACAGCACCAGCCGGCCGGTGGCGTAGGTGAAGCGCGAGCCCGGCACGCCCAGGCCTTCGGCCTCCAGCCGGCGCGGCGTCTCGTCATCGGCCGCCAGCAGGACCTGAAACGGCGCGCCATGGCGGATCTGGGCATGGAGGCTGCCGGTGCCGCCAAAGGACAGCAGCGCCTTGTGGCCGGTCTGCCGCTCGAAGACCTGGGCCAGCTTCTGCATCGGCGCGCTGAAGTTGGCGGCCACCGCCACCTTGACCTCGGCCGCCTGGGCCTGGGTCAGCAGGGCCAGAGCGGCCAGGACGAAAGAGAAGAGCTTGGACATGGACCGCGCGCTGTTCTGTGCTGTAGCAGCCATTATCGGCGGCCCGGCCCGCTGCCTGCTATTCGAGCTGCTGCAGCGTCTCGCCCAGCGCATTGACCAGGCTGTCGATCTGCGCCGGCGTGCTGATGAAGGGCGGCGCCAGCTGGATCGTGTCGGCGCCGTAGCGCACGTAGAAGCCCTTCTCCAGCATCGCCATCGCGACCTGGTAGGGGCGCTTGGCGGGCTCGCCCGGGACAGCGGCAATCGTCAGCCCGGCGGCCAGGCCGAAGTTGCGGATGTCGGCCACATGTCGTGCGCCGCGCAGGCTGTGCACCGCGTCCTCGAACCGCGGCGCCAGCTCGGCCACCCGCTCGATCGAATGCTCGCGCTCGAGCAGGTCGAGCGTGGCGATGCCGGCCGCGCAGGCCACCGGATGCGCCGAGTAGGTGTAGCCGTGCGGCAGCTCCAGCATGTAGTCGGGGCCGCCCGCAGCCATGAAGGTATCGTAGATTTCCTTGCCCACCACCACGCCGCCGAGCGGCTGCACGCCGTTGGTGACCTGCTTGGCGAAGTTCAGGATGTCGGGCTTGACGCCGAAGGCCTCGGCGCCGGTCCAGGCGCCGCTGCGGCCAAAGCCCGAGATCACCTCGTCGAAGATCAGCAGGATGTTGTTGGCGGTGCAGATCTCGCGCAGCCGCTGCAGATAGCCCCGGGGCGGAATCACCACGCCGGCCGAGCCCGAGAAGGGCTCGACGATCACGGCTGCGATGTTTGACGCATCGTGCAGGCTGATCAGGTTGAGCAGCTCGTCGGCGAGCTCGGCGCCCTGCTCCGGCATGCCGCGGCAGAACGAGCCCGCCGGCGGCTGGGTGTGCGGCAGGTGGTCGGCCTCCACGCCCTGGCCGTAGAGCTTGCGGTTGCCGACGATGCC
>CAZJQH010000179.1:0-4651 GCA_964547895.1 uncultured Chitinophaga sp. | reverse complement strand
CATCGTCTGGGTCACGCCCGAAGGCGGCGGCGGGCCGAACTACGCCGGCATGTGAGACTTGATCCGGCGCTGCTGTCACCCTCGGCGGGGCGCAGCCGGCGCTGGGCTACAATCAAAGTTTGCCTTTTCGGGACGGGCGGGCGCGTAGCTCCGGCTGCCCCGGGAACATCGTGCGGCCACCCTGGCGGCCCGCGATGCAAGAACATTTTTGCGCAGACCAGCGTCTGCGCCATTCCTCATCTAGGAGAAAACCATGGCAGTGAACGTCGAGACCCTGGAAAAGCTGGAGCGCAAGATCACGCTCGAGCTGCCGGTCGCTGAAATCCAGAAGGAAGTCGAGGCCCGCCTCAAGCGCCTGTCCAAGCAGGTCAAGATGGACGGCTTCCGTCCCGGCAAGGTGCCGCTGAGCGTCGTCGCCAAGCAGTACGGCTACTCGGTCCAGTACGAAGTCATGAACGACAAGGTCGGCCAGGCTTTCCAGTCCGCCGCCGCCGAAGCCCAGCTGCGCATCGCTGGTGCACCGCGCATCAACGAGAAGGAAGGCGCCGCCGAAGGCAAGGTTGCCTTCGAGGCCATCTTCGAGGTCTACCCGGAAGTCAAGATCGGCGACCTGAGCGCCGCCGAAGTCGAGAAGCTGAGCGCCGAAGTCGACGAGGCTGCCATCGACCGCACCCTGGACATCCTGCGCAAGCAGCGCCGCACCTTCGTCGCCCGCGACGAGGCTGGTGCCGCCGAGGCAGGTGACCGCGTCACCATCGACTTCGAAGGCAAGATCGACGGCGAGCTGTTCGATGGCGGCAAGGCCGAAGGCTTCCAGTTCCTGGTCGGCGAAGGCCAGATGCTCGAGCAGTTCGACGCAGCCGTGCGCGGCATGAAGGCTGGCGAGTCCAAGACCTTCCCGCTCGACTTCCCGGCCGACTACCACGGCAAGGAAGTGGCTGGCAAGACCGCCGACTTCCTGGTCACGGTCAAGAAGATCGAGTTCCAGAACCTGCCGCCAGTCGACGAGGAATTCGTCAAGTCGCTCGGCATCGAAGCCGGCACCGTCGAAGCCCTGCGCGCCGACATCAAGAAGAACCTCGAGCGCGAAGTCAAGTTCCGCCTGCAGGCCCGCAACAAGGCCGCCGTGATGGATGCCCTGATCGCCAACGCCGAGCTCGACCTGCCCAAGGCCAGCGTCGAGGCCGAGGTCGAGCGCCTGATCGAAGGCGCACGCGCCGACCTCAAGCAGCGCGGTATCCCGGATGCCGACAAGGCTCCGATCCCGGCCGAGCTGTTCAAGGACCAGGCCGAGCGCCGCGTGCGCCTGGGTCTGGTGGTGGCTGAGCTGGTCAAGGCCAATGAGCTGCACGCCAAGCCCGAGCAACTCGACGCCCATATCGAGGAAATGGCTGCTTCGTACGAGCGTCCGGAAGAGGTCGTGCGCTGGTACAAGGGCGACAACCGTCGCCTGGCCGAAGTCGAGGCCATCGTGATCGAGAACAACGTCGCCGACTTCGTGCTGGGCAAGGCCAAGGTCACCGACAAGGCCGTCTCGTTCGAGGAACTGATGGGCCAGGCCTGATCCCGCGCGGCGCCGGTCTGCCGGTGCCGTCGACAGGCAAAGGGGCGGAAGCGATTCCGCCCTTTTTTATTGTCGCTTCAGCCCCATCTGGTCATCAGGTCGTTCTGCATTGGTTACAGTAGGACCTGCAATGAATTTCAGGAGCACAACACATATGAGCGCATTGGACGCACAGAACCTGGGCATGGTCCCGATGGTGATCGAGCAATCCGGCCGCGGCGAGCGTGCCTACGACATCTACTCGCGCCTGCTCAAGGAGCGCGTCGTGTTCCTGGTCGGCCCGGTCAACGACCAGAGCGCCAACCTGGTGGTCGCGCAGATGCTGTTCCTCGAGAGCGAGAACCCGGACAAGGACATTCACTTCTACATCAACTCCCCCGGTGGCTCGGTCAGCGCGGGCATGTCGATCTTCGACACCATGAACTTCATCAAGCCGCAGGTCAGCACGCTGTGCCTGGGCATGGCGGCCAGCATGGGCGCCTTCCTGCTCGCCGCCGGCGAGAAGGGCAAGCGCTTCGCGCTGCCGAACTCGCGCGTCATGATCCACCAGCCGCTTGGCGGCGCACAGGGCCAGGCCACCGACATCGAGATCCACGCGCGCGAGATCCTGCGCCTGCGCGCCGACCTCAACAAGATCCTGGCCGAGCGCACCGGCCAGCCGCTCGAGAAGATCGAGCGTGACACCGAGCGCGACTATTTCATGGCCGCGGCCGAAGCGGCCGAATACGGCCTGATCGATCGCGTGATCGACAAGCGCGGCGCCTGATCCGGGTTTTCCAGCACAGGCCCGCGTCATCCGCTGTCCAGGCGGGGCGCGGGCTTCACTTATCATCGGTGCTTCCAGTTTTTCACCGAGTTTGAGCAAGGCACGACTCATGGCCGACAACAAAGGCGTCACCAGCGAAAAAACCCTCTACTGCTCTTTCTGCGGCAAGAGCCAGCACGAGGTCAAGAAACTCATTGCCGGCCCCTCGGTGTTCATCTGCGACGAGTGCATCGACCTGTGCAACGACATCGTGCGCGAGGAACTGCCGCAGGGCGCGCTGGCCAAGGGCGATGATGCCGACCGCCTGCCCACGCCGGTCGAGATCAAGCAGCATCTCGACGGCTACGTGATCGGCCAGGAACTGGCCAAGAAGACGCTGTCGGTCGCGGTCTACAACCACTACAAGCGGCTGCGCCACAAGTCCAAGGCGCGCAAGGACGATGTCGAGCTGGCCAAGAGCAACATCCTCTTGATCGGCCCGACCGGCTCCGGCAAGACCTTGCTGGCCGCCACCATGGCCCGCATGCTCAACGTGCCCTTCGTGATGGCCGATGCCACCACGCTGACCGAGGCCGGCTATGTCGGCGAGGACGTCGAGAACATCATCGCCAAGCTGCTGCAGACCTGCAACTACGACGTCGACAAGGCCCAGCAGGGCATCGTCTACATCGACGAGATCGACAAGATCACGCGCAAGTCCGAGAACCCTTCGATCACCCGTGACGTCTCGGGCGAGGGCGTGCAGCAGGCCCTGCTCAAGCTGGTCGAGGGCACGATCGCCTCGGTGCCGCCGCAGGGTGGCCGCAAGCATCCGAACCAGGACATGCTGCAGGTCGACACTTCCAACATCCTGTTCATCTGCGGTGGCGCCTTCGCCGGCCTCGAGAAGATCGTCGAGCAGCGCACCGAGGCCGCCGGCATCGGCTTTGGCGCCAGCGTCAAGAGCAAGCAGCAGCGCAGCCTGACCGAGGTGTTCTCCGAGGTCGAGCCCGACGACCTGGTGCGCTTCGGCCTGATCCCCGAGCTGATCGGTCGCCTGCCGGTCGTCACCGCGCTCGCCGAACTCGGCGAGGATGCGCTGGTCGACATCCTGACCGAGCCCAAGAATGCCGTCGTCAAGCAGTTCGCGCAGCTGCTTTCCATGGAAGGCGTCGAGCTCGAGGTCCGCGACGAGGCGCTGCACGCGATCGCCCGCAAGGCGATCAAGCGCAAGACCGGCGCGCGCGGCCTGCGCTCCATTCTCGAGCAGGCGCTGCTCGACACCATGTTCGAGCTGCCCGGCATGGACAACGTGCAGAAGGTGGTGGTCGAGGCCGCGACCGTCGAGGAAGGCAAGACCCCGCTGCTGGTGCTGCGCGAAGAGGCCAAGCAGGCCTGAACCCCCATTCCTGCCCGGATGCCGGCGGCCGCGGCTTGAAGTCGCTGCCGCCGGCCCCATTTGAGGCGAAAGATTTCTAGGTAACCGCATGTCCGGACACACCCCTTTGCCCAGCCAGCCCGTCGCACTGCCGCTCCTGCCGCTGCGCGACGTGGTGGTTTTTCCCCACATGGTGATCCCGCTGTTCGTCGGGCGTCCCAAGAGCATCAAGGCGCTCGAGACCGCGATGGCTAACGAGCGCCGCATCATGCTGGTGGCGCAGAAGGCCGCCGCCAAGGATGACCCGGCCCCCGAGGACCTGTTCGAGATGGGCTGCGTCGCCACCATCCTGCAGATGCTCAAGCTGCCCGACGGCACCGTCAAGGTGCTGGTCGAGGGCCTGCAGCGCGCCAGGCTGATCGGCGTCGACGAGGCCGATGGCCATTTCAGCAGCCGCGTGCAGCCGATCTCGCAGCAGGACGAGGCCGCCGGCAGCGAGCCCAGCGAGATCGAGGCGCTGCGCCGCGCGCTGATGCAGCAGTTCGACCAGTATGTCAAGCTCAACAAGAAGATCCCGTCCGAGGTGATGGGCTCGATCGCCAACATCGAGGACGCCGGCCGCCTGGCCGACACCGTCGCGGCGCACCTGCCGTTCAAGCTCGAGTCCAAGCAGACCGTGCTTGACCTCGACCGGGTCGTGCCGCGCCTCGAGAGCCTGCTGGTCCAGCTCGAGCGCGAGGTCGACATCCTCAACGTCGACAAGCGCATCCGCGGCCGCGTCAAGCGCCAGATGGAGAAGAGCCAGCGCGACTTCTACCTCAACGAGCAGGTCAAGGCGATCCAGAAGGAGCTCGGCGAGGGCGAGGAGGGCGCCGACCTCGAGGAGCTCGAGAAGAAGATCCGCCTGGCCAGGATGCCGGCCGATGCGCGCAAGAAGGCCGAGGGCGAGCTCAAGAAGCTCAAG
>CAZJQH010000178.1:0-4666 GCA_964547895.1 uncultured Chitinophaga sp. | reverse complement strand
CCGGCCGCGGTGCGCGCCTGCAAGCGCCTGCTGCATGATGTCGGGCAGCGCGAGATCGACGCCGCGCTGATCGCCACCACGGTCGAGGCCATCGCCGATGTGCGCGCGAGCGAAGAGGGACGGGAGGGCGTGCAGGCCTTTCTGCAGAAACGCCAGCCGGCCTGGCTGGCCTGAGGAGACATTCATGTTCAACAAGATCCTGATCGCCAACCGCGGCGAAATCGCCTGCCGCGTCGCGGCCACCGCGCGCCGCCTGGGCGTCAAGACCGTCGCGGTCCATTCGGACGCCGATGCCGGCGCCAAGCATGTCGCGGCCTGCGACGAGGCGGTCCACATCGGAGGCAGCGCGCCCAAGGACAGCTACCTGCGCTGGCAGGCCATCCTGGAGGCAGCCAAGGCCACCGGCGCCCAGGCCATCCACCCTGGCTACGGCTTCCTGAGCGAGAACGAGGAATTCGCCCAGGCCTGCGCCGATGCCGGCCTGGTCTTCATCGGGCCGCCGCCCGCGGCGATCAAGGACATGGGCCTGAAGGCCGAGTCCAAGCGCCTGATGGAGCAGGCCCAGGTGCCGCTGGTGCCCGGCTACCACGGCGCCAACCAGGACGCGGCGCTGCTGCAGGCCGAGGCCGACCTGATCGGCTACCCCGTGCTGATCAAGGCCAGCGCCGGCGGCGGCGGCAAGGGCATGCGCGCTGTCGAGCGCAGCGAGGACTTCCCGGCGGCGCTGGAATCCTGCAAGCGTGAAGCCATCAACAGCTTCGGCGACGACGCGATGCTGATCGAGAAATACGTGCAGCGCCCGCGCCATATCGAGATCCAGGTCTTTGGCGACATGCACGGCAACATCGTCTACCTGTTCGAGCGCGACTGCTCGGTGCAGCGCCGCCACCAGAAGGTGCTGGAGGAAGCCCCCGCGCCCGGCATGACGCCCGAGCTGCGCGCGCGCATGGGCGAGGCTGCCGTGGCAGCGGCGCGTGCGGTCGGCTATGTCGGCGCCGGCACGGTGGAATTCATCGTCGAGCAGCCGGGCGGCTACGAGAGCCCCGAGCAGATGAAGTTCTACTTCATGGAGATGAACACCCGTCTCCAGGTCGAGCATCCGGTCACCGAGGCGATCACCGGCCTCGACCTGGTCGAGTGGCAGCTGCGGGTGGCCGCTGGCGAGCCGCTGCCGCTCAAGCAGGAGCAGCTGAAGATCCAGGGCCACGCGATCGAGGCGCGCATCTGCGCCGAGAACCCCGACAAGCAGTTCCTGCCCGCCACCGGGACGCTGGCGGTCTACCGCAAGCCGGCCCATGGCAGCTTCGAGCGCGCCTGGGTCCGCTTCGATGACGGCGTGCGCGAGGGCGACACCATCAGCCCCTACTACGACTCGATGGTGGCCAAGCTGATCGTGCATGGCGACACGCGCGAGCAGGCCCTCGCGCGGCTCGACGAGGCGCTGGCCCGGACCCAGATCGTCGGCCTGGCCACCAACGTCCAGTTCCTGCGCCAGCTGGTGCGCAGCCCCTCCTTTGCCAACGCACGGCTCGATACCGCGCTGATCCAGCGCGAGCAGGCGCTGCTGTTCCAGCAGCAGCCGCTGCAGCTGCCCCTGGCCATCGCCGCGGCCGTGGCGCAGACCCTGCTGCAGGAGCAGCGTCAGCAAGGCGCCGATCCGTTCAGCCGTACCGACGGCTGGCGCAGCCACGGGGTCTTCACCCGGCGCTTCGCCTTCGACGCGGACGACCAGGCCGTCCCCGCCACGCTCGCGTATCTGCGTGACGGCAGCCTGCGCCTGGCCGTGGGCGAAGGGGAGGGGGCGGTCACCGGCCTGTTGACCTTCTGCCCGCGCCCAGATGCCGAAGCGAACGGCTGGGCGCTGGAACTGGGCTTTGCTGGCGAGTCCACCCGGGCCACCGTCCACGTGCTGGGAGAGCGGGTGCATGTCTTCACGCCGCGCGGTGCGGCACAGCTGGTCGAGGTCGACCTGCTGGCCCATTCCGGCGACAGCGGTTCGGAAGCCGGCCGCCTGACCGCGCCGATGCCGGGCAAGGTGGTCTCGTTTGCGGTCAAGGCTGGCGACAAGGTCGGCAAGGGGCAGCCGCTGGCCGTGATGGAGGCCATGAAGATGGAGCACACGATCGCCGCGCCGGCCGACGGCGTGGTGGCCGAGCTGCTCTACCTGCCGGGAGACCAGGTGGCCGAGGGAGCCGAGTTGCTCAAGCTCGAACTGGCCTGAAGGCCGGGCTGTCGCCATCATGGCGGCTGGCCTGGGCCGGCTAGTGTATGGTGGCATCCTTGTCCTTGCTGCCCGCTCCACCATGAAGCTGATCTTCTGCTGCGCCAACACCCCGCCCGAGCCCTGGCTGGAGGGCTTGCGTGCCGCGCTGCCCGAGGCCGAGCTGTCGGTCTGGGAGCCCGGCGCACCACCGGCCGACTACGCCATCGTCTGGGCGCCTCCCCAGGCCCTGATCGACCAGCAGCCCGGCCTGCAGGCCATGTTCGCCATCGGCGCCGGGGTCGACAAGCTGCTCGGGCTGCGCCTGCCGCCCGGACTGAAGCTGGTGCGCCTCGACGACGCCGGCATGGCGGTGCAGATGGCCGAATATGTCTGCCACGCGGTGATCCGTCATTTCCGCGACTTCGACGCCTATGCTGACGTCCAGCGCGACGCCTGCTGGGCCCAGCGCGAGCCGCGCCGGCGCGAGGACTTCAGCGTCGGCCTGCTGGGTCTCGGCGTGCTGGGCTCGCGCGTGGCCCAGGCCCTGCGCGCCTTCGAGTTTCCGTTGCTGGGCTGGAGCCGCAGCCCCAAGGCCCTGGACGGCGTGCAGTGCCACCATGGCGCGGCCGGCCTGAACAACTTCCTGGCCGGCAGCCAGGTGCTGGTGAACCTGCTGCCGCTGACACCCGAAACCGAGAACCTGCTCAACCGCGATACCCTGGGGCTTCTGCGACCTGGCGGCTACCTCGTCAACGTGGCGCGCGGCGCGCATCTGGTCGAGACCGACCTGCTGGCGCTGCTCGAGAGCGGCCAGCTGGCTGGCGCCACCCTGGACGTGTTCCGCACCGAACCCCTGCCGCCGGAACACCCGTTCTGGCATCACCCCCGCATCACCGTCACTCCCCATGTCTCGGCGCGGACCCTGCGCGACGAAAGCATTGCCCAGATTGCGCACAAGATCCGCGCGCTGCAGCGCGGCGAGCCGGTTGCCGGCGTGGTCGACCCCGTGCGCGGCTATTGAACCCTCCAGAATCCCCAACATGAGCATCCAGAACTACCCCGCCCGCGTCCAGCTGATCGATGTCGGCCCGCGCGACGGCCTGCAGAACGAGAAGCAGCCGGTCCCGGCCGCGGTCAAGATCGAGCTGGTCCGGCGCCTGCAGGAGAGCGGCCTGCGCGAGATCGAGGTCACCAGCTACGTCAGCCCGAAATGGGTGCCGCAGATGGCCGACAATCACCAGGTCATGAGCGGCATCGAGCGCCGCGAGGGCGTGCGCTACTCGGTGCTGACGCCCAACCTGAAGGGCTTCGAGGCCGCGCTGGCCGACCGGCCCGACGAGATCGTCGTCTTCGGCGCCGCCAGCGAGGCCTTCAGCCAGAAGAACATCAACTGCAGCATCGCCGAGAGCATCGAGCGCTTCGCCCCCGTCGTGGCGGCGGCGCTGGAAGCCGGCATCGCGGTGCGAGGCGCGATGAGCTGCACCGTCGGCTGCCCCTACGAGGGCGATATCGCGCCCGAGCGCGTCGCCATGCTGGCCGGCCTGATGAAGGGCATCGGCGTGCAGCGGGTCGACGTCGCCGACACCATCGGCGTCGGCACGCCGCTGAAGGTGCAGCGCGCGCTCGAAGCCACGCTCAGGCACTACGAGATCGACCAGGTCAGCGGCCATTTCCACGACACCTATGGCCAGGCGCTGAGCAACACCCTGGCCGCGCTGCAGCTGGGGGTCTGGAACTTCCAGTCATCGGTGGCGGGCCTGGGCGGCTGCCCCTATGCGAAAGGCGCGACCGGCAACGTCGCGACCGAGGACCTGGTCTACCTGCTGCACGGCATGGGCATCGAGACTGGCATCGACCTCGACGCGCTGGTCGACGCCGGCGCCTTCATCAGCGCGGCGCTGGGACGGCCGACCGGTTCGCGCGTGGCGCGGGCCTTGCTGGCCAGGCGTGGCTGAAAAGACTGGCTGAGAAGGGCTGTTGCAGCAGGGCGACGGCCTTTGCCTGCGGCCAGAAACGACAAACCCCTGCCGGGCAGGGGTTCTGCTTGCGCTGCACAGGCCGATCGGGCCTGGGTGCAGGGGCAGGTCAGCTCTCCAGCGCAGCGAAGGCGCGCGCGGTGATCTCTTCCACGCTGCCGGTGCCGCTGATGGCGCGGTATTTCGGCGCGGCGGCCGGCTCGGCCTTGGCCCAGTTGCCGTAGTAGTCGACCAGCGGGCGGGTCTGGGCGCTGTAGACGTCCAGGCGCTTCTTGACGGTCTCTTCCTTGTCGTCGTCGCGCTGCACCAGCGGCTCGCCGGTCACGTCGTCGACGCCCTCGACCTTCGGGGGATTGAACTTGACGTGGTAGGTGCGGCCCGAGGCCGGGTGCGAGCGGCGGCCGCTCATGCGCTCGATGATGGCGTCGAACGGCACGTCGATCTCGAGCACATAGTCGAGCTTGACGCCGGCAGCCTTCATCGCGTC
>CAZJQH010000177.1:0-4714 GCA_964547895.1 uncultured Chitinophaga sp. | reverse complement strand
ACCGTGCAGCTGCAGAAGGTGCTGGACCTGCTCGACCTGCTGGGGCTGGAACTGGTCGTGCGCCAGAAGACCGGGGGGGCGCTGTGAGCGCTCAGCCCCGGCTATAGGCCAGACCCGAGGCCACGCCGCCGAACAGGTCGCCTTCCACCAGCGGCACGCCCGCGAACTCGGCCTGCAGCGCCTGCTGGAACGGCCGCAGCGCCGACGAGCCGCCGGTGAGGTAGATCGCGTCGAGCGCGCCGTCGCCCAGGCCGGCGCGCTGCACGCAGTCGCGCGCGCAGGCCACGGTGCGCGCCAGCAGGGCGGCCAGGTGCTCGCGCAGGCCGGCGGTCTCCATGGTCGCGGCCAGGCCGGGCTCGACATAGGACAGGTCGACCCGGGTGCCCTGATCTTGCTGCGAGCAGCGGATCTTGGCCTGCTCCAGCTCGTAGGCGATGCGGTGGCCGTGGCGCTGCGCCAGCACCGTCATCAGGCGCTGGTGCAAGCGCGGGTCCGCGTAGTTGCTGCGCAGGGACTGGGCCTGGCTGATCGCGCGCGGCTGGTAGAGCCAGTGGATCAGATGCCAGGTGGACAGGTCGAAGAAGACGCGGCTGGGCACCTCGCGCTGCTGCGGCCCCAGGTGGCGGTAGCCCAGCAGCGGCATCGCGTGCTCCAGGCTGAGCTTGTGGTCGAAGTCGGTGCCGCCAATGTGCACGCCGGTGGTGGCCAGGATGTCGCCGCTGCGGTCGGCAGCGGCCATGCGATCCGGCCCCAGCCGCACCACGGTGAAGTCCGAGGTGCCGCCGCCGATGTCGACCACCAGCACCAGGCTTTCGCGCGCCAGGCGGCGCTCGTAGTCCAGGGCGGCGGCGATCGGCTCGAGCTGGAAGGACACGTCCTCGAAGCCCACCGTCAGTGCCGCCTGCAGCAGGGACTGCTGGGCCGCGGCGTCGCGCGCGGGGTCGTCGTCGACGAAATGCACCGGCCGGCCCATCACCACGCGCCGGGGCGCCGCCCCCAGGGCCTGGGTGGCGCGCTCGCGCAGCATGGCCAGGAACTGGCCGATGATGTCCTGGAAGCTGACGCTGCGGCCGTTGACGACGGTCTTTTCCTGCAGCAGGGAGCTGCCCAGCAGGCTCTTGAGCGAGCGCATCAGCCGCCCCTCGGTGCCGGCCAGGTACTGGGCCACGGCGTCGCGGCCGAAGTGGGTGCTGTGGTCTTCGGCGTTGTAGAACACGGCGGTGGGCAGGGCCAGCGCATCGCCCTCGAGCGGAATCAGGCGCGCCTGGCCATGGGCGTCGGCCCAGGCCATGGCCGAATTGGAGGTGCCGAAGTCTATGCCCAGCGTGCCGTCTAGGGTGGAAGTCATCAGGAAAAGTCGGGGTGCAGCTTTGCGGACGGGCGATTGTGCCAGCGCTGCCTGACGGAAGCGGCGCGGCAGCCGCTACGATCTGCGGCATCCCGGAAAAACGAGAACCGACCCATGAGCACGATCATTCCGCTGCAGATGCCGGCCCCGAGCGGCGAGCAACTCAAGGCCGCGCGCCAGGCGGCAGGCCTGAGCCAGGCCCAGGCCGCCGAACTGATGGGCTACCCGCTGCAGACCGGCAGCCGCGGCGGCGTGCAGTCACGCACCTGGCAGGCGCTGGAAAGCCCGAGCGACGAGCGCCAGATGCAGGGACCGGCATTCGCCATGTTCCTGCTGCTGACCGGCCAGCACCCGGACTACCAGCTGGTGAGCCGGGCCGATTCAGTGACCGCTGCCGAATAGAACCATACAGCTTGCGGATGCTGGGAGTGAGTGCCGCCAGGCTGTTCAGCGCACTGGCTGCCGCTGCGTGCCCAGCGGCCCGCCTGCCAGCTCCATCACGTCGCCGGCCTTGAGGAACTGCGGCGGCTTCATGCCCAGGCCGACGCCGGCTGGCGTGCCGGTGATGACCAGGTCGCCCGGCAGCAGCGTCATGAACTGGCTCAGGTAGGACACGACCTCGGCGACGCTGAAGATCATGTCCGAGCTGTGGCCGCTCTGCATGACTGTGCCGTTGACCTTGAGCTCGAGCGGCAGCGCCTGGGGATCAGGGAGCTCGTCCGTCGTCACCAGCCAGGGACCGACCGGCCCGAAGCCCGGAAAGCTCTTGCCCTTGCTCCACTGGCCGTTGCGCTTGAGCTGCCAGTCGCGCTCCGAGACGTCGTTGGCCAGGCAGTAGCCGGCCACATGGGACAGCGCGTCCTCGACCGACACGCAGCTGGTCTCCTGGCCGATGACCACGCCCAGCTCGACTTCCCAGTCGCCCGCGACCGAACCCGGCGGCAGCACCACCTCGTCGTTCGGGCCGGACAGGGACGTCAGTGCCTTGCTGAAAACGACCGGCTCATCGGGAATCGGCAGGCCGGATTCCTCGGCATGCTGGCGGTAGTTCAGGCCGATGCAGACGAACTGGCGCGTGCCGGCGATCGGCGTGCCCAGTCGCGCATCTGGCGCGACCAGCGGCATGCGCTCGAGGTCGATCGCGGCCACGGCCGCCAGCTTCTCGGGCGCGAGCCATTCCGGCGTCCAGTCCGGGATCAGCAGGGACAGATCGCGGAGATTGCCTTGGGCATCCACCGCACCGGGACGTTCCTGCCCCTTGGGGCCAAACCGTAGCAGCTTCATGGGCGCTTTCCTCTGGTGATGGGCGGGCTCAGGCCTGCGGCTTGAGGAAGTTGCGCAGCAGCTGGCAGAACTCGGCGGCATGCTCGATCTGGGTCCAGTGGCCGCAGCGCCCGAAGATGTGCAGCTGGCTGTTGTCGATCCACTCCAGCAGCGTCATCGAGGTCGACAGCGGGATCACCTGGTCGTCGCGGCCGTGCACCAGCAGGGTCGGGTGCTGGATGGCGCGGATGTCGGCCTCGGGGTGGGCCATGGCGTCGACCCAGCGCTGGCGAGGGGCCGGGAACATGCTCGAGTAGGCTTCCTGGATGCCGGGGCGCACGCTGGCTTCGTAGCGGATGCGGGCCAGGTCGTCGCCGAGCAGCGACTGGTCGTAGGCGAAGGTCTTCATGATCGCCTTCATGTTCTCGACCGAAGGCTGGTAGCCCCAGACCGCGTCGAGGCCGGGGGTGAGCTCGAACGGCACGCCGACCGAGCCCATCAGCACCAGCTTCTCGACCCGGTCCGGGTGGGCGATGGCCAGCGCCAGCGCCATCGAGCCACCGAAGGAGTTGCCGATCAGGTTCGTCTTCTCGATGCCGACCGCATCCATGAAGCGCACGATCTGGTCGAGCCAGTGCTGGCGCGAGTGGACGGTGCCGGCCGGGGTCTGGGTGTAGCCGAAGCCGGCCAGATCGGGCGCGAGCATGCGGAAATCGTTCTGCAGCGCCTGCAGCGCGATGCGCCAGTTGGCCCAGGCGCTGACGCCGGGACCGGAGCCGTGCAGCATCAGCAGGGGCGCGCCCTGGCCGATGTCGTGGTAGTTGGTGACGAGGTCGCCGGTGACGACGCTCTTGCCGATTTCGGGGTTGCTCATTTCAGTGGGGGGGCTTCGTTGCGGGAGCGCGGCAAGGCGCCATGGACGCCTTGCCGCTGGTCAGGTCAGGCTCAGAACGGCTTAACCAGGGTCAGGCGGTACAGGTTGCCCTTGGGCTCGGCGGGGTTGCCGCCACCTTGCACGCTGTACTCCTTGTAGGCGGCACCCTTGAGGATGATGCCGGCCGAAGCCACCGGATACGTGACCTCGGCGCCCAGCGCATGGCGCTCGGCCTTGCCATCCTGGGCGGCTGCGCCCTTGTCGTTGCTCAGCTGCCACTGGCTGTAGCCCACCACGCCCAGCGAGTAGGCGCCGTAGTTCTTGCCGACGCCCCACTCCATCGACAGCTGGTCGCCGGGGCGAACGCCGTTGTCCTTCTTGCCGTGGTATTCGTAGCGGAACAGGGCCGAGCCGGAGATGGTCTTCTGCTGGTCAAAGTAGTAGGTAGCGCCACCAGTCAGCATGGTGGACTTGTAGCCCTTGCCAGGCGAGGTCGGGTCACCCACGGTGTTGGAAGCGGTGTCGAGCCACATGCCGGCGGCCGCAACGGCATCCCAGTTGCTGCCGTGCCAGCCCAGCACCAGCGGGCCGACGTAGACGTCACCCACGCCGCTGTCGCTGGCGTCGAGCGGGCCGACCTCCACCGAAGTGCGCAGCACCGGGATGATGGCCTCGAAGCCGTAGTCGGCGCCGAGCAGCTTCTGGTTGGTGATCTTGACGAAGCGGTTGGCCAGCGCCGTGACCGAGCCGGATCCACCGATGTCAGTCTTGGAGTCCGTGGCCTTGAAACCGTTGATGTCGTAATGGACCAGATAGCCCAGGTAGTAGTTGCCAGGGGGCGGCACGCTGGCGGCCTGCACACCTTCGACACCGGTCACATAGTGGCCTTCGGCGTGCGCGGCACCGGCGAACAGCGCAGCGGCAGCGCAGGCTGCTGCGGCGATTGATTTTGGGATGAACTTCATTTTCATTTTTATATTGTGTGGATGCTGGTTCTGTCGCTGCGGCGGTTCAGGTGTACACGTCGGTGAAGGACGGCACCAGCGAGCCGGTGTGGAAGAAGATGCCGCTGCCGATCTGGTCTTCGGTCCAGGTGGTGACGGGACGGTCGCGCTGCGCCAGGTAGCCCAGGCCGGCGAAGGTCTCGTTGCGGTTGCCGCTCGGGTCGAAGAAGTAGATCGTCTCGCCGCGGGTGATGCCGTGGCGGGTCGGCGCGACGTCGATGCGGA
>CAZJQH010000176.1:0-4716 GCA_964547895.1 uncultured Chitinophaga sp. | reverse complement strand
AGCGGGCCGGTGGCCCAGATGATCTTGTTGTCGGGCGAGAGCGGATCGACCTGGGGGTCGACTTCCTCGACCAGGTACTTGCTGCCCAGGCCGCGCGAGCCCAGGTAGTCGCGCGCCCAGTCCATCTTGAGCGCTTCGGGGGTGACGGTGCCTTGCGTGAGGTTGACGCGCAGGATTTTTCCAGCCCATGACATAGGGGTTCTCCTTGTTCGGTCAGGCGGCGGATGGCTGGTTGCCGAGCTTGTCGGCCCATTGCCGCATCTTGTCGATGCCGGTCCAGTTGGCGTCGACGAAGGTGATGGCGCCAGTCGGGCAGGCCGAGGCGCAGGCCGGGTCGCCGCCGCAGAGGTCGCATTTCTGCACCTTGCCGGTCTCCTGCACGTAGTTGACGGTGCCGAACGGACAGGCGATGGTGCAGACCTTGCAGCCGACGCAGGTCGATTCGCTCACTACCTTGGCGCCAGTGGCCCTGTCGAGCGTGATCGCCTCGACCGGGCAGGCGTGCAGGCACCAGGCCTCGTCGCACTGGGTGCAGGTGTAGGGCACCTTGCGGCCGGTGTGGTGGAAGTCGAATACCTTGATGCGCGACTTGGAGGTCGCGAACACGCCATGGTGCTCGAACGAGCAGGCCATCTCGCACTGCAGGCAGCCAGTGCACTTGTCGGGATTGATGTGCAGGATTTTCTGCATCTGGGTCTCCTGTGAGGGTTCAGGCCGCCATGACGTATGCAAGACATTGCCTATGAACGCTTGTGCATACGATTGTTCCGCTCTTGTGGCGTTTGTGTGCTGGTGAAAACCCTGATGCGGGGCGAAAAAAACCGCAGCGGGTGCGCGACCGGCTGCGGTGTTGATTGCCGGTTGAGGACCGGCCTGGGGTGGATCAGCGGCTGGCGTTCGGGAAGAACAGCTGCTCGCCGTTGATCTGATAGCGGGCGATCGAGGCCTGGCCCGCCGGCGACAGCACCCAGTCGACGAACTTCTGGCCCTCGGCGGTCCTGACATGCGGATGCCTGGCCGCGCTGACCAGCATCACGCCATACTGGTTGAACAGGCGCTGGTCACCCTCGACCAGCACTGCCAGATCAGCCTTGTTCTTGAAGCTGAGCCAGGTGCCGCGATCGGCCAGCAGGTAGCTGCCGTTGGCCGCCGCCATGTTGAGCGCCGGGCCCATGCCGCAGCCGCATTCGCGGTAACCCGAGCCCTTGGACTCACCACCCGCGAGCTTCCAGTAGCGCAGTTCGGCCGCGTGGGTGCCGCTGCGGTCGCCGCGCGAGACGAAGGGCACGTTGCCGGCCGCGACCTTCTGCAGCGCCGCGACGATGTCCTTGCCGCGCGCCTGGGCCGGATCGGCCTTGGGGCCGATCAGCACGAAGTCGTTGTACATGACGTCGTAGCGGCGCGCGGCGAAGCCGTCGGCGACGAACTTGTCCTCGGCCGGGCGGTCGTGCACGAACAGCACGTCGGCATCGCCCCGGCGCGCCATGTCGATCGCCTGGCCGGTGCCTAGCGCGACCACCTTGACGTCGATGCCGCTGGCCTTGCTGAAATCGGGCAGGATGTGGCCGAACAGGCCCGACTGCTCGGTCGAGGTGGTCGACGCCACCACGATGCTGCTGGCTTGCGCCTGCGCTACCAGCGGCAGGCTGCCGCAGAGCGCGGCCAGCGCCAGCGCACTCATGCCCCAGGCGCGTCGCGTGGTGGTCGACTTGAATCCGGAAACCTTCATATTGCCTCTCCTCGAACAAAAGCCTGCGCCGCGGGACAGACCGTCCCGAGCAGCGCGTCGTTGAAAAAATCCTGCACCGGCAGATCGGCCAGCACTCTGCCGCCTTCCAGATAGGCGACCCGGGTCGCCAGCCGCTTGACCTGGCCCAGGTTGTGGCTGGCAAAGGCCAGGGTGACGGGCGCCTCGGTCCGGGACTCGCTGCCCAGGCTGAACTCGGCCACCAGGGCCTCGACTTCGCGCTTGGCGTGCGGATCGAGGCTGGCGGTGGGTTCGTCGAGCAGCAGCAGCCCGGGCTGCAGGGCCCAGGCGCGCGCCAGGGCCACCCGCTGACGCTGGCCACCCGACAAGGTGGTGGCACGCTGCTGCGCCAGATGGGCCAGACCGACCCGGTCGAGCGCGACCAGGGCACGCGCGCTGGCCTGGCGCCACGGGACACCCGCCAGCCAGAGGCCGAGCGTGACGTTGAAGCGGGTCGAGCAGCGCAGCATGAAGGGATGCTGGAACAGCATGGCCTGGCGCAGTGCCGGATCGACCGATCGAACGCCTTCGGTCGGCGCCAGCAACCCATGCATGAGGCGCAGCAGCGTGGTCTTGCCGCTGCCGTTGGAGCCGACCAGCGCCAGCCGCTCGCCGGCGTGCAGCCTGAGGCTGACCTCGCGCAGCGCCCAGGCCCGTCCCAGGCGCAGCGAGGCGGCATTGAGTTCGAGGATGGCGGTACTCATGGGCGGCTGCCCGCATTGGGACTCAGGGCGCCCTCGCCCGCCGTCGCTGACCAGGATGTGGCGGCATTGGCAGCGGGCGTGTGGGTGCTGGCGGGCAAGCCGGCATCGCGCTGGTGCCAGCGCTGCAGGCCGGCGAGTGCGGCATTGAGCAGCAGGACCACCGCCAGCAGCACCAGGCCCAGGCCGAGCGCCAGCGGCAGGTCGCCCTTGCTGGTCTCGAGCGCGATGGCGGTCGTCATGACGCGGGTGAAGCCGTCGATGTTGCCGCCCACCACCATCACCGCGCCGACCTCGGAGACCGCGCGCGAGAAGGCCGTGACCAGCACGGTCAGCAGCGCATGGCGCTCGTCCCAGGCCAGCAGCAGGCCGCGCAGCACGGTGCCGGCGCCGAGCGAGGCGAGCTGCTCGCCATGGCGCTGCTGCGCGTCCTCGACCGCCTGGCGCGTCAGCGCCGTGACCACCGGCAGCACCAGCAGCGCCTGCGCCAGCACCATGGCCTGGAAGCTGAACAGCCAGCCCAGGAAGCCCAGCGGCCCGGTGCGCGACAGCAGCAGGTAGACCACCAGGCCGATCACCACCGAGGGCACGGCCAGCCAGGTGTTGAGCAGCGCCAGCAGCGGATCGCGGCCCCGGAAGCGCGCCACCCCGAGCCAGGCCCCGAGCAGCAGGCCGGCCAGGCTGGCCAGCGCGCAGGCCGTCGCGCTGACCGCGAGCGAACGGCCAACGATGGCCCAGAGCGCGGGATCGCGCTCGGCCAGCAACTGCAGTGCGCTGAGCGCGGCGTCGGTGAAGGCGGCCATCAGTCTCCTCTGGCGGGTGTTTTGATCCATCGTAGCGCTGCCCGGTCCCTGCTGCCGGCTCGGCCGCAAGTTATGCAAATGGCTGCATAGGAGCCGGCACTGCGCGCAAGCCTGATGCACACTGTCATCCGAAATGCGCAAGATTGAACTCAGCTACCAGCTTTGCCCCGAGCGCGAACGCGCCGCCCTGATCCGCAACCCGCTGATGGAGTGGCTGCTGGCGGTGCGCAGCTCTGGCTCGATCTCGGGCGCGGCGCGCCAGCTCGGCCTGTCCTACCGCCATGTCTGGGGCCAGCTGCGCGAATGGGAGCAGCAGCTGGGCGAGCCGCTGATCGTCTGGGAACGCGGCCAGGCGGCCCGGCTGACCCCGTTCGCCGAGCGCCTGCTGTGGACCGAGCGGCTGGCGCAGGCCAGGCTCGGGCCGCAGATCGAGGCGCTGCGCGCCGAGCTGGAGCGCACGCTGGCGCTGGCCTTCGACCCGCTGGCGCTGGTGCTGGCGCTGCATGCCAGCCACGACGATGCGCTGCCGCTGCTGCAGGACCATGCCGCCAGCGGCGCGGCACTGCACCTGGACGTGAGCTTCTGTGGCAGCGTGGACGCGATCCGGGCGCTGAACGCCGGCGACTGCGTGCTGGCGGGCTTCCATGTGCGCGAGGGCGCCGGGGTCGACAGCATCGCAGCCCGGAACTACCGGCCGCTGCTGCAGCCGGGGCTGCACAAGCTGATCGGCTTTGCCCGCCGCACCCAGGGCCTGATGGTGGCGCGCGGCAATCCACTGCGACTCGACAGCCTGGCACGGGTGGCGCGCTGGAAGGCGCGCTTCGTCAACCGAGCGCCGGGATCGGGCACGCGCGTGCTGCTCGACGAGCTGCTGCAGCAAGCCGGCCTGGAGCCGGACCAGATCAAGGGCTACGAGCGCTGCGAGCCCTCGCACTCGGCGGTGGCACAGGCGATTGCGTCGGGCAGCGCCGACTGCGGCCTGGGCACGGAGGCGACGGCGCGCGCGCAGGGGCTGGACTTCGTGCCCCTGGCGCAGGAGCGCTACTACCTGGCCTGCCTCAAGAGCGCACTCGAGGAGCCCGGGCTGCGCCGTCTGCGCGAACTGCTGGCCGAGCCGGCCTGGCAGCAGCGGGTCAACGGCCTGCCGGGCTACCAGGCTGACGCCAGCGGCGAGGTGCTGTCGCTGCATCGCCAGCTGCCCTGGTGGCAGCTGGAGCCGCGGAAAAAGGCCCGCGCGGAGTAAATTTCTTCAGCGCGCAGCAGCCAGCCGGCGCGCGATCTCGGCCACCAGCTGGCGCGCCAGGTCGGTCTTGCTGCCATGCGGCAGCTCCTGCGCGCCCTGCGCGTCGACCAGCAGCAGCGCGTTGTCATCCTTGCCAAAGGTCGCCGGGCCGATGTTGCCGACCAGCAGCGGCACCTGCTTGCGCGCGCGCTTGGCCTGGGCATTGGCCAGCAGGTCCTGGCT
>CAZJQH010000175.1:0-4756 GCA_964547895.1 uncultured Chitinophaga sp. | reverse complement strand
AGCAGCTCGCGCATCAGCGCCTCGGAAGGCTCGAAGCCGGGCTTGAGCGCGACGAAGGCCTTGACCAGCTCGCCCAGCGTGGGGTCGGGCTTGCCGATCACGCCGACCTCGGCCACGGCCGGGTGCTCCATCAGCGCGCTCTCGACCTCGAACGGCCCGATCAGGTGGCCGGCCGACTTGATCACGTCGTCGGCGCGACCGACGAACCAGTAATACCCATCAGTGTCGCGGCGCGCCAGGTCGCCGGTCAGGTACCAGCCATCGACGAAGCATTTGCGGTAGCGCTCCTCCTCGTTGAGGTAGCCGCGCAGCATCGAGGGCCAGGGGGTCTTGAGCGCGAGCTCGCCATCGACATCCGGGGCTTCGATCAGTTCGATGCCGCCGCCCTCCAGGCGCCTGACGATCGCCGCCATGATGCCCGGCAGCGGCTTGCCCATCGAGCCAGGCTTGATGTCCATCGCGGCGTAGTTGGCGATCATGATGCCGCCGGTCTCGGTCTGCCACCAATTGTCGTGGAAGGGCAGCCCGAAGGCCTGCAGGCCCCAGACCACGCCTTCGGGGTTGAGCGGCTCGCCGACGCTGGCCATGAAGCGCAGCGCCGACAGGTCGCGGCCCTGCAAGGCCTCGAGCCCGAGCTTCATCATCATGCGGATGGCGGTCGGCGCGGTGTACCAGACGCTGATGCGCTCGGACTCGAGCACGCCATACCAGGTCTGGGCGTCGAACTCGGCCTCGACCACCACGCTGGTGACGCCGTTGCACAAGGGTGCCAGCACGCCGTAGCTCGTTCCCGTGATCCAGCCCGGGTCGGCGGTGCACCAGAAGATGTCGTCGTCGTGCAGGTCGAGCGCATAGCGGCCCGTGACCCGGTGCGCCAGCACCGCGCCATGCACATGGACTGCGCCCTTGGGTTTGCCGGTGGTTCCGCTGGTGAAGTGCAGCAAGGCCATGTCCTCGGGATCGGTCGGCCCGATGGCGTAGTCGGCCGAGGCGGCCTCGACCAGATCGCTCCAGCCATGCACGCCGGGGTCGGACCGCAGCTCGGGATCGGCCGCCCCCACCAGGATCACATGGCGCAAGCCCGGCAGGCGCTCGCGCAAGCCCCTGACCTTGCGCCGGTAGAGCTCGGGCGTGGTCACCAGCACGCGCGCGTCACCCATCTCGCAGCGGGTCGCGATCGGCTCCGGGCCGAAGGCCGAGAACAGGGGCGACGCCACGCAGCGCGCCGCCAGCGCACCGAGCAAGGCGAAGTAGAGCTCGGGCAGGCGGCCCAGCAACAGGAAGACGCGTTCGCCTGGCTGCACGCCCAGGCCATGCAACGCATTGGCGAAGCGGTGACATTGCGCCGCCAGCCCGGCATAGCTGAACTCGCGCCGCTGGCCGGTCTTGCCGAGCCAGCGCAGCGCGATCTTGTCGCCGCGGCCTTCGGCCAGGTGGCGCCCGACCGCCTCGTAGGCCATGTTGAGTCCGCCGCCCGGCAGGCCCGCGAGTTCTGCACTGGCGGCCTGCCAGCTGAAAGCCGCGCTGAACGCAGCGTGATCGGCCAGATTCGGCAGCGGCCTGAGCTGGCCGGGCTGCTTGACGATGCGGCGCGCAACTTCCATCTCGCCTCCCCTGGGCCGGCTCGAATCGTCCGGCTTCAGGCATGGATTCAACGCCGCGGCTGGCCTGGCGTCAAGAGATCGAGGCAGCGGACTGGGCCCAATCTCCCGAAACGCCAGCCCGCAGACCCATTGGCAACAATTTGTTCACCATAAGTTTTCCCTAAGTCTGGCCGCGCAGAATCCATTTCGTGGCAGCCGGGAAAGACCCGGCAGCCCGCCCAACTCACTAGGAGCCTGACATGAAAAAATCCCTGTTCGCCATCCTGACCGCCGCTGCCGTGACCGTCCGCCCGGCCCAGACCCCGGCTGCTGCCTGAAGACGCAACAGGGCCGTCAGGCCCTGACCAGTTGGATGCGTTCGGCACGCGTCCCGCTTTTTTACCGACAATCCAGGCATCCACTTCAACTGATGCCATGCGACTGTTACTAGCCGAAGACGATGACATGCTGGGCTCCAGCATGCAGAAAGCCCTCAAGCTGGCTGGCTTCCAGGTCAGCTGGGTCAAGGACGGTCCCGCCGTACTCACGGCGGCGAACGCCGAAAGCTTCGATGCCCTGCTGCTCGACCTCGGCCTGCCCGAGCTTGACGGCCTGCAGGTGCTCAAGTCGCTGCGCCAGCGCGGCAGCCATCTGCCGGTACTGATCGTTTCAGCGCGCCAGACGGTGGACGACCGCATCGGCGGCCTGAATCTGGGCGCCGACGACTACATCACCAAGCCCTTCGACCTCAACGAGCTGGTCGCGCGCCTGCACGCGCTGATACGGCGCAACCAGGGCCGCAGCCAGCCGCTGCTGCGCTGCGGCAAGCTCGAGCTCGACCCGATCCGGCGCGAGGCCTGCCTGGCCGGCCAGGCGCTCGAACTCTCGCAGCGCGAGTTCGACCTGCTCGAGCACCTGATGGAACGCCCTGGCACCGTGCTGTCACGCGAGCAACTGGAGTCCAGGCTGTACGGCTGGCAGGAGGAGGTCGCGAGCAACGCGATCGAGGTCCACCTGCACCACCTGCGCCGCAAGCTCGGCAGCAGCTGGATCAAGAACGTGCGCGGCGTGGGCTACAAGCTGGTTGATGCCTCCAGCGCCCCGCCCTCGGCATGAACACGATACGCGCGCGCCTGCTGGTCTGGCTGATCGGCTCGCTGCTGCTGGCGAGCCTGCTGGCCAGCGCGCTGACCTATGAGCTGGCCTGGCGCGGCTTCAACACCCTGCGCGACTACAGCCTGGAGCAGATCGCCTATTCGATCGTGCGCCACGACACCCAGGACTGGCTCGAAGACTCCTCGGACACGACCCCTGACAGCAGCGCGCAAGGCGATGCCCAGGCCGAAGCGAGCGCAGCCGCGCAGGACGAGGGGCAGTTCGTCAGCCAGATCTGGACTCCCAACGGCAGGCTGATCTACTCCTCGCTGACCGATACCGGCCCGCCGCTGCAGCAGCCCGGCCTGAACCTGGCCGACTGGGACGGGGCGCGCTGGCGCACCTTCACGCTGACCGACCGCGAGCGCGTGATCCAGGTCGCCACCCCCTACGAGCGGCGCTGGCGCACCTTCATGGGCTACATGCCCGTCCTGCTCACGCCCTTGCTACTGCTGCTGGTGCTGCTGGGTTTCCTGATCAGCGCGGCGGTCAGCGGCGCGCTGCAGCCGCTGCGCCGCCTGCGCGACGAGATCGGCGCGCGCGATGTCGCATTGCTGAGCCCGCTCGACACCGCCGAGATGCCGGACGAGGTTCAACCGCTGGTCGAGACACTGAATCAGCTGCTGGCCAAGGTCGACCGCCTGCTGGCGACCCAGCGCCAGTTCCTGGCCGATGTCGCGCACGAGCTCAACACGCCACTGGCGGCGATCAAGCTGCAGGTCCAGCTCGCGCAGCAGGCCCGCGCTGCCGGCCAGCCCGTGGTGCTCGACGACCTCGAAGCCGGCATCGAGCGTTCGGTACACCTGGTGGCGCAGCTGCTGCAGATGGCCAGGCTCGAACCCGACGCCCGGCCGCTCGAGCCGCAGCCAGTCGAACTCGAATCGCTGGCGCGCGAGCGGGTGCTGGCCTTCCTGGCCCAGGCCGAGCAGAAGGACATCGACCTCGGGCTGGAATCCGACGGCCCGCTAACGGTCCAGGGCGACCGGCAGCAGTTGCGCGTGCTGGTCGACAACCTGGTCGACAACGCGCTGCGCTACTGCCCGCCGGGCGCGCGCGTCGATGTCAGGCTGCGCCCGGACGCCACCTGTCCCGTGCTGGAAGTGGCCGACAACGGCCCCGGCATCGCCGACGCCGACAAGTCACGCGTGCTGCAGCGCTTCGTGCGGCTGCGTCCGGCCGATACCACCGGCAGCGGACTCGGGATGGCGATCGTGCGCCAGATCGCCGAGCAGCACCATGCGATCTTGAGCCTGCTAGACAGTCCGGGTGGCGGTCTGACGGTTCGGATCGAATGGCCGGCGCAGGGCTGAATCCGCGACGTCAAGCCTGCAAGGACTTGACGGCTGCGCGAAAATGGACAGCATGAAAATATTGCACACCATGCTTCGCGTCGGCAACCTCGAGCGCTCGATCGGCTTCTACACCCAGGTGCTGGGCATGAGCCTGCTGCGCCGCTCGGAAAACCCCGAGTACCAGTACTCGCTTGCCTTCCTCGGCTACGAGGGCGGCAACCCAGGCCAGGCCGAGATCGAGCTGACCTACAACTGGGGCGTCGAGTCCTACGAGATGGGCAGCGCCTACGGCCATATCGCGATCGGCGTGCCCGACGCCTACGCCGCCTGCGACAAGATCAAGGCTGCCGGCGGCCAGGTCACGCGCGAGGCCGGCCCGGTCAAGGGCGGCAGCACCGTGATCGCCTTCGTGACCGACCCCGATGGCTACAAGATCGAACTGATCCAGCGCGCCGAGGACCAGGCCGGCGTCGGGCTGCGCTGAGTACGCCCATCACTGAAAAAGAACGCCCCCTGCACGAGGGGGCGTCGTCCAGACCTTGGGCCAGTCCAGGATCAGAGCGTGACCGCGCCGCCCAGGTAGGGCCGCAGCGCCTCCGGCACCGTGATGCTGCCGTCGGCGTTCTGGTAGTTCTCGAGCACCGCGACCAGGGTGCGGCCGACCGCCAGGCCGGAACCGTTGAGCGTGTGCACCAGCTCGTTCTTGCCCTGGGCGTTCTTGAAGCG
>CAZJQH010000174.1:0-4791 GCA_964547895.1 uncultured Chitinophaga sp. | reverse complement strand
TCGCCCTTGATGTCGAAGTAGCGGATCTCGCGGAAGTTGAAGATGCGCTCGTAGAAGCTGCCCCAGAACGCCATCCGTCCCCGGTAGACGTTATGCGTGAGGTGGTCGATCAGCTTGAAGCCGTGGCCCACGGGGTGGCGGCTGGCCGGATCCTCGAATCCGGGCAGGAACTCGAAGTCGATGTCGTAGATGCTCTTGCCGTCCTCGAAGCGGTCGATCAGATACAGCGGCGCGCCGCCGATGCCCTTGATGGCGGGCAGGCGCAGCTCCATCGGGCCGGTGGGGATCTCGATCGGCTGGGCGCCGAGCTCCAGCGCGCGGGCGTAGGCCTGGTGCGAATCCCTGACGCGGAAGGCCAGGCCGCAGGCGCTCGGGCCATGCTCGGCGGCGAAGTAGCCCGCCAGGCTTCTGGGTTCGCGGTTGACGATGAAGTTGATGCCGCCCTGGCGGTACAGCAGCACGTCCTTGGAACGGTGCCTGGCCACCAGGGTGAAGCCCATGGTCTCGAACAGCGGCTCGAGCAGATTCGGGGTCGGCGAGGCGAACTCGACGAACTCGAAGCCGCACAGGCCCATGGGGTTGTCAAACAGGTCGGCCATGATGGTGTCCCCTAAAGTCAGTCGATCTTGATGTTGGCCTTGGCCACCAGTCGAGCATAGCGGTCCTGCTCGGATTTCAGGAACTTCGCGGCTGCGTCCGGCGTGCTGGGGTTGATGAAGTTTTCCTGCCTGGCCATGGCAGCCTTGACCTCGGGATCGTTGAAGGCGGCCACCACGGCATCGTGCAGCCGCTTGGCCTGGGGCGCGGGCAGGCCCTTGGGCGCGACCATGGCGAACCAGCCCGCCACATCGACCTCGGGGAAGCCCTGCTCGGCGATGGTCGGCACTTCGGGCAGCGAGGCCACGCGCTGCTTGCCCATCAGCCCGATGGCCTTGAGCCGGCCGGAAGCGAGATGCCCCTGGGCGGTGGCCAAGGCCACCACGCCGAAATCGACCTGACCCGACACGATGTCGGTCACCATCGGTCCCATGCCCTTGTAGGGGATGTGCTGCACCTGTGCGCCCATTGCGTCGACAAACATCTCGCCGGCCAGGTGGATGATGGTGCCATTGCCCGAGGAGGCCATGTTGAAGCTGCCCGGCTTGCCCTTGAGCAAGGCCTGCATCTCCTTGGCATTCCTGGCGGGTACCTTGGCCGGGTTGGCTACCAGCACGAAGGGTGAGCCTCCCACCACGCTGATCGGCGTGATGTCGTTCAGGCTGTCGTAGGGCATGCTCTTGAACACGCTCGGATTGACCGAATGGTTGTTGGAGATGAAGCCGACAGTGTTGCCGTCCGCGGCCGCCTTCACGATGGCCTGGGTACCCGTGATGCCGCCGGCGCCCGGCAGGTTCTCGATCACCACCGGCTGGCCGCCCAGTGCCCGCGACAAGGCGTTCTGGGCCAGCCGCACGAAGGTATCGACGCCTGAACCTGCGCTCAGCGGCAGGATGACGCGCAAGGGCGTGCCGCCGGACTGAGCCAGGGCTGCGCCGCAGCTCAACGAGGCCGCCATGGCGCTTGCAGCGGCCAGCACAGCGCGGCGGTTCAGTCGGAATGAGTTCATGGTGGTCTCCTGTCGTTATGGTGTGGGTCGGTTCGTAATTTCGCTCAAGCCGGGTTCAAGGTGCCCAGCACTTCTTCGGTATGCTCGCCAACCCTGGGCAAGGGGTGGCGCACGCCAGGGCGGCGGCCGCCCATCAGCAGCGGCAGCAGCACGACCTGGGTGGTGTCGCCCTCATCCGTTTCCATCGGCACCAGGCCGCCGCTGGCGATCAGGTGCTCGTCCTGCACCAGCTGGTCGGGGCGCACCACCTTGGCGTAAGGCAGCCCGGCAGCTTGCAACCTGGCGCACAGCTCTTCCAGCTCGTGGTGCTGCAAGGTTTGCTGCAGGCGTTCCAGCAACTGGGGGCGCACCGCCACGCGCTGCGCATTGGTGGCCAGTGCCGGGTCGCTGGCCAGGTCCTCGCGTTCCAGCACCTGGCACAGCACCTGGAACTGCTTGTCGCTGACGGCCCCGATGAACAGCTGCTCCCCGTTGGCCACGGTGAAGGTGTCGTACACGCTCCAGGCCGACACCCGCGCCGGGAACGGGGGCGGCACCTCGCCCGTCATCTGGAACTGCTGCATGTGCTGGGAAGCGAGCAGACAGCAGTTCTCGAACAGCGCGCTCTGGATCTCCTGGCCCTGCCCGGTGCGATCGCGCTCGCGCAGGGCCGCCAGCACGCCGATGGCACCGAACATGCCGCCCATGATGTCGTTGACCGAGCTGCCAGCGCGCAACGGGCGACCGACCGGGCCGGTCATGTAGGTCAGGCCGGCCATGTTCTGCACCACCTCGTCCAGGGCCAGCCGGCTCTCGTAGGGTCCGGGCAGGAAACCCTTGTGCGACACGTAGATCAGGCGCGGGAACTGCTGCCTGAGCTCGGCATAGCCCAGGCCCAGCTTGTCCATCAGGCCGGGGCGGAAGTTTTCCAGCAGGACGTCGCTCTGGGCGATGAGTTCCTTGGCCGTGGCCAGGCCTTGCTCGGTATGGACGTCCAGCATCACGCTCTTCTTGTTGCGGTTGAAGCTGCGGAAGAAGCCGATGCCCAAGCCCGGCAGCTGGCGGGTCTTGTCGCCGCCGGGCGGCTCGATCTTGATGACCTCGGCCCCCAGGTCGGCCAGGATCATCCCGCAGGTCGGGCCCATGACCATGTGGGTGAATTCGACGACGCGCACCCCCTCCAGGGGCAGGCCAGTGGATGCATTGTTCATGGCAAAGTCCTATTCGTGTCAGGTTTCAGGCTGTGACCGCAGTCGCTTTGGGCAGACCTGCACGCCACAGCGCGCCATGGGTTTGTTCGCCCGGAAGCCAGTCTGTCAATTGCTGGCGCAAGGCCAGCAGGGCCTCGATGTCGAGGCCGGTCGCCACGCCACAGGCCGCGAGCATGAAGGCCAGGTCCTCGGTGGCGGCGTTGCCGCTGGCACCCGGCGCATGCGGGCAACCGCCGATGCCCGCCAGCGAGGCGTCGAAGCGCGTGACACCCACCTGCAGCGCGGCATAGACGTTCGCCAGCGCCAGGCCGCGCGTGTCGTGGAAATGGCCGCAGCAGAAACGGTCACCGGCCAGCCGGATCGCCTGCTCGAACAGCTCTGCCACGGCTCGCGGGCTGGCATAGCCGACCGTGTCGGCCAGGCTGACCCGGTCAGCCCCTGCATCGAGCAGGGCCTGCATCAGGCGCAGCACCTCGGCCGGCTTGACCTCGCCCTGGATCGTGCAGCCGAAAGCCGTGCCCACCCCGCCTTCGATCAGGGTCTTGCGGCCCGAGGCATCGCGTGCGGCACGGATGCGGCCCATTTCCGCGACCACTTCATCGGGCGTCTTGCGCAGATTGGCCAGGCTGTGCACATGGCTGGCGGACAGCGGCAGCAGCATCAGGTCGGCCTCGGCCTCCAGCGCGCGCTCGGCCCCCTTGAGGTTGGGGATCAGCACCGTCGCGGTCAGGCCTGGCAGAGTCCTGGCATAGGCAAGGACCTCGGCGGTATCGGCCAGTTGCGGCAGCAGCCTGGGCGGCACAAAAGAGCCCACCTCGATCTCGCGCTGGCCGGCAGCGTGGGCCTTGGCAATCCACTCGCACTTGCGTTCGGTGGGCAGCACCGTCTGGATGCTTTGCAGGCCATCGCGCAGGCCCACTTCGCGGATGACGGCCTGGGCAGGCAATGAGGACATGGGTCGGGTTTCCATCGGGGTCGGCGGGTTTATTCGATGGATTGCAGTCTATGATTTCCGTAAAAAACATCCAGTGATGTTTTGGAAGCTTTCAAGTTCCGTTTGGGAAATTTGCTTACGGGTTTGCCCTATGAGAGATCTGGACCTCAAGACCCTGCGCCTGCTGGTAGCGGTGTGCGACGCGGGCAATATGAAGGACGCTGCGGCCGAGCAGCACATCGAGCCCTCGGCCATCAGCAAGCGCATCGCGCAACTGGAAGATGCCCTGGGCACGACCGTGCTGGTGCGGGGACGCCATGGTGCCGTGCCCACGGCCGCGGGCCGGGCCTTGCTGGAGCATGCCCGCTCGGTGCTGTTCACCATCGATCGGATCGAAGCCGACATGGCGGCCTTCAAGGGCGGCATCAAGGGCCAGGTCAGCGTGGTGGCCAGCGCATCGGCCATCGCCGAATCGCTGCTCGACGACCTTGCCCAGTTCATGCGGGACCCGGAACATGCCGGCATCAAGGTCGACATCGAGGAGCGGTTCTCGAAGGACGTGGTGGCCATGGTGCGCGATGGCGTGGCGTCGCTTGGCGTGTGCTGGAGCAATGTCGACTTCCGTGGCCTGGAGTCACACCCCTACCGGCGCGACGAATTGACCCTCGCCGTGCCGCGTGACCATCCACTGGCGGAACGGCCCGCCCTGTGGTTCGAGCAGACCCTGGACTTCGAGCATGTGGGGCTGCAACCCACCACGGCGGTCTACACCATGCTGGATCGTGCGGCAGCCAAAGCCGGGCGGCGCATGAGCTACCGGGTGGTGGTGTCCAACTTTGATGCGGCTTTCCGCGTGGTCGGGGCAGGCCTGGGCATCAGCGTGGTGCCGCGCGAGGTCAGCAGCATCTACCTGTCGGCCGGGCAGGTGCGGCTGGTTCCCTTGCTCAACGAATGGGCGCAGCGCGAGTTCGCCATCTGCTTTCGCAAGCACAAGGACTTGACGCCTGCCGCGGCCAGACTGGTGGAATTCCTGCGGGAGCAGGCCCGGGCATCAACTCAGA
>CAZJQH010000173.1:0-4793 GCA_964547895.1 uncultured Chitinophaga sp. | reverse complement strand
GGCAGATGCCGGCGTTACCGACCAGCGAGCGGCCCGGCTCGATCACCAGCTTGCGTTGGCCGTAGCCGCGCGCGTCGAGCTTGGCCAGCAGCAGCTGCCAGAGCGCGTCGGCCGCCGGCGGGGTCTCGCCGCGGTAGTTGATGCCCAGGCCGCCGCCAAAGTCGATGTGTTCCAGCCGGATGCCGGCCGCTTCGATCGCGTCGACCAGGTCGAGCACGCGGTCCATCGCGTCGAGGTAGGGCGAGGTCTCGGTGATCTGCGAGCCGATATGGCAGTCGATGCCGGTGATCTTCAGGCCTGGCAGTGCGGCGGCGTGGCGGTAGGCCTCCAGCGCGTCGGTGTGCGAGATGCCGAACTTGTTGCCTTTCAGACCGGTCGAGATGTAGGGGTGGGTCTTGGCGTCGACGTCCGGGTTGACGCGCAGGCTGACCGGCGCGCGCAGGCTCATGCCGGCGGCGACCTCGCTCAGCACGTCGAGCTCGGGCAGGCTCTCGACGTTGAAGCAGCCGATGCCGGCTTCCAGCGCGCGCTTCATCTCGGCGCGGGTCTTGCCCACGCCCGAGAAGATCACCTTGGAGGGCTGCACGCCGGCGCGCAGCGCGCGCTCAAGCTCGCCGCCCGAGACGATGTCCAGGCCGCAGCCGGCCTCGACGAAAGTGCGCAGCACGGCCAGTGTCGAGTTGGCCTTCATCGCGTAGCAGATCAGCGCCTGGCGGCCGGCAAAACCGCGCTGGTAGGCCGCCAGCGCATCCAGCATGGCGGCCTTCGAATAGATGAACAGCGGCGTACCTTGCTCGCGCGCCAGATCGGCGGCGGCAACGCCCTCGACCATCAGCTGGCCGTCGCGGTAGTCGATGAAGGGGCGGGCCGGCAGGTCGGCCTGGGCAGTGGCGAGTCGGGACATGGTTTCAGCCTTGGTTCTGTTGGGTGCTGGGGGCGGTGGGGGCAGCGGTCGGTGCCGCTCCGTCTGGAAGATAGAGCGGACCTTTCTGGCCGCAGCCCATCAGGCCCAGCAAGGCGGCGGAGCACAGGCACGCCGCCATCACGCGAGGCGCGCGGGTCAAGGCCATGCGAGCCATGGGGCCAAGTGCTGCAGGGCCGCGGGGGCCTAGAATTTGCCGGGTATCAAACATCCGGGAATTGTAATGACCGACCTCGAATACATGGACCGTGCCGAAGCGGTTCTCAAGGCCATCGAACTGGCCTGCGACCGCATCAACGACGAGACCGACGCCGACCTCGACAACCAGCGCGTCGGCGGCATGATCACCATGACCTTCGCCAACCGCAGCCAGATCATCATCAACCTGCAAAAGCCGCTGCACGAGATCTGGATGGCGGCGCGCTCGGGCGGCTACCACTACAAGTTCGACAGCGGACAGTGGCTCGATACCAAGGGGGCGGGCGAGTTCTTCGCCCACCTTTCGCGCGAGGCCAGCGCCCAGGCTGGCCAGCCGCTGGTCTTCAGTTCCTGAACAGGTCCAGGATGCTGCGCTTTTCCTCGGTTTCGGGGGGGGCTGCTTCGCTTTCGCCCTCGCCACCAGCTAGCCGTCCCAGGCCGCTGCCGGGTGCGTAGTTGTCGTAGTACCACTCGCCCTGCACATTGACCAAGCCAGGCGGAACCGGCAGTTCGGCTACCGGCGTGTTGCGCAGCGCCTCCTGCATGAAGGCGATCCAGATCGGCAGCGCCAGGCCGCCGCCGGTCTCACGGCTGCCCAGGTTGCGCGGGCTGTCATAGCCGACCCAGACCGCGCTGACCAGGGTCGGCTGGTAGCCGACGAACCAGGCATCCACCGCATCGTTGGTGGTGCCGGTCTTGCCATAGAGGTCGGGACGCTGGAGCGTTGCCTGGGCCCGTGCCGCCGTGCCTGAGCGAGTCACCTCGTTGAGCAGCTGGTTCATGACGAAGGCGTTGCGCTCCTCGATCACCTGCGGCATCTGCTCCGGGCTGGGTGTCGGGGACTCCTGCAACACCTTGCCCTTGTGGTCGGTGATGCGGCTGATGAAGCGCGGCGCCGCATAGCGCCCGCCATTGGCGAACACGCCATAGCCGGCCGCCATCTGCAGAGGAGTGACCGAACCCGCGCCCAGCGCCATGGTCAGGTAGGGTGGGTGCTTGTCGGCGTCGAAGCCAAAGCGCGTCACCCATTGCTGGGCTTCGCTCGCGCCCACGGTCTGCAGGATGCGGATCGACGCCATGTTCTTGGACTTGGCCAGCGCGGTGCGCACGCTCATCTGACCCTCGAACTTGCCGTCGTAGTTCTTCGGCTCCCAGGGCTGGCCTCCCGTGACTCCAGCGCTGAAGTAGAGCGGCGCGTCGTTGACCTGGGTCGCGGGGGTGACCCCTTTTTCGAGCGCTGCCGAATAGATGAAGGGCTTGAAGCTCGAGCCGGGCTGGCGCCAGGCCTGGGTCACGTGGTTGAACTTGTTCTTCTCGAAGTCGAAGCCGCCAACCAGGGCCTTGATCTCGCCGCTGCGCGGGTCGAGCGCGACGAAGGCCGATTCGACTTCCGGCAGCTGGGTCAGGCCCCAGCCGCGTTCGCTCTTGACCACGCGCACCACGGCACCCGTGCGCAGCCTGAGGTTGGGCGGCGCCTTGTCGGACAGTCCGGACTGGACCGGTTTCAGGCCTTCGCCCGTGATCGTGATCGGCTCGTCGTCGCCGCGCACCACGACCACCTTGCGCGCGCTGGCCTCGAGCACCACGGCCGTCTTGAGCTCGCCGCTGTCAGGGCGGCTGGCGATCACCTCGTCGATCGCTTCGGCGCGTGCCTTGGCATCAGCCGGCAGCGTGATGAATTTCTCCGGGCCACGGTAATGCTGGCGACGCTCATAGTCGAGCACGCCGCGGCGCAAGGCTGCGTAGGCGGCGCGTTGCGCGTTGGCGTCCAGCGTGGTGTGGACTGTCAGGCCACGGGTATAGGTCTCGGCGCCATATTGTTCGTAGACTACCTGGCGCGCCATCTCGGCCAGGTACTCGGCATGCAGCGGCTCGCGGCTGCTGTCGCGGCGCAGCACCAGCTGCTCGTCCTTGGCCGCGCGTGCCTGCTCGGCCGTGATGAAGCCGTTTTCCTGCATGCGCTCGATGATGTAGAGCTGGCGTGCCCGGGCCCGCTTGGGGTTGGAGATCGGGTTGTAGGCCGAAGGTGCCTTGGGCAGGCCGGCCAGCATCGCGGCCTCGGCGATCGAGAGTTCCTTGAGCGACTTGCCGTAATAGACCTGTGCCGCCGAGGCGAAGCCGTAGGCGCGATGGCCCAGGAAGATCTGGTTCATGTAGATCTCTAGGATCTGGTCCTTGCTCAGCAGGGCCTCGAGCTTGAGGGTCAGCAGCACCTCGTAGATCTTGCGCAGGTAGCTCTTCTCGCTCGACAGGTAGACGTTGCGTGCCACCTGCATCGTGATGGTCGATGCGCCCTGGCTCTTGGCCTGGCCGAGGTTGGCCAGCGCAGCCCGCAGCAGGCCGATGTAGTCGACGCCGCTGTGCTGGTAGAAGCGCGCATCCTCGATGGCCAGCACCGCGTTGATCATGACCGGCGGGATGTCCTCGATCGGCGTCAGGTTGCGGCGCTCCTCGCCGAACTCGGCGATCAGTTCGCCATCGGCGCTGAGCACGCGCAGCGGCAGCTTGGGCCGGTAATCAGCCAGCTCGGTGACGTCGGGCAGGTTGGGGAATGCCACCGCCAGCGCGATGCCCACTGCCAGCAGCAAGGCCAGCAGGCTCGCCGCCGCAGCGCTGATCAGCCACTTGATCCAGCGCCAGCCAGAAGCGGGGTGATGACGGGTGGAGGTTCGCCCCTCCGGCGAGTTCGGGTCTGGGTGGCGTGGCATGCGTCAGCGTCAGGAGATGGTCAGCGATTATAGGAAGCCCCCATCTGCCTGCAGGCTGCGCTGATGGAGCTACATGATGGTAAACGGCAACAATGCTGCCGCATGTCTTGCCGTCCAGCCTTGTGACATCGCATGTCTTGCTGATAGTATGTGAAAAAACAAATGGCCTCTGTGAGGTCAGCAACCGGAGGGGTAGGAATTGATCTCACTCGAGACCTTTATCAGCCGCGGCCCAGCGCCACTGCTCGGCATTGATATCAGTTCCTCTACGGTCAAGCTGGTCGAGCTGGGCCGCAAGCCGGATGGAACCCTGGTGCTCGAGCGTTGCGGCATCGAACCGCTCGAGCGCGGCTGGGTCAATGAGGGCAATGTCGAGAAATTCGATGAGGTGGTCGAAGCCTTGAAGCGGCTGCTGCAGAAATGCGCCAGCAAGACCCGTCATGCCGCACTGGCATTGCCTGGTTCGGCCGTGATCACCAAGAAGATCGTGCTGGGGGCCGACCTGACGGCCGACGAGCTCGAGGCCCAGGTCGAGGCCGAGGCTTCGCAGTACATTCCCTTTCCGCTGACCGAGGTCAGCCTGGATTTCTGCGTCGTGGGGCCTTCCGCGACAGCAACCGACATGCTGGACATCCTGCTGGCAGCCTCGCGCAAGGAAAAGGTATCCGACCGCCAGGCGCTCGCCGAGGCAGCCGGACTGGTGCCTGTGGTCATGGACGTCGAGCCCTACGCCAGCCGGCTGGCCGCCAGCCGCGTCATCGAGTCCCTGCCACGCCAGGGTCGCGATGCTCTGATCGCGCTGTTCGAGGTTGGCTCGCACACCACCAGCCTGCAGGTGATCCGCAACGACGATGTCATCTACGAGCGTGACCAGGTCTTCGGCGGCGCCTTGCTGACGCAGCAGATCGCGCAGAAATACGGTATGAGCTTCGAGGAAGCCGATGCCAAGAAGAAAAGCCGCGAGC
>CAZJQH010000172.1:0-4804 GCA_964547895.1 uncultured Chitinophaga sp. | reverse complement strand
GGGTGAAAGGCCAGGTCCAGCAGCAAGTCCAGCTGGCACTCGATGCGCTGCACATCAACGCTTGCGGTCAGGATGATCGCATCCACTTCAGCCTGGCCCAGCCGAGCACCTTCTTGGGCCAAACGCACGATCTGCCCTGCTGCGTATTGAATGCCAGGCGTGACATCAGTGTTCATGGACATGGCTCACTACCATAGGCAATCGGTTCGGATTGGCGCAGGGCCTGGCGTCAGCGTGACATCAAGTCGATGTAAGCCTGATAACTGTAACTGCGGTTCTTCTTCTGACCGGTGACTTCCTTGACGATGCCCAGGCTTTCGAGCAGCGTCACGGCAGCCGTCGCGGTCGGGAAGCTAGTGCCCAGGCGCTGGCGCACCCTCTCGATCGTGAAGCGCGGCATCATGGGCAGCGACTCGAACAGTCGGTAGCTCATCGGTCCGGCCTTTGGGGACTCCAGCAATCGACGGCGGTCACTGGCCACCTGGCTGGCCATCGCCACGATTCCGCGCTCGGCGTCGTTGGCAGCCATTTCCACGCCTTCGAGGAAGAAGGCCACCCAGCCCTCCCAGTCGCCATCGGTGCGAATCGCCGACAGGCGGCGGTAGTACTCGGCTTGGTGCTGCTTCAGGTAGCCACTCAGGTACATCAGCGGCTCGGACAGCAGGCCCCACTCTTCCAACAGCGCTGCAATCAGCAGGCGCCCGATACGGCCGTTGCCGTCCAGGAAGGGGTGAATGGTCTCGAATTGCGCGTGCACCAGCGCGACGCGTACAAGCGGAGGCAACTGAGGCTCTGAGTCGTGAATGAAGCGCTCCAGATCCGCCAGCAGTGGAGCGACATGCTCAGGCGGGGGCGGTACGAAGGCAGCGTTACCGGGTCTGGTCCCGCCGATCCAGTTCTGCGAGCGGCGCAATTCGCCGGGCTGCTTGCTGTGCCCGCGCGCGCCGTCCAGCAGTCTCTTGTGCGCTTCGCACAGCAGACGCACGCTCAAGGGCAGGCCCTTGTGGTCATGCAGTTGCTCGCGCACGAAACGGAAGGCGCGCAGGTAGTTCGAGACTTCCTCCACATCGTCGGTGTTGGCGACCGCCAAGCCAGCCTCATCATCAAAAAGATCGGTCAGGGTAGCCTGAGTGCCCTCGATCTGGGAGGTCAACAGCGCTTCCTTGCGGATGGCGCTGTAGATGAGCCAGTCCACGGACGGCACCAGGCCAGAAACACCCGAGAGCCGCGCCAGTGCGAGCTCGGCCCGGTGGTTCACAGACCATGCCGCAGGATCGAGTGCAGGATTGTCGGGCGGCAGCCTGTGTGGGACGAAAGCCTGAACGGCTTCACCAAGGGTCGTTGATATGGCGTAGGTGCCTGTATGTCGCATCGAACTAAAGCTGGCTTGAAGTGGCCTTCATCATAATAAAGTACGCTTTAATTTGAAAGAGCTTATTAAAGCCAGCTTGCAGAAGACATCATCCGCCCCCATCTCCCCTCGGCCATTGAACTTTCCCCTTAGCACTCGATCCAACGGAGTGCTAACATAAAGGCATCCCCACAAGGGAAGGAGGAAAGCCACACAATGACCGCCATCGCCGCCACCACCGCCCTGGCCCAACCCGCAAGCAGCTGGGGCAAGACCTCGCTGACGCTGCCACCGCTGGGCAATCTGGACGCGTACATCAGCGCGGTCAACCGCATTCCCCTGCTCTCGGCCGACGAGGAGCGCGACTACGCGCGCCGGCTGCAGAAGGACAACGACCTCGAAGCCGCCGGCAAGCTGGTGATGTCGCACCTGCGCCTGGTGGTGTCGGTGTCGCGCCAGTACCTGGGCTACGGCCTGCCGCACGGCGACCTGATCCAGGAGGGCAACGTCGGCCTGATGAAGGCGGTCAAGCGCTTCAACCCCGACCAGGGCGTGCGCCTGGTCAGCTACGCGCTGCACTGGATCAAGGCCGAGATCCACGAATACATCCTGAAGAACTGGCGCATGGTCAAGGTCGCGACGACCAAGGCGCAGCGCAAGCTGTTCTTCAACCTGCGCTCGATGAAGCAGGGCTTCAAGGCCGATGCACTCGATGCCGACACCCACCGCGACACGCTCAACGAGCACGAGATCGAGGTCGTCGCGCGCGAGCTCAAGGTCAAGCGCGAGGAAGTGATCGAGATGGAGACCCGCCTGTCGGGCGGCGACATCATGCTCGACCCGAGCCCCAGCGACGACGGCGAGGAAGCCTACGGCCCGATCGCCTGGCTGGCCGATGCGCGCCATGAGCCGACCGCGGTGATCGAGGCACACCAGCGCGACCGGCTGGCGAGCGACGGCATCGCGCAGGCGCTGGAGGCGCTGGACGAGCGCTCGCGCCGCATCGTCGCCGAGCGCTGGCTCAAGGTCAACGACGACGGCAGCGGCGGCATGACGCTGCACGAGCTGGCGGCCGAATACGGCGTCAGCGCCGAGCGCATCCGCCAGATCGAGGTCGCGGCGATGAAGAAGATGCGCAAGACGCTCGAAGCCTACGCCTGATGCTGGCTGGCCGCGCGCCGGCATCGCATCCACGAACAGAAACCCGGCCAGGTGCAGCACCCGCCGGGTTTTTTCATTGCCGGCCCTTGATCGGACCTGTGCCGATCTCAGGCGCCGGTCAGCATGCCGCGCTGCTCGATGAAGCGCACCACCTCGTCCAGGCCGGCCTGGGTCTTGAGGTTGGTCATGACCCAGGGACGGCGCTGGCGGTCCGGGCGCATGCGGTCGGTGTCGGCCGCCATCACCTCGAGGTTGGCGCCCACGTGCGGCGCCAGGTCGGTCTTGTTGATGACGAACAGGTCGCTCTTGGTGATGCCGGGGCCGCCCTTGCGCGGGATCTTCTCGCCGGCGGCGACGTCGATCACGTAGATGGTCAGGTCGGACAGCTCGGGGCTGAAGGTGGCGGCCAGGTTGTCGCCGCCGCTTTCGACGAAGACGATGTCGGCGTCGGGGAAGTCGCCCAGCATGCGGTCGATCGCCTCCAGGTTGATCGAGCAGTCCTCGCGGATCGCGGTGTGCGGGCAGCCGCCGGTCTCGACGCCCATGATGCGCTCGGCCGGCAGCGCGCCGCTGATGGTCAGCAGGCGCTGGTCCTCGCGGGTGTAGATGTCGTTGGTGATGGCGACCAGGTCGTAGCGCTCGCGCATCACCTTGCACAGCATCTCGAGCAGCGTGGTCTTGCCGGAGCCGACCGGCCCGCCGATGCCGACGCGCAGCGGCGGCAGGGTCTTGGTGCGACGGGGAATCTGGTGCATGGCAGGTGCGTTCATGATCGGAACAGGCGTGAGTACTGGGTTTCGTGGCGGGCCGACAGGATGGCGAGCATGGGCGAGAAGGCCTGGCGCTCGTCCTCGCGCAGGCGCAGCGCATGGGCGACCGCGGCGGGAATCTCGGCGCAGAGCCGCGCCAGGATGCGCTGGCCGGCGCTCTGGCCCAGCGGCACCGACTTGATCGCGGCCTGCACCATGTTCTCGGCCCAGCCGAAGGCGTAGGCGTAGAGCCCGTGGCTGGGCGGCTGATCGACCGGCAGCAGGACGGAGAGCGCCAGCGCATAGGCCAGCGGATAGCTGGGCGACTGCAGCCCGGGCGGCAATTGCGCGAGGCTGAAGTCGGACCGCTGCAGCGACTTCAGCCATTCGAGCAGCGAGCGACCCATCTGCTCGCTCTGCAGCCGCAGCTCGGCGCTCTCGCGAGTGGCGCGCACCCACTGGTCGAGCCGGAGCAAGGTGTCAAGGTCGCGCGCGCGCCAGGCCTCGGTCGCCTGAGCCAGCAGTGCCAGGTCGGAGCGCGACAGCCCGAGGTGCAGCTGGTCGGCCAGCCAGGACGCGGCGCTGGGCTCGTCGCGCACCGCGCCGGCCTCGATCGCGGCCTCCAGCCCCTCGGAATAGGAAAAGCCCCCGACCGGCAAGGCCGGCGACGCCAGCCACATCAGCGGCAGCAGCGCGGCGGCGTCGGGCGCGGCGTCAGTGCTCATGCCCATGTCCGTCATGCGGGTGTTCATGCCCGCCCTCCTGATGATCGCCCCCGCCATGGTGGTGATGTCCGTGGCCGTGGGAACGGCCCATGGTGGCGTGCTCGCCGTAGGCGCCGGCCTCGGGCTCGAAGGCGTCCTCGACCGCCTCGACGACCAGCCCCATCTGCACCAGCATGTCGGCCAGCACATGGTCGGGCTCGATCTTGAACTGGTCGGGCTGGAGCTCGATCGGCACATGGCGGTTGCCCAGGTGGTAGGCGGCGCGCAGCAGATCGAAGGGGCTGCCCTGCTCGGCGCAAGGCGTGATGCGCAGCAGCGACTGCGGCGCGGCGACCACGCGCAGCAGGGTGCCGTCGAGCGTCAGCAGCATGTCGCCACCTCGCAGCAGGGTGCCGCGCGGCAGGAAGACGCCGACGCGCCGGCCTTCGCTGTCCTGGCAATCAAAGCGGCTCTTCTGGCGCTGGTCCCAGTCGAGCGTGACGGTGGCGGACCGCTGGATCAGCACCTGGGCCAGTCCGCCGCCCTGGGGAATGCGTTTGGTGGCTTGCAGCATGATCAGAACAGGAAGTAGCGTTGCGCCATCGGCAGGCTGACGGCGGGTTCGCAGGTCAAGAGTTGGCCGTCGGCGCGCACCGCGTAGGTCTGGGCATCGATCTCCATGCGCGGCGCGTAGTCGTTGAGCCGCATGGCGGCCTTGTTGACGCTGCGGCAGCCACGCACCGCGACCAGGCGCTTCTGCAGCCCGAAGCGCTCGGCGATGCCGGCGTCGAGCCCGGCCTGCGAGACGAAGGTCAGCGAGGTCTTGGCCAGCGCGCCGC
>CAZJQH010000171.1:0-4823 GCA_964547895.1 uncultured Chitinophaga sp. | reverse complement strand
GCCGACCACAGCGGCGGCGAATGGAGCCTGCCCGACCCGAGCGGCCAGACCCTGCTGCGCGCGACCGCAGACCTGACCCCTGCCTTGATCGCGCGCGCGATCGGGCGCCGGCTGCGGCAGCGTGGCCTGCTGCCTTCGGGTAGCGAAATCACCGCGCGCGTCCAGTCACATCTGGATTTGCTCGAAGCGCGCGAGCAGTCGCTGCAGCAGCTCTACGCGGGCGGCTCGGCACCCGATCGTCCACCCTGGTACTGCTCGGGCTGCCCGCACAACCGCTCGACCGTGGTGCCGGAGGGCTCGCGCGCCATCGCCGGCATCGGCTGCCACTACATGGTGACCTGGATGGACCGCAACACCCGCGGCTTCACCCAGATGGGCGGCGAGGGCGTGCCCTGGGTCGGCCAGCAGCCCTTCAGCCGCGAGACCCACCTGTTCGCCAATCTGGGCGATGGCACCTATTTCCACAGCGGCCTGATCGCGATCCGGCAGGCGATCGCCGCCGGCGTCAACATCACCTACAAGATCCTCTACAACGACGCGGTCGCGATGACCGGCGGCCAGCCAGTCGGCGAGCGGCCCGAGGGCCATTCGGTGCTGCAGATCGTGCACAGCCTGCGCGCCGAGGGCGTGAGCCGGATCGTGATCGTGACCGACGAGCCGCTCAAGTACGTCAACGCCGAGCACCGCACCGTCGGTGGCGTCACGCTGCGCCTGCCCGTCGACGTGCCGGTCGAGCACCGCGACGAGCTCGACCGCCTGCAGCGCGAGTTCCGCGAGGTGCCTGGCACGACCGCCATCATCTACGACCAGACCTGCGCCACCGAGAAGCGGCGCCGGCGCAAGCGCGGGCTGCTGGTCGAGCCGGCGCGGCGCGTCTTCATCAACGCCGCCGTCTGCGAGGGCTGCGGCGACTGCGGCGAGAAAAGCAACTGCCTGAGCGTCGAGCCGCTCGAGACCGAGCTCGGCCGCAAGCGCCAGATCAACCAGAGCAGCTGCAACCTCGACTATTCCTGCCTGGACGGCTTCTGCCCCAGCTTCGTGACGGTCGAGGGCGGCCGGCTGCGGCGTCCGGCCGACAAGGCCCTGCCCGACCCGGCTGCTCTGGGCGATCTGCCCGAGCCCGAGCTGCCTGTGACGACACATTCCTACGGCATCCTGATCGCCGGCGTGGGCGGCACCGGCGTCATCACGCTGGGCCAGCTGATCGGCGAGGCCGCCTTCCTCGATGGGCGCGGCGTCGTGACCCAGGACGCCGCCGGCCTGGCGCAGAAGGGCGGCGCCACCTGGAGCCATGTGCAGATTGCCGACCGCCAGCAGGACATCCTGACCACGCGCGTGAGCATGGCCGAGGCCGACTTGCTGCTGGGCTGCGATCCGATCGTCGCGGCGCAGCGCGAGTCGGTTGCGCGCCTGCGTGCGGGCCGCAGCCGGGTCGCGCTCAACTCCCATGTCGCGCCGACGGCGGCCTTCGTCCACCAGGGCGGCTGGAAGAGCCCGGGCGCGCAATGCCAGGGTCTGCTCGTACAGGCGGTCGGCGAGCAGGCTTTGTCTGTGCTCGACGCCGAGGCCCTGGCGCGCCGGCTGCTCGGCGACGCGATCTACGCCAATCCCTTGCTGCTGGGCTATGCCTGGCAGTGCGGCTGGGTGCCGGTGCGGCGCGAGTCGCTGCGGCGCGCGATCGAGCTCAATGCCACTGCGGTCGAGAAGAACCTGGCCGCCTTCGAATGGGGCCGGCTGGCAGCGCATGACGGCGCGCGCCTGCAGGCCTTGCTGGCGCCGGCGGAGCAGCCGGTCCGCTTCCAGCCCAGGCAAGGGCTCGACGCGCTGGTGCAACGCCGCGTCGAGCTGTTGACGGCCTACCAGGATGCCGCCTACGCGCAGCGCTACCAGGAAGTGATCCGCCGCGTGCAGCAGGCCGAGTCCGCCCGCGTGCCCGGCAAGACCGCGCTGGCCGAGGCGGTGGCGCGCCATCTGCATGACCTGATGGCCTACAAGGACGAGTACGAGGTCGCGCGGCTCTATACCGATGGCAGCTTCGAGCGCGAGGTGGCCGAGCGCTTCGAGGGCGACTACCGGTTGCATTTCCATCTCGCGCCGCCGTTCTGGGCCGATCGAAACGCGCGCGGCGAGCTCAGGAAGAAACCCTACGGACCCTGGATGCTCGGGCTCATGCGCATGCTCGCGCGCGGCAAGTTCCTGCGCGGTACCGCCTTCGATCCCTTTGGCCGAACAGATGAGCGGCGCACCGAGCGCGCGCTGATCGGCGAATACCTGGAACTGGTCGACGAGCTGCTGTCCAAGCTGAGCACCGACAACCACGCGCTGGCGCTGCAGCTCGCCCATCTGCCGGGACAGATCAAGGGCTTCGGCCATGTCAAGGAGCGGCATCTGGCGGCGGCGCGCGGGCGCTGGAGCCAGCTGCTGGCGCAGTGGCGCGCCCAGACTTCGGGTGGCAGCCAGTCGTGAGGACTTGCAGCCGCAGCACAATCGCACCCATCTGAAAAAATGGAACCTCCCTCAACATGAGCCAGAACCTGCGTTTCCTCCACTTCGACTGCAGCGAAGACAGCAGCGGCCTCGCCAGCTTCGAGGCCATGGCCAGCGTCGGCGCCGCGCAATGGCCGGCGCTGCAGGCCGAGCTGGCTGCTGTGCTGGACTGGGCCCACAACGGCTTTGCCGGCGTGCGCGGCCCGCTCGAGGACGACGGCGACTGGGACTACGACCTGCACGCCAGCCTCGAGACCGTCGCCACGCTCGAGCTCGACTACGATCCCGATGCGCGCCGCCTGGCCAGTCGCGCGCTGCCCGACGGCGTGCCGCGCTACACGCTCACGCTGACCTTGAGCGGCACCCCGGGTTTTGCCGAAGCCCTGCGCGAGCGCTTCGACTTGGGCGCCGATTAGAATGGCCGCAGGCCAGTCCCTCCGGGCCGGCTACAAGTGATTTTTTTCGAGACAGGATTTTCCAAGTGTTTATTTCTCCCGCCTTCGCCCAGGCCGCCGCTGGCGCCGATACCCAGTCGACCCTGATGAACATGCTGCCGCTGGTGCTGATGTTCGTGGTGCTGTACTTCGTCATGATCCGCCCGCAGATGCGCAAGCAGAAGGAGCACAAGGCCATGGTCGAGGCACTGGCCAAGGGCGACGAGGTCGTGACCGCCGGCGGCATGCTGGGTCGTGTCAGCAAGCTCGGCGAGACCAGCATCGGCGTCGAGATCGCCAACGGCGTCGAGATCCAGCTCCAGCGCAGCGCGGTGGTGCAGGTGCTGCCCAAGGGCACCATCAAGTAATTCCCTTGCGACAGAGCACGGCCGGACCCAGATCCGGCCGTTCGGCTTTTTGAACGGAGCGCCAGGCTCATGAACCGATATCCCTTGTGGAAATACGTGACCATCGTGGTCGCGTTGCTGATTGCCACCATCTACACCCTGCCCAACTTCTTCGGCGAGGCGCCGGCGGTCCAGGTTTCCTCGGGCAAGGCGACCGTCAAGGTCGACCAGGCCATGGTGGTCCGCGTCGAGCAGGTGCTGGCGCAGCAGGGCCTGGTCGCCGATGCGATCCAGTTCGACGGCAACTCGGTCAAGGCCCGTTTTGCCAGCACCGACCTGCAGATCAAGGCGCGCGACGCGATCGATCACGCGCTCAACACCGACCGGGCCGATCCCAGCCATATCGTGGCGCTGAACCTGCTGCCGCGCACCCCGGCCTGGCTGCAGTCCTTCGGCGCGGCGCCGATGTACCTCGGCCTGGACCTGCGCGGCGGCGTCCACTTCATGCTGCAGGTCGACATGCAGGGCGCCTTGAGCAAGCGCGCAGAGGGCATGGCCAGCGAGGCCCGCACCGCGCTGCGCGAGAAGAACCTGCGCGCCATCGTGCGCCGCGAGGGTCAGGCGCTCGACATCCGGCTGCGCGACGCCGAGTCGCTCGCCGTGGCTTCCCGCCTGCTGTCCGAGCAGTTCGCGGAATGGGCCTTCACCGAATCCGCCACCGAGGGCGAATACCGCCTGACGGCACGCCTCAAGCCCGAGGGCGCGCGCGCGATCCAGGAGCAGGCGCTCAAGCAGAACATCAACACCCTCAACAACCGCATCAACGAGCTCGGTGTTGCCGAGCCGGTGATCCAGCAGCAGGGCCAGGACCGCATCGTGGTGCAGCTGCCCGGCGTGCAGGACACCGCCAAGGCCAAGGACATCCTGGGCCGCACCGCGACACTGGAAGTGCGCATGGTCGAGGCACATGGCATTCCGGGCGCGCGCGACTACAACCCAGCCCGCATCCAGGAAGCCGAGCAGGGCCTGGTCCCGCCCGGCACCGAGCTGCTCTACTCGAACCGCGATGGCGTGAAGGAGCCGCTGCTGCTGTCGCGCGAGGTGATCTTCTCGGGCGACAACCTGACCGGCGCCGATGCCTCGATCGACCAGCAGAACTCGAGCTCGGTCGTCAGCGTCACGCTCGACAGCAAGGGCGGTGCCGCGATGCGCGCCACCACCCGGGACGGCATCAAGCGCCGCATGGCGGTGGTGCTGATCGAGAAGGGCCGCCCCGAGGTGCTGACCGCGCCGACCATCCAGTCCGAGCTCAGCAACCGCTTCCAGATCACCGGCATGAACAGCCCGCAGGAGGCGACCGACCTCGCGCTGCTGATGCGCGCCGGCAGCCTGGCCGCGCCGATGGAGATCATCGAGGAGCGCACCATCGGCCCGAGCCTGGGCGCCGAGAACATCGCCAAGGGCTTCAACAGCGTGGTCTGGGGCTTCGCGGTGATCGCCGTCTTCATGTGCGTCTACTACATGCTGTTCGGCCTGTTCTCGAGCATCGCGCTGT
>CAZJQH010000170.1:0-4860 GCA_964547895.1 uncultured Chitinophaga sp. | reverse complement strand
CTCCGTCGCCTGCAGCCGCGCCGTGGCGATCATCTCGTCCAGATGGGCCAGCAGCAGGTCGGTGACTTCGGCGTCGATGCTGCCGCGCTGCTTCTGCTGCTGCATGAAGTCACTCACCGCCTCGGGCGACAGGCCGGCTCGATAGGGCCGGTCCTGCACCATGGCCTGGAAGATGTCGGCCACGCGCAGGATGCGCGCCTCCAGCGGCAGCGCGGCGGCGTCCAGGCCGTAGGGGTAGCCCTGGCCGCCGGGGGCCTCGTGGTGCTCCGCCGCCCAGGCCGCGATCGCCTCGAAGCCGCGCACCTTGCGCAGGATCTGCTGGGTCGCGAAGCTGTGCGTGTTCATCACCAGGCGTTCGTCCTCGTCCAGCGGACCGGGCTTGTCGAGGATCTCGTCGGGCACGCGCAGCTTGCCCAGGTCGTGCAGCAGGCCGCTCATCTCGAGCTCGTCGCAGCGCTCAGGATCGAGCCCGAGCCGCTCGCCGAGCCGGCGCGCCACCTTGGCTACGCCCTGCGAATGCGCGGCGGTGAAGCGGCTCTTGGCATCGACGATGCTGGAGAAGATGCGCGCGAGCTGCAGCATCTCGCCATGAGTCGCCTGCAGCGGCTGGCCTGCCGCCAGCATGTCCCCCAGATAGGCGTGCAGCGAACCCGGCTCCAGGTTGAGCCAGAAGGCCTCGTGGGCAGAGGCCTGCAGGAAGGCCTGCACCAGAACAGGGTCGAAATAGCTGCCGCTGCGGACCTCGATCTCCTGCCGGATCGCCTTGCGCTGCTGCAGCACCTTGCCGCTGACGTAGTAGGGCGCGGCCATCGCATCGACCCGGTCGACCAGCAGGATCAGGTTGGCCTGGCGACGCACGGCGGGGTCGAGGTCCAGCTCGAGCAGGCGATCCCAGCGGGTATGGTGGTAGCGGATCGGCAGCGCCATGCGCGCCAGCGGCCGGAAGTCCTTGAGCAGTTCGTGGCCGACGAGGGTGTGCTCCTGCGAGCCGGCCCAGTCGAATTCGCTCACCAGATGCTGGTGCGTCGCGGTGTTCGAGACCCCGATGTCGTGCAGCAGGCCCAGGTCGAACAGGAACTGGACTTCGTCCGTCGGCAGGCCCAGCTCCCTGGCGCACTGCGCCGCCATCACGCCGACCCGCTTGCCGTGCGCCACGTCATCGACCCCGACCAGGTCCAGGGCGTCGGACAGGGCATAGACGAGCTGACGGAAATTCGCCTCTATCATTGCTGGCCTCTCGCAGTGTTTTTGACCAGCTTACACCAATCCCGCCATGGCCTCAGCAGGCCCTGGCCATTGCCATCCAGCCACCATGTCCCAGCCTGACTCCTCCTCCCTCCTCGAGCAACTCCGCAGCGCGCTGGGCGCCGACGCGGTCCTGGGCAGTGACGAAATCGAACTGCGCTACCGCCAGGAGTTCTACTCGCCGCTGCCGATCGACAGCCGCCCGCTGGCGGTGGTGCGCCCGCGCGACACCGCCCAGGTGGCCGAGGTGCTGCGGCTGTGCCACGCCCACCGCCAGCCCGTCATCACCCAGGGCGGCATGACCGGCCTGTCGGGCGGTGCCCTGCCCTGCGACGGCGAGCTGATCCTCTCGCTCGAGCGCCTGCGCGGCATCGAGGAGATCGACGACCAGGCCGGTACCATGACGCTGCTGGCCGGCACGCCGCTGCAGCAGGCGCAGGAGGCCGCGGCCGAGCGCGGCTGGCTGCTGGCGGTCGACCTGGGCGCGCGCGGCTCCTGCCAGATCGGCGGCAACGTCTCGACCAATGCCGGCGGCAACCGCGTGATCCGCTACGGCATGACGCGGGCCCAGGTGCTCGGGCTCGAGACGGTACTGGCCGACGGCACGGTGCTGAGCTCGCTCAACAAGATGGTCAAGAACAACGCCGGCTACGACCTCAAGCAGCTGTTCATCGGCAGCGAGGGCACGCTGGGCGTGGTCACGCGCGTGGTGCTGCGGCTCGAGCCGCTGCCCGACACGGTGCAGACCGCGATGTGCGCGGTCGACAGCTACGAGCAGGTGGTCAGGCTGCTGCGCCATGCCCAGCGCCGACTGTCGGGCCGGCTGTCGGCCTTCGAGGTGATGTGGGCCGACTTCCACGACGCGGTCACCACCCGCATCCCGGGCCAGCGCGCGGCGCTGCCGCCGGGCTCGCCCTTCTATGTGCTGCTGGATCTGCAGGGCGCCGATGCCGAGGGCGACGCCGCCCTGTTCGAGCGCATGCTGGAGCAGGCGCTGGAGGAAGGCCTGATCAGCGATGCGGCGATCGCCAGCTCGGTCAAGGAGGCGCAGGAGTTCTGGACGCTGCGCGACTCGCCGGCGCGCTTCACGACCATCTGGCCGCAGATCGCCAGCTTCGACATCAGCCTGCCGATCGGATCCATCGGCGAGTTCGTCGAGCGCCTGCGCGACCGGCTGCAGCAGGCCCTGCCCGGCTGCGAGGCGGTCAACTTCGGCCATATCGGCGACAGCAACCTTCATGTCTGCGTCGCCGTGCCGGGCAGCAGCGCCGACAACTTCCCCGAGCACGAGATCAAGGACCTGCTCTACGGCCTGCTGCGCGAATACGGCGGCAGCATCTCGGCCGAGCACGGCGTCGGCCAGCACAAGAAGGAATACCTGGGCTACAGCCGCAGCGCCGAGGAGATCGCGGTGATGCGCAGCGTCAAGGCCGCGCTCGACCCGCTCGGCATCCTGAACCGGGGCCGCATCTTCGACTGAAGCGGACCAGGCCAGCGCCATGAACCGCCTGCCATCCGCCGGCAGCCTGTGGCAGCTGCTGCGCCAAGAGCTGTGGCTGCTGCTGCAGTTCAACCGCAGCGAGCGGCGCTGGCAGCTGCCTTTCTGCGCCGCGCTGGCCTCCGGCCTGCCGCTGCTGGTGGGGCTCCATTTCGGCCGGCTCGACTACGGCGTGGTGTCGTCGCTGGGCGGACTGGTTTTCCTCTACACCCCGGCCACGCCGCTGGCGCACCGCATGCTGGTGCTGATGGCCTGCTCCTTCGGCATGACGGCCTGCTATGCGCTCGGTATCCTGAGCCAGTACCTGCCGCTGCTGCGGCTGCCGATGCTGACCGGCATCGCGATCCTGATCGTCATGCTGTGCCAGGTCTACGCCATCGGGCCACCGCGCGGGCTGTTCTTCATGATGCCGGCCGCGCTCGGCGCCTTCACGCCGGTCGAGCTGCTGCAACTGCCGCTGCAGGTCGGCCTGCTGGCGCTGGGCTGCCTGCTGGCCTGCCTGATCGCCTTCGTCTACAGCCTGCATGCGCTGCGCGCGCGGGCTCCGGTCCCTGTCACGCCGCTGCCCACGCCCGACTTCGATCAGATGCTGGTGCTCCCGGTCGTGACCGGGTTGAGCGTGGGGGGCTCCCTGCTGCTGGCGGTCTTCCTGCAGCTGGAGCGGCCCTACTGGGTGCCGCTGACCTGCATCACCGTGATACAGGGGGCGACGCTGCGCGCCATCTGGCTGCGCCAGGTCCAGCGCATCGTCGGCACGGCCATCGGGCTGCTGCTGGCCATGGCCCTGCTCGGCCTGCCGCTGGCGCCCTGGCATTTCCCGCTGGTGATCATCGCCCTGACCTTCGTGGTCGAGTCGCTGGTCGTGCGCCAGTACGGCCTGGCCGTGGTCTTCATCACGCCGATGACGCTGCTGCTGGCCGAGGCAGCCCACATAGGACTGGAGCCTGCCGGCTCCTTGCTGCAGGCCCGGCTGCTCGATACCCTGGTCGGGTCGGTCGCCGGCCTGCTCGGCGGCGTGGTGCTGCATACGCCACGCCTGCGTGATGCGGTCGGGGATGCGCTGCTGCGTCTGACCCCCACACGACTGCGGCGCTGAAGCGGCCTTCTCAGTGCTTGCGCAGCAGCTCCAGCGCGCGGCCGAAGTCGAAGTCGAGCATGGCGCGAGCCACGGCATCGTAGTCCGCTCCGAGGCCGGCGCGCAGCAAGGCCTGCTGGCTTTCGAGCAGGGACTGGCTTTCGGTGTCGCCCTGCTCGAGCAGGGCGATCAGGTGCTCGCGCAGGCTGCTCCACTGCGCGGCATCGAGCGGCACTGGCCCACTGGCCGCAGCAGCTGCAGGCAGCCGCGCCGCGATCGCTAGGGTCAGCGCCTGCAGCGCGGGCGCCAGTTCCGCCAGCAAGGCCGCACAGGACCCGGGCTCGGCCCGCTCGCCCAGCGCCAGCTCCAGCCGCTCGGCCTGGTCGCGCAGCGCTCGAGCACCGATCTGTGCCGAGACGCCCTTGAGCGTGTGGGCCAGGCGCTGAGCCAGCGCCCAGTCCTGCGCGTCGATCGCAGTGGCAATGCGAGCGGCAGCGTCCGCCTGGTCCGAGACGAAACGGACCAGCAGCTTGCGGTAGAGTTCGACCCGGCCCATCGCCTGGCTCAAGCCAAGCGCCGCATCCAGTCCCTCGATAGCGTCAAATTCGAGCGCGACAGGCTGAGCCGAGGCCAGATCCTCGCCAACCAGGGTGGCAAGCCCTGTCCACTCACCGCGCCGCTCCACGCCGCGCTTGAGCCACTGCCGCAGCTTGAGCTCCAGATCGTTCGGGTCGATCGGCTTGGCGACATGGTCGTTCATGCCAGCCTCGAGACAGCGCTGTCGGTCGCCCGCCATCGCATTGGCAGTCATCGCGATGATCGGCAGCGGCTCGAAGCCCGGCAGGGCGCGGATCCTGCGCGTTGCCTCTAGGCCGTCCATCACCGGCATCTGCATGTCCATCAGCACCACGTCATAGCGCTGCCGCTGGACCTGTTCCAGCGCGGTCGCGCCGTCGCCTGCCAGGTCCACCTCCAGGCCAAGCTCCTGCAGCAGCGCCAGCCCGACCTCCTGATTGATCTCGTTGTCCTCGACCAGCAGGGC
>CAZJQH010000169.1:0-4869 GCA_964547895.1 uncultured Chitinophaga sp. | reverse complement strand
GGGCCGGTCTGGTGGGTCTTGAGCTGCATGCCCAGGATCTCGCCGGCCAGGCGCTGGACGTCCTCGATCGACTTGGCCACCTTGACGCCGCCGCCCTTGCCGCGGCCGCCTGCGTGGATCTGAGCCTTGACGACCCACACCGGGCCGCCCAGCTTCTGTGCTGCTTCGACGGCTTCCTGCACGGTGAACGCCGGGATGCCGCGCGGGACGGGCACGCCGAACTGGCGCAGGATTTCCTTGCCTTGGTACTCGTGAATTTTCATGAATTGCTCTCAGTGGAGTCGGTCAACAAAACGTCCGGCAGTGTCGGCTCCTTAACTGACACCAGCCCAACAGTGGCGGCACGAGGCCTGCGATGGAGGACGCAACAAACTCAAATGTATCATGCTGCCATGCGGAAAACGCCCCTGCCGCCCCGGCGCTGGCGCCTTGGCGGCCCTGCGCGGCGGCTGACCGTCCCTTCTTAGGAGTAGATACATGCACCAGGTTTTCATCGACGGCGAGGCCGGCACCACGGGTCTGCAGATCCGCGAACGGCTCGCGCAGATGCCCCAGATCACGCTGCTGAGCATCGATCCCGCGCGCCGCAAGGACCCCGCGGCCAAGCGCGAGCTGATGGCGCAGGCCGACCTCGTCATTCTGTGCCTGCACGACGACGCCGCGCGCGAATCGGTCGCGATGATCGATTCGATCAAGGTCGAGCAGGGCAGGGGCCCGCGCGTGATTGACGCTTCGACCGCGCACCGGGTCGCACCGGGCTGGGTCTATGGCTTCCCCGAGCTCTGCGCGGCCCAGGCCGAGGCGGTCCGCACGGCCGACCGCGTCGCCAACCCGGGCTGCTACGCGACCGGCGCGATCGCGCTGATCCGTCCGCTGATCGACGCCGGCCTGCTGCCAGCCGACCAGCCGCTGTGCCTGCCGAGCGTGAGCGGCTACACCGGCGGTGGCCGCACCATGATCGAGGCCTACGAGGCCGGCAGCGCGGCGCCGTTCGAGCTCTACGCGCTGAGCCTGGGCCACAAGCATATCCCCGAGATCATGGCCTGCACCGGCCTGACCCGGCGTCCGATCTTCGTGCCCTCGGTGGGCAACTTCGCCCAGGGCATGCTGGTGCAGCTGCTGCTGCACCTCGACGAGCTGCCCGGGAATGTCACCCTGGCCGACCTGCACGCCGCGCTCGACCAGCACTACGCGGGCAGCCACTGGGTCAACGTGCTGCCCGCGACCGAGGACGGCAAGCTCGACGCCGTCGCGCTGGCCGGCACCAACCACCTGGAGCTGCGCGTGTTCGGCAGCGACGCGCATCGCCACGCGGTGCTGGTGGCGCGGCTGGACAACCTCGGCAAGGGCGCCAGCGGCGCCGCGGTGCAGAACCTGCAGCTGATGCTGGGGATCTGACCCGGCTTAAGCCAGGGATAAGGGAAAACCCTTATAGTGCGTGGCATGAGCGAAACCGAACGTCCCGCCCCTTCCCGCGCCCTGATCCGCACCCTGGATGCCGACCATCTGGCGCTGATCGAGCAGCACCTGCTGGCGCTGCCCGAGCGTGACCGCTACCTGCGTTTCGGCTATCCGGCGCAGGACGAGCATGTCCAGCGCTACGTGGCCAAGCTCGATTTCGGCCGCGACGAGCTGTTCGGCATCTTCGACGCCGAGCTGCAGCTGGTGGCGCTCGCGCACCTGGCCTACCTCGACGCGCCGGGGCGCGAGCACCTGGCCGAGTTCGGCGTCAGCGTCGGTCCTGGCCTGCGCGGACGCGGCTACGGCCAGCAGCTGTTCGAGCGCTGCGTCGTGCACGCGCGCAACCATGGCGTCTCGCGCCTGATCATCCATGCGCTGAGCGAGAACGCCGCCATGCTCAAGATCGCGCGCAAGGCCGGCGCCTCGGTGGTGCGCGAGGGCACCGAAAGCGAGGCCTGCCTGGAGTTGCCGCCGGCGGATTTCGGCTCCCAGGTCGGCGAGCTGCTGGCCGAGGGGCTGGCGCGCACCGACTACCACCTCAAGGCCGGCGTCAAGCAGGTGAGGGGCGTGATCGACCTGATGCACGAGATCCGCGAAGGCGTGCGCGACGCGCGCGACCAGACCAAGCCCTGAACTTGTCTCGCTGCTGTCAAGCGCTTGGGGTATGCTTGTGAGCTTCACAACTACCCTGAGTCATAGTGGCTGACCCCCATCCCAGTCCGGCGTCGCAGCGCACGCGGCACGAAGACAAGCGCGGCTTCCTGCAGAAGCTGGCTGAATTCATCCATCCCGGTCCCGATTCAAAGGACGAACTGATCGAGACCCTGGCCGATGCCGAGGACAACGACATCATCGACGCCGAGGCGCGCGTGATGCTCGAGGGGGTGATCCGCATCGCCGACATGAGCGCCGGCGACGTGATGGTGGCGGCCCCGCGCATGGACGTGCTCGACATCCAGGCGCCCTATGAGGAGCTGCTGCACCTGGTGATCGAGACCGCGCATTCGCGCTTTCCGGTCTTCGAGGGCGAGCGCGAGAACATCATCGGCATCCTGCTGGCCAAGGACCTGCTCAAGCTGCAGCGTTCGCCCGGGCTCAGCCTGCGCGCGCTGCTGCGTCCGGCCATCTTCGTGCCCGAGAGCAAGGGGCTCAACGACCTGCTGCGCGAATTCCGCGCCAACCGCAACCACCTTGCGGTCGTGATCGACGAGTTCGGCCGCGTCGCCGGCCTGATCACGATCGAGGACGTGCTCGAGCAGATCGTCGGCGAGATCGAGGACGAGTTCGACGTCGAGGAGGCCGAGGGCGACATCTTTGCGCTGGCCGACGGCACCTGGCGCGTCAGCGGCGACACGCCGGTCGAGCGCGTGGTCGAGTCCTTCGGCATCGAGCTCGCCGACGAGGGATTCGAGACCATCGGTGGCCTGGTCTCGCATGCCATGGGCCGGGTGCCGCGCCGCGGCGAACATCACGAGCTGCAAGGGCTGGACTTCATGGTCCAGCACAGCAAGGGCGGGGCGGTACGCTGGTTCAAGGTCACCCGCCTGCAGCAGCAGCCCTGACGGCGTGCGCCTGAACCTGTCCCTTGCCTGGCGCGCGGCGCCGGCAACTGCCATCGTGCTGCTGGCCGGCCTGCTGCAGGCCTGGTCGCTGGCCTGGCCGTTCGAACCGGTCTGGCCGCGCGGCGAGCCGGTCGCCGGCCTGCAGATCCTGTCGCTGGCGGCGCTGCTGCCGCTGCTGCACCAGGCGATTTCCGCGCGCGCCGCCTTCTGGCGCGGCTGGGTCTTTGCGACCAGCTGGCTGGCGGCGACCTTCTGGTGGCTGTTCGTCTCGATGCATGTCTATGGCGGGCTGCCGGCGCCGCTGGCCGCGCTCGGCGTGCTGGCGCTGGCAGGCGCGCTGGCGCTCTACTACGCCCTGGCCGCGGCCTGCTACTGGCGCTGGCGCCACGCCGGGCTTGCCTGGCGGCTGCCGGTCTTCGTCGCGCTCTGGACCCTGGCCGAGCTTGCGCGCGGCACCATCTTCACCGGCTTTCCCTGGGGCGCCGGCGGCTATGCCCAGGTCGATGCGCTGGCCGCGCTGGCGCCCTGGGCCGGCGTCTATGGCATGGGTGCGGTCGCGGCCGCGTTCGCCCTGCTGGGGGCCGAGGCCTTCGCGTGGCTGCGTCCTGGCCTGTCCAGACCGGCAGCCAGGGTCGCGGCCTGCGCCTGGCTGGGCGCGCTGGCACTGCTGTGCTGGCCTGCCGTCACGCAGCGCGGCAGCGAGCTGGTGCAGGACTGGACCTTGCCGGCCGGCCGGCTGCCCGTCATGCTGCTGCAGGGCAATATCCCGCAGGACGAGAAGTTCCAGCCCGGCAGCGGCGTGCCGCTGGCGCTGTCCTGGTACCGGCAGCAGGCGCACGAGGCGCTGGCGCGCGCCGACATCCGCCTGGTGGTGGCGCCCGAGACGGCGATTCCCCTGCTGCCGCAGCAGCTGGCGCCAGAATGGTGGCAGCCGCTGCTGCAGTCCGTCGAGCAGGGCCAGGCGGCGCTGACGCTGGGCCTGCCGCTAGGCAGCCTGAAGCAGGGCTATACCAATTCGGCGCTGTCCTGGACGCCCGGTGCGCGCGAGCCGCTGCGCTACGACAAGCACCATCTGGTGCCGTTCGGTGAATTCATCCCGACCGGATTCCGCTGGTTTACCGACCTGATGCAGATCCCGCTCGGCGACTTCAGGCGCGGCGCGCTGGTGCAGCCGACGCTGGACTGGGCCGGGCAGCGCATCGCGCCCAATATCTGCTACGAGGACCTGTTCGGCGAGGAACTGGCGCGCGGCTTTGCCGACCCGGCGCGGGCGCCGACCGTGCTGCTCAACCTCAGCAACATCGCCTGGTTCGGCGACACGGTCGCGATCGACCAGCATCGCCAGATCTCGCGCCTGCGCGCGCTCGAGCTGCAGCGCCCGATGCTGCGCGCGACCAATACCGGCGCCACCGTGGCGATCGACCATCTGGGCCGCGTCACCCATGAACTGCCGCGGCTGACGCGAGGCGTGCTGGAGGCCGAAGTCGAGGGCCGCACCGGCCTGACACCCTATGCGCGCTGGGCCGGTCGCTTCGGTCTGTGGCCGCTGGCAGGACTTTGCCTCGCCATCGTGCTGCTGGCCTGGCGCCGCAGCGGCCTGTCACGCCCGTAAAATGAACGATTCGCCGAACCCCGCGCCGGGGCCGGCCCGAATTCCCGGCGGATGACCGCCCCCCTTAGGCAACGAGATGCTGACCTTTCAACAAATCATCCTGAAACTGCAGGCCTACTGGGACGCCCAGGGCTGCGCGCTGCTGCAACCCTATGACATGGAGGTGGGAGCCGGTACCAGCCACACCGCGACCTTCCTGCGCGCGATCGGCCCCGAGCCCTGGAAGGCGGCCTA
>CAZJQH010000168.1:0-4873 GCA_964547895.1 uncultured Chitinophaga sp. | reverse complement strand
GCCTTGGTCAGGGCGTTGAACAGGGTGGATTTGCCGACGTTGGGCAGGCCGACGATGCCGCACTTCAAGCTCATGGGATTTCCTTGGTGATCCAGATCGATGCAAGCCCCTGGCGCTGCCCGGCCGCCACGCTGGCAGGTATCGGGCAGGATGGTCCTGCGGTGTTGCGCGCCTTCAGGCCGGGCGGCGCCGTAACGGTCGCCACCGGCAAGCCGGCAAAATAGCTCTGATTGTACCGGCTGCCCCTCAGGCAGGCATGGCGGCAGCGCCAGCCAGGCCCGGGATCGGCCAGGGGTTCAGGCTTCCCAGGCGTCCCAGCGCCCTTGGCCGGCCTGCCCCTCGGACAGCAGGCCGCCCGCGCCCTCGCGCACGATCGCGTTCATGCCGAAGGTGATCGCGCCCAGCAGGCGCCTGTCCTGGCGGTAGCTCTGCAGCGTCTCGCGCACCATGCTGCCAGATTGCGCGGTGGCCGGATCGATGTCGGGAATCGGGCAGCGCGCGCAGGGCTTGACCGGCTGCAACCTGGCCACGCCACCTTCTTCAAGCGGAAAAAGCAGCTCGGCCAGCCGGTCCTCGTCGTGCGACTCGATACCACCCAGCACGATGTTGGCGCGAAAGCGCTCGATCCCGACTGGAGCGTGACCGGCCGCCTGCAGCCTCTCGTTGAGCTCGGCGAGCGAGGCGCTAGAGAGCACCAGCAACGGAAAGCCGTCGCTGAAGCGGTTGACGGCCTCGATGCCCTGCGTCCACTTGGCAGACGAGAGCCTGCGCCAGGCCGGATCGAAGCGCACCAGACGCAGATCGGCCTGCAGGAATTCGCTGAACCAGAGTGCAGCCGCGTCGCCCATGTCCCAGGCCAGCACCCGGTCGTCCCAGACCTCGACCGAGACCCGCTGCAATTCCGGATCGATCTCCAGCCCCAGGTGCAGCGGCAGCATGCCGGGCGCGTAGAGCTCGAGCTGGCTGGCCTGGAGCGCCGGCTGGATCAGCGCCATGCGGGGCAGCTCGCGCTGCGAGACGAACACCCCGTCGGCATCGACCACCATCCAGGTCCGGTCCAAGCCCAGGCCGGCTGGCTCCAGCTGGGCCTGCTGCAGCCGGATGCCGGCGCAGGACTTGACAGGATAGATCCAGAGCTGCTCGATCTGCAACGGCAACATCTCGTCGGAGGCAAAGAGCTGGTTCATGCTGGAGGGGCGGGGATTTGGCTGTGCTGGAAGGCTATTGTGGGCCCTGATCCTACAATCCGTCCATGAGCAAAAAGTACGACGTGGCCATCCTCGGCGGTGGCGTGGTGGGACTGACTCTGGCGCTGCTGCTGGCGCGCGACCGGCTGCGCATCGCGCTGGTCACGCAGCCGCGGCCGGCCGCCGGTCCCGACATCCGCGCCTATGCGCTGAACCAGGCGGCGCGCCAGCTGCTCGAGTCGCTGCGCGTCTGGCCCGAGGATGAAGGCGCCAGCGGCAGCCCGGCCGTGACGCCGGTCAGCCGCATGTGGGTCAGCGACTCGTCGTCGCATGCCGCGCTGACCTTCGATGCGGCCGAATCCGGCGCCAGCGCGCTGAACTGGATCGTCGACGTGCCGGCGCTGGAAGATCGGCTCGCGCAGGCGGTGCGCTACCAGGGCGGCATCGAGGTGCTGCACGAGCGCCCGGCTGCAGCGCTGACCGTGGTCTGCGAAGGCCGGCGCAGCGCCAGCCGCGAGGCCCTGGGCTTCCACTACGAACGCCGGCCCTACCCGCACACCGCGCTGGCCGCCAGGCTGCAATGCGAGCGAGCGCACGGCGGCGTGGCGCGCCAGTGGTTCCGTGGCGACGAGATCCTGGCGCTGCTGCCGATGGGCGGCGCGCAAGGCCACGAGGTGGCGCTGGTCTGGTCGCTGCCGCACGAGCGCGCGCAGGGCTGGCTGGCCCAGCCGCACGCAGAGCTCGCCAAGGGAGTCGAGCAGGCCTGCGAGCAGGCGCTCGGCGCCATGACGCTGGTCGGCCAGCCAGCCGGCTGGCCGCTCGAGCTCTCGCGCGCCGACCGCTGGGTCCAGCCCGGCATCGCGCTGGCCGGCGACGCCGCGCACGCGATGCACCCGCTGGCGGGCCAGGGCCTCAACGTCGGCCTGGCTGACGTCGCCGAACTCGCCAGGGTGCTGCACGAGCGCGAATACTGGCGCGAGCTCGGCGACCTCAAGCTGCTGCGCCGCTACGAGCGCGCGCGCCAGGCCGGCTTTGCCGAGATGGCGCTGGTCACCGACGGCCTGTTCGGCCTCTTTGCCCAGTCCGACAGCCGCATCGAGGCGCTGCGCGGCTGGGGCCTTCGCGGCTTCGACCGGCTGGCCCCGATCAAGCAGTGGGCGATCCGGCAGGCGATGGGCCATGCCTGAGCACAAGCCATCCTCCCCGACCCAATCCAGATTTTTACTGGCCCAGGACCAGCCATCTCGATGAAAACCATTCGCCCCACCCTATCAGCCCTGCTGGCGACCACACTGACCACCTTGAGCCTGTGCGTCTCGGCCCAGGAAGCCACGATCCGCAAGAACCTGGCCGAGCGCCTGCCCAACCTGCCCAGGATCGAGGAAGTCAGCAAGACCCCGATGGCCGGCCTGTACGAGGTGCGGGTCAACCAGAGCGACGTCTTCTACACCGACGCCGAAGGCAACTACCTGCTGCAGGGTCAGCTGATCGACACCCGCAGCCGCAGCAACCTGACTGAGGAACGGGTCGAGAAGCTCAGCGCGGTCGACTTCAAGACCCTGCCGTTCAAGGACAGCTTCACCATCGTGCGCGGCAACGGCAAGCGCCGCATCGCGATCTTCGAGGACCCGAACTGCGGCTACTGCAAGCGCTTCGAGCGCGACCTGGCCAGGATCGACAACGTCACGGTCCATGTCTTCCTCTATCCGGTGCTGGGTCCGGACTCGCAGGCCAAGTCGCAGGCGATCTGGTGCGCCAAGGACAAGGCCAAGGCTTTCGAGGACTGGATGCTGCGCAACGTCGCACCGGCCGCGGCCAGCTGCGACACATCGGCGATCCAGCGCAACCTGGCATTCGGCCAGAAAAACCGAATCACCGGCACGCCGACCAGCTTCCTGCCGGACGGCAGCCGCCTGCCGGGCGCCGTGCCGCTTGAGAAGATCGAACAAGCCCTCGCCAGCAGCAAGTGAAGCCATGAGCCAGCCCACCGACCACCACCAACTGATCAACAACCTCGGCCGCGCCGGCCTGATCCCCTTCGTGCTGCTGGCCCTGATGGCCTGGCTGCTCAACGGCGACGAGCTGATCTTCGCTTCCAGCGCGCTGGCCATCTACGCCGCCCTGATCATCTCCTTTCTGGGCGGCATACACTGGGGCGCGGCCTGGGTCCACTCGCAGGCCGGCTCCTCGCACCGGGACGAACACCAGGTACCAGCACTCTGGTGGGGCATCAGCGCCTCGGTGCTGGCCTGGCCTGGCGCACTGATGCCTGCTGATGCCGGGCTGATCTGGCTCGGACTGCTGCTGGTCGCCTGCTACCTGTTCGACCGCAAGCTCTACCCGAGCGCCGGCCTGCAGCACTGGCTCAAGCTGCGCTTCCAGCTCTCCACCGTGGCGGCGCTGAGCTGCTTCCTGGCCGCCGGCGCGCTCTGACATGAAGGCCGCCATCCGCTACCGCATCGCGGTACTCGACCCCAGGCAGCACCTCTTTAGGGTCAGGCTCGAGATCGACCAGGCCAAGGGCACGCTGCGCCTGAGCCTGCCGGTCTGGATTCCCGGCAGCTATCTGGTGCGTGAGTTCTCGCAGCATCTGCAGAAGCTGCAGGCCGACATAGGCGGCCAGGCCGTGCCACTGACCCAGCTCGACAAGAACAGCTGGGAACTCCGGCTGCCCGACACCGCCCCGAGCCGCGTGCAGCTGAGCTACGAGGTCTACGCCTTCGACGCCTCGGTCCGAACCGCCTACCTCGACCACGCGCGTGGCTTCTTCAATCCGACCAGCCTGTGCCTGCGGGTGCATGGCCGCGAAAGCGAGCCTCATGCGCTGGAGCTGGAAGACAACGAGCACTGCGCGGGCTGGCAGGCAGCCACAGGTCTTGCGCCCAGCCGGACCGATCGACGCGGCTTCGGCCACTACCGGGCGCAGGACTATGACGAACTGGCGGATTGCCCGTTCGAACTGGGCCGATTCTGGAGTGGCAGCTTCGAGCTGCGCGGCGTCACCCACCGCCTGGTCGTCAGCGGCGCTGGCGATTTCGCCGATTGCGAGCGACTACTGCGCGACACGCAGCGCATCTGCGAGGCTGCGATTGGCTTCTGGCACCCGCAAGGCGCCCCCCCGCCGTTTGGATCCTACCTGTTCCTGCTGCACGCGACCCAGGACGGCTATGGCGGCCTCGAGCACAGGAACTCGACTGCCCTGGTCTGCCAGCGTAGCGACCTGCCGCGCCGCGCCAGTCCAGGCGAGGTAACAACTCCGGTTGGCCAGAAAGCCAGTGACGGCTACACCACCCTGCTCGGCCTGATCAGCCACGAGTATTTCCATAGCTGGAACGTCAAGCGGCTGCGGCCAGATGAATTCCGGCACTACGACTACGACCGCGAGAACTACACCGAACTGCTCTGGTTCTTCGAAGGCTTCACCAGCTACTATGACGACCTGCTGCTGCTGCGCGCGGGGCTGATCGACGAGGCAGCCTACCTGCAACTGCTAGGCAAGACCATCAACCAGGTACTGCAGACGCCCGGTCGCCAGCTCCAGAGCGTTGCCCAGGCCAGCTTTGATGCCTGGGTCAAGTACTACCGGGTGCAGGAAAACACGCCCAACGCCACCGTCAGCTACTACACCAAGGGCGCGCTGGTGGCGCTCTGCCTCGACCTGACGCTGCGCGCAGAAGGCCACGGCA
>CAZJQH010000167.1:0-4907 GCA_964547895.1 uncultured Chitinophaga sp. | reverse complement strand
CCGGCGGATGCCGCGAGTCAAGCGAAGGCTGGTTCGGGGCGGATCTCGCGGCTAGACTGCCAGCATGATGTCGGATCGATTGAGTCTGGGCGGGCCGCTGGCCACACGCGGGGTGATGGCATGAAGGGCCAGGCCTTCGTGCGACGGCTGGGCTTTGCTTGCGCCGGGCTGAAGCTGGCACTGCGGCGCGAGCGCAGCCTGCGCGCGCATGGGCTGGCCGTTCTTGCGGTGTTGCTGGCGCTGCTGCTGACGCGGGCACCTGCGCTGTGGTGGGCGCTGCTGGGCCTGGCGAGCGGCCTGGTGCTGGTGGCCGAGTTGCTCAACAGCGCGCTGGAGACGCTGGCCGATCATCTGCACCCCGAGCAGCACCCCGAGGTGGGCGCGGCCAAGGACATTGCTGCCGGCGCCGTGCTGGTGGCCAGCGCGGTCGCGCTGGCGGTGGGCTTGGCTTTTCTATTCGGCTGGGTGCTGGCCTGACGGCGCCAGGCCTCGTCTTAGCGCTGCGGCTGCCCCGGCCCCTGTCTGCCGTCGGAGCGCGCCGACAGATAGGCGTACAGGTCCATGATGTGGGCGTTGACGGGAGGCTCGTTCTGCCAGGCCGGCATTGACACGGTGGCCTCGCGCCGCTGTACCGCCTGCTCAAGCCATTCTTCGCGCGGCTGGCCGGCCGGCCGGGTCCAGTCGTAGCGCTCGAGCACCAGGCCGGCGAAGCGGCGCGGGCCGAGCTGGCGCACGATGGGCTGCAGGTCGGGGGCGGAGCCGCCGCTGGCGTTCTGGCCATGGCAGCTGGCGCAGCGCTCCTGGTAGACGCGCCAGCCGGTGTAGACCGAACCCGGGGCCTGGCGCTCGCGAGCAAACAATCTGGAAGGCTTGAGGTTTTCGACTTCGACGGCGCAGCCCTGCAGCAGGGCACCTGCAAGCGCGAGCGCGCCGATCCGCCAGATTCCGGTTCCGAATTTCATTCGCTTTTCCTCGCTCCATCCTGTGCTTTTACCGGTCATTCTGCACCCGTCGCACAAGGACAACAAGCGCTCTGCGGGAAAGCGATGATGGAAATCGGAAAAACAAGACCCCGCACGCTGGCGGGGTCTGGTGTCATGGCCGGCGGGCGGCCATCACGGCCCGGATCGGACCGCAGGATCGTAGGCGTCGATCAGGCGTTCTTGCCGCCCTTGGCGGCGCCAGTCATGGCGTTGAAGTTGGCCTGGGCCTGCGAGGTGGCCTGGGCGACGGCCTTCTGCATGGTTTCGACGGCGCTGCTGGCGGTGGCAACGGCGTTCTTCATGGCGGCGACCATCTGTTCGCTGCCAGCCGGAGCGGCCTTGGTCATGCTCTCGAAGGCAGCCATGAAGGGCTGCTGGCCAGCGGCACCGAAGCCCTGGGCAAACTTGGCCAGGTTGGCGTCGGTGGCGCTGCTCGAGACGATCTCGACCAGCTTCTGGCCGTAGGACATGGTGCGCTCGGTCAGCGACTTGAGCATGTTGTTCTGCAGCTCCAGCAGTTCCTGCGGGTTCTTGGCGCCAGTGATGGCCTGGGCCAGCTGGTTGGCGTCGTCGCAGGCGGACTGGGCGGCTTGCAGGTTGAGCTCGACCAGCTTCTTGAAGCTGTCGGGGGTGTTGGGGTTGCTGCCCAGCATCTGCTCGAGGTTGTTCTTGTAGATGTCGAAGAATTTTTCGGTGTTCAGCATGGCGTAGGCCTCAGGGTTCGGTTGTGGATGAATGCAGCGATGTTGCACTGCAGCATTTGTCTCCATTCTAAGCCCTGCTTGGCCCGCTGGCAAAGAATTTTTGCTGTCGTTGCTGATTTTCTGCCTGACCAGTCAGGACTGACCGGCCAGGACTGGCCAGGCAAGGTCGCTCAGCGGCTTGCCTGCTGCAGCTGTTTCACCGTCCAGTCCGTCACCTCGAGCGCGAGCCGGTCGCTGACGCTGCCAAAGGCCTGCACCACGGCGGGCAGGGCGCTGCCGCTGGCGGCTTGCACCAGCTCGAAGCGGCGGCTGGCCAGGATGCGCTGGCTGGCGGTGCGCACCAGATCGAGTTCGAGCGCCAGCCGCACCTCGGGCTGGCCGTCGCGATAGACGCTCTGGAAGCTGCGCAGTTCGCCGTCGAGCTCGAAGTCGGCCTGCAGGATGCGCTCGTCGCTGCTGAGGGTGGCGATGCGTCCGTCGGCACGCAAGGCATCGAGCAGGCGCTTGCGCAGCAGCACTGGGGCCGGCTCGCTCCACTGCGCGCCCTTGTAGTAGCTGACGCGATCGCCTTCGGGCTGTACCAGCAGGCGCTGGCCAGCGAGCAGCGCACTGGCCGCCGGACGCGTGACGCGCAAGGACAGTGGCAGCAAGGGAGCCGATGCCGGCTGGCGCGGCAAGGCGGTCGGCAGCTGGTAGACGTCGACCGGTGCCGCGGCGGGCAGCAGCGAGCAGGCTGGCAACACAAGGCTGGCCGGCAGCAGCAAGAGCAGGGCGCGACGTGCAGGATTGGCGAGGGGGCTTGTCATGGCTGGAATTCCTTGACTGGTTGCAGGCCGAGCAGGAAGTCGGCCGGCCTGTCCTCGAGCTGGCGGCTGATCGCGCGCAGCGAGGTCAGCGTGGCGCGCAGCTCGGCCAGCGCCGGGCCGATCTCGCTCAAGCCGCGCAGGCCGCTGTCGATCTGGCCACGGTTGTCTGCGACCAGGCTGTCGACGGTCTGCAGGGTCTGTTCGAAGGCGGCGAGCGAGCGCTGTGCCGCGAGCAGGGTGGGCTGGCCCTGCTGGTCGATCAGACGCTCGCTGCTGGCCAGCAGCCGGGTGGCCTGCTCCAGCGCAGCGTTGGCGCGTTCGCTGGCCTGGGCCATTGACTGGATCGCCTGCGCGATCTGTTCGCGCTGGTCGGCGACGGCGGCGCTGGCCTGTTCGACATGGTGCAGCGTCAGGCGCAGGGATTCGGCGTTCTCGGCCGACACCATGGCCCGGACCTGGGTCAGCAGTTCGTTGACGTTGAGCACGGCGTCCTCGCCCTGGGTCAGCAGCTTGCTGATCTGCGACGGGGTGGCGACGATGACCGGCACCCCGTCGCCTGGCGCGGTCAGCGGCTGGCTGGCGGTGTCGTTGCCGCTGCTCAGGCGGATGAAGGAGGTGCCGGTCACGCCCGCGAGCACCAGCCGGGCGCGCGTGTCGCTGCGGATCGGTGCGCTGCCCTCGACGCTGACCCGGGCCAGCACGCGCTGCGGGTCCTGCGGGTCGAGCCGCAGGTCGCTGACCTCGCCGATGCGGATGCCGTTGAACTCGACCTTGCTGCCGCGCGACAGGCCCGAGACCGGCTCCTCGAAGACGATGTCGTAGCGGCGCAGTGCCTGGTCGCCGCCGGCCTTGCCGAGCCAGAGTGCGACAGCCAGCATGGCGCCGGCGGCCAGCAGGGTGAAGAGTCCGATCAGGATGTGGTGGGCGCGGGTTTCCATCTGGGTCTGCTCAGCGGTGATTGGGGGACTGGCTGCGCAGGGCGGCGCGCCCGCGCGGTCCGTGGAAGTAGTCGCGGATCCAGTCGTCGTCGGTGGCGGCGACCTGCTCCAGCGTGCCGGTCACCAGCACCCGCCTGTGTGCCAGCACCGCGATGCGGTCGGCGATGCGGTGCAGGGTGTCGAGGTCGTGCGTGACCAGGAAGACGGTCAGCCCGAGCGCGTCGCGCAGCGTCAGGATCAGCTGGTCGAAGGCGGCGGCGCCGATCGGGTCGAGCCCGGCGGTGGGTTCGTCGAGCAGCAGCACGTCGGGGTCGAGCGCCAGCGCACGCGCCAGCGCGGCGCGCTTGACCATGCCACCCGAGAGCTCGGCCGGGTACTTGGCGCCAGCAGCTGCTGGCAGCCCGGCCAGCGCGATCTTGAGCCCGGCCAGGCGCGCGGCGTCGCTTGACGACAGGCCGGCATGCTCGAGCAGCGGCAAGGCGACGTTCTCGGCCACCGTCAGGGAGGAGAACAGCGCGCCCTGCTGGAACAGCACGCCCAGGCGCCGCTCCAGCTGCGCGCGTGGCTTGGCCGGCAGGGCCAGCAGGTCCTGGCCAAAGAGCCGGATGCTGCCGGCCTGTGGCCGGTTGAGACCGACGATGCTGCGCAGCAGCACCGACTTGCCGCTGCCCGAGCCGCCGACCACGCCGAGGATCTCGCCGCGCGCCAGGTCCAGGTCGAGCCCCTCGTGCACCTGCTGGCGGCCGAAACGGTTGCACAGGCCGCGCACCTCGACGATCGCGCTCACCAGCGCATCTCCATGAAGAACAGCGCGGCGATGGCATCGACCACGATGACGACGAAGATCGACTGCACCACGGCCGAGGTGGTGTGCTCGCCGACCGACTGCGCGCTGCCCGCTACGCGAAAGCCTTCCAGGCAGCCGATGACCGCGATCAGGAAGGCGAACACCGGCGCCTTGCTGATGCCGAGCAGGAAATGACGCAGGCCTATGGTGTGCTCGAGCACCGACAGGAACATGGCGGGCGAGATGTCGAGCTTGAGCGCGCAGACCAGCATGCCGCCGGCGATGCCGCAGGCCATGGCGACGAAGCTCAGGATCGGCAGCGCGACCAGCAGCGCGAGCACGCGCGGCAGCACCAGCAGCTCGACCGGGTCGAGCCCCATCACGCGCAGCGCGTCGACCTCCTCGTCAGCGCGCATCGAGCCGATCTGGGCCGCGAAGGCGCTGGCGGTGCGGCCGGCGACCAGGATGGCGGCCAGCAGCACGCCGAGTTCGCGCAGGAAGGAAAATGACACCAGGTGCACCGTGTAGAGGCTGGCGCCGAAGGTGGCCAGCACGGTTGCGCCCAGGAAGGCGACTACCGCGCCGACCAGGAAGGTCAGCAGCGCGACGATCGGCACGGCATTGAGTCCGGTGCCTTCGAGCTGGGCGGCGAAGGCGGTCAGGCGCCAGCGCCGCGGACGCGGCAGCAG
>CAZJQH010000166.1:0-4947 GCA_964547895.1 uncultured Chitinophaga sp. | reverse complement strand
GTGCGCCAGCACTTCCATGTCGAAGTAGTCAGCGTCCCACATTTCCATGCTGGTGATGCGCCAGTCACCCACCACTACCTTTTCTGCCTTCTTCATGCTTCCCCCGGCAGGCCGGCTTCCGCCCAGAAAATGTCAAAGTCTTCGCCCACGCCCCAGCCGAGATCCTGCCCCAGGCCGCGCACCCGGTCCAGGCGAGCGATGAAGGCGGGCTGCTGTGCGGCCGGCAAGGCCAGCACGTATTTCAGTGCCTGCTCGAACATACTCACCAGCGCGACGTAGAAGTTCTCGTCCTCCACGCCGCAGACGGCCAGGAAAGCGAATACCTCCTCGCAGTAGAACACCGCGAGTTCTGCCATGCCCTCAGGTTGGCCGAGAGCCTTCTTGTAATCGGTGATGGCTTTCTTGGCCTTGGCCACCGACTGCGGCTTGCGCGGATCGGCCGGGTTGATCCATTGCGAGATGGTCGCCTTGTACGGCTTGAGCACATCATCGCCCAACGCAAACCGCGCGTGCAGGAAGGCCTGGTTGTCCTTGCTGGCTGCGTACAGATCTTGCACCAGACCGATCAGTCCGGCACGGTCGATGTCAGTCAGCCTGGACTTGACGTCGACCCAGCTGGGGGTTTTCTTCTTCGTGGCCACCCTCAAGTCCTGTTCTTTTTGGTCATCAGTGATACGCCCGCGCACCACCACCGATGCCGGAGGTGTAGATGTGCGCAAACAAGGCACCTGCCTTCAGTTCGATCTCATCGGCGCCGTAGGCACCAAATGGAAGATTGGCGAACAGGTGCTTGATGATTTCGGCCTTGACCTGCGCCTGCGCCGTCGCCTTCTCGCGCCAGTGGTCGATCTGCAGCTTGCCGCTGGTCAGCTTGTCCAGCAGTTCCCGGGCCACCTTCTTGATGGCTTCGCGATCGCTCTTGACGAGAGAGTCCTTCTGCAGCAGATCAAAGACCGCCAACTGGTCATCGTTGTCCAGACCCTCGCGCAGGTAGCGCTTTTCCTCCTCGCTGCAATCGTCGTTGAAGGCGAACAGGTCGTCCATCACCTTCTGGATCTCCGCGGCGTCCTTGTCCTTGTTGTACTCCTGGACGATCTCCTGGTAGCGCTCGTACAGGTCGACACGCGCCGGATTGCGCGCCACCATCTTCGCCAGGCGATCCTCGACCTTCTCCATCAAGTTCATCGCCACCACATTCTTGAACGGCGTCTTCTCGAACTCGGCCCGCAGTCGGGAGAAATCGATGCCCGAAAGATCGTAGCGAGCGGGACCCTCTTTGCTCGGAGCGCGCGTGCCCTGCCCGTCCGTCACCAGCGCGGTATCGACCACGTCATAAAAATCCTGCAGCAAGCGGCTGACGTCAGGAGAGACTCGCGCGTCCTGCAGCTTGTTGTAGATTGCCGTGACGGCGCTTTCCTCTGCATCGAAGTCGAACAAGCCGGGATGCGGAAACAGGCCACGGTGGCGAGCCTGCACATCCTCGACGATGACCTGATAGGTCTTGCGCCGCTCGTCGCTCTCGCACAGCAGGTTGACCGCCACCAGGATCTGCTGCTGCTTGTCGAAGCCCTTGGCCGCAATCAGCGCATTCAGATCAAAGCCGAGCCCGGCCAGAAAATCCCGCGCGGCTTTGAGGCTAGTGGCGTACTCGGCCAGCGCCTCCGAGTCGTCGCGCACCGTGTCCTGCTCGCCCTCACCCTTGCCGGTGCCGGCACGATCGCCTTGCGCGAAGGTGGCCAGCGCGCGACGCAGGCTCTTGATCATGCCGTTGTAGTCGATAATCAAGCCGTGTTTCTTGCCGCCGCCCACCCGGTTGACGCGTGCGATCGCCTGCATCAAGGTGTGGCCTTGCATCGGCTTGTCCAGGTACAGGGTAGCCAGACACTTCACGTCAAAACCGGTCAGCCACATCGCGCAGACAATGGCGATGCGGAACGGGTTTTCGGCCTGCTTGAATTCCTTCTCCAGGTTGCGCTTGACCATCTTCTCGCGGTGCGGCGTGATGTCCAGCGGCTCGTCGCGGAAGTTCTTCCATTTGGCAAACTCGGCCACCTCACCCTGCTCCTGCGACACCACCACGCAGCATTCGGTGGCCTTCATCCACTCGACGTGCTCGCGGCGCTGCTTGAGCAATCCGGTCGGCGCCTTGCCCTTGGCGGCGAACAGCGCCTCTTCGGCTGCCACGGCGGCTTCCAGCTGGGCGGCTTTTTCCTGCCACTTGGCGACGATCAGATCGTGCATCTTCACGCAGGTGATCTTGTCGAGGCAGACCATCATTGCCTTGCCGCCGCCGTTTTCCACTACGCGCCAGCGCTGATGGAAATGGTCCACGAAGTCTTGCGCCACTCTGTCCAGGCGTGTCGGTGCGGTCAGGATGGGGTAATCACGCGCCAATTGGCGGTAGAGCTTTTCTTCCTTCTCGTCGGTCCATGGATCGTCGAGCGTCGCGGCCTGCCTGGCGGCCTCGATATGCTCGGCAATGCGTTCGCTGACCTTGGGGTCGATGATCTTGAGCTTCTCGCCCGCGTTCTCGTAGAACAGCGGCAATGTGGCGCCATCCGCCACAGCGCGCTGGAAGTCGTAGATCGAGACGTAGTCACCGAACACTTCACGGGTGAGTTGCTTCTCGCCCTGGTCGATCAGCGGCGTGCCGGTGAAGCCCAGGAACTTGCCGCGTGGCAGGCCCTTGCGCATGTTCAACGCCAGCCGCCCGTACTGGGTCCGGTGCGCTTCGTCGCTGATGACGATGATGTCGTCGCGCTCCGAATAGGGTTCGGTGACCCGCTCACGGTACTTCTGGATCAGGCCGAACACGTAGCGGCGGTTCTGGTCGCGCAGCATCGCCCGCAGCGCCGCCCCGTTCTTGGCCTGGTCCGTCTTGCTGTTGGCCCGCCCGCAGTTGGTGTAGATGGACGCGATCTGGTCATCCAGTTCGGTGCGGTCGGTGATGACGACGAAGGTGTAGCTGCCAGAGATCTTGCGGTGGATCTTCTCGGTCAGGAAAACCATCGAATACGACTTGCCCGAACCCTGCGTGTGCCAGAACACCCCCAACTGGCCAGCAGCCACTTCGGCCCGCACTTTGGGATCAGTGGATTGCAGCCTGCCGATGACACGGTTCACGCCCAGGTACTGGTGATTGCGCGCCACGATCTTCTGCGTCTTGCCTTCGGAGGCATCGAACAGCACGAAGTTCTCGACGATGTCCAGCAGGCGCTGCTGGTGCAGCATGCCTTCCAGCAGGATCGGCAGCAGCGGCTGATCCTTCTTCGGCTCGGGGTCGTCCTCGTCCAGCCGCTTCCAGCGGTAGAAGTGCTCCTTGCTGGAGGTGATGGAGCCGTACTGCGCATCGTGACCGTTGGAGATCACGACCAGCGCGTTCCAGTGGAACAGGTGCGGGATGGTGTCCAGGTAGTCGGCGTAGTTCTTCTTGTAGGCGCTGTCGATATGGACCTCGAAGCGCTTGAGCTCGATGAACACCAGCGGCAGGCCATTGACGAATCCGATCACATCCGGGCGGCGCAGCCACAGCTTGCCCCGCACCCACAGCTCGCGCACGGCCAGATAGCGGTTTTTCTCGGGTTGGTCGAAGTTGATCAGGCGCAAGCGCTTGTCCACCAACCGGCCTGCCGCATCGCGGTACTTGACCGGCACGCCATCGCGCAACAGCTTGTACTTGGCTTCGTTCAAAGCGATCAAGGACTGGGTGATGTCGTCCTGCACCACCTGTGACAGCGCCTGCTGGTAAGCCTCTTCGGGCAGACCCGGATTCAGGCGCTTGAGCGCGGCCAGCACCTCGCGTGTCAGGACTACTTCGCTGTCCGAGGCGCGGCCCAGCAAGCTGTCCGGCCCGAAACCGCCCTCGTCCTGCGCGAAAACGCTTTGCCAGCCGAGTTGCTGCTCCAGAAACTCGGCAGTTGGGGCCTGGATCAGCAGGTCTTCGGAGTAGTCTTTCTTGGCCATCAGCCTCTCTCGTTCAAGGCGCTGCTTCTTGCCAGATGGGCAAGCGCTCCCAGTTGGTCGGAAAGTCCATTGCTGACACAGCGACGCCATGCCTGGCCATCAGCGCCTTCAAACGGCTGCGCCACTGGTGTTGTGGCGCGATCACATCCATGCAGTGCAGCAAGATGACCAGCGCGTTGTAGAGCTTGCGTGAACCTGCCTGGAATTGGCCCGCCAGCCCCAGAGGCTTGCTGCGCGGCAACAGTGGCGTGATGGTGAATTCCCGGTTCCAAAGGCGGCTGTGGTGGGCACAGGTATTGCGCACCAGGGACAGGTGACGCAACCACGACTCCAGCACCCGTTCGTCCACGCGGTAGACCGCGGCAATGGCTCGGCGGGTCGGCATGGGCTTGAGATTGTTGTACCAGCGCGAGAGCAGGCCCAACGACATCACCTCGCACACTGCCCACACCGGCGGCAACGCTTCGGCATAGGTCGCCCGCAGATGCTTGATGAACGCCTCGTCGGATCGATCGACCTCGCCCCTCAGCTTGTCCAGGTTGGTCTGCCAGTGCTGGGGGTTGAAGGCCAAGGCCACATCCAGATGGGCGTGCGGCCCGTGCTGGTGAGCCAACTGGTAGGCCCACTGACTGCGCACCGACACCTCGACCCGCTCAACGGCATCCAGCACCAGCAGCCGCAGTTCACGGTCGAACACATAGAGGTTCAGCACATCCGCAAAACGGGTACCGGGCCGAAAGGTGTGAGTGGCGTGATCCGCCTCGAACGGCAGCCAGTAGGCGCCCAGGCGGTAGTAGTTGAGGTGCTGCAGGTAGAACTCAGCTTCTGCCGGGTCGTCGATGACCATGCCGCGCTGCTGAAGCAGCGCCACCTGCTGGCCGTGGGTGGTGGCCGTTTTGGTGAAGGGGCGCTTCAGTGTTGCCATGACGCGCCCACAAAAAAGTAACCCGCCGGTTTGAGGATACGCTTGCGCGCATAGCCTTG
>CAZJQH010000165.1:0-5009 GCA_964547895.1 uncultured Chitinophaga sp. | reverse complement strand
ACCTGCCAGATCGTCTCGCCAGGCTGGGCCATGACGGCGCGGCCGTCGAGCGTGAAACCGACCGCCGTTTCAGACGGGACTGCTGCTGACTGGAACGCGGCGTTCATCGAGTCACCTCCTGCGGGAAGAAGCGCAGCACCGAATCGAAGGGATTGGGCGCCGCCTGGCCCAGGCCGCAGATCGAGGCATCGCGCATGACATGGGATAGCTCGGCCAGCCTTTCGGCATCCCAGGCTGGTTGGCGCATCAGCGCGATCGCCTGCGTGGTGCCGGCGCGGCAGGGCGTGCACTGGCCGCAGGACTCGTGCTCGAAGAAGCGCATCAGGCCGGCCGCGACCTCGCGCGCGCGGTCCTGCCGCGACAGCACGACGACCGCCATCGAGCCGACGAAGGCGCCATGCTCGGCCAGGGTGTCGAAGTCGAGCGGGACATCGGCCAGCGCGGCCGGCAGGATGCCGCCCGAGGCGCCGCCCGGCAGGTACGCGTACAACTCGTGACCGTCCGCCATGCCGCCGGCGTATTCATCGATCAGTTCGCGCAGCGTGATGCCGGCCGGTGCCAGGTGCACGCCCGGATTTTTCACCCGGCCCGAAACGCTGAAGCGCCGCAGCCCGCTGCGTCCATGGCGACCCTGCCCCGCCAGCCAGGCGCCGCCGCGTTCCAGGATGACAGGCAGCCAGGACAGGGTCTCGACGTTGTGCGCCAGAGTCGGGCGGCTGAACAGGCCTTCGATAGCGACGATCGGCGGCTTCAGGCGCGGCATGCCGCGCTTGCCCTCGAGCGACTCGATCAGCGCCGATTCCTCGCCGCAGACATAGGCACCGGCGCCGCGACGCAGCTCGATCTCGGGAAAATTGACCTGCGGGAATTCGGCGTGCCAGCCAGCGATGCGCTCGCGCAGCGCGGCGAGCTCGTCCTGCAGCAGAACGCGGCAGTCGTGGTACTCGTCACGCAGGTAGATCCAGGCCCTCTCGGCGCCGACCACCAGCGCGGCGATCAGCAGGCCTTCGAGCGCGAGCCGGGGCTGGGTGGCAAGCAGCTGCCAGTCCTTGAAGGTGCCGACCTCGCCTTCGTCGATGTTGACCACCAGGTAGCGCGGACCGGGCTGGGCGCGCACGGTCTGCCACTTGCGCCAGGCCGGAAAGCCCGCGCCGCCGAGACCGCGCAGGCCCGAAGCCTGCAGCTCGGCCAGCACGGCATCGGGCGTCAGTTCGCCGGCCAGCAGGCGGCGCAGCTGGGCGTAGTCGGCGAGTGCTGCCGGGGCGCCGCTGGCCGGCAACTGGCGCGCTGCGGTGTCGCCGCTGGCCAGCAAGGTGCACGCCGACTCGACGCTGGCCTCGGGCAACTGGCGCTGGCCGACGCAGGCAGCCGGCGCGCGATGGCACTGGCCGATGCAGGGCACCTCGACCACCCGCGCCGACGGTTCGCCGGCCAGGCGAGCGCGCAAGCCGGCCAGCAAGGCCTCGCCGCCAGCCATGGCGCAGGACAGGCTGGTGCAGACGCGCACCGTCGTGGCCGGCAGCGCCGTGTCGTCCTCGACGATATCGAAGTGGTGATAGAAGGTAGCGACCTCGTGCACCTCGGCCTGGCTCAGGCGCAGCCGCTCGGCCAGCGCGGCCAGCAGGCCCTTGCGCAGGCCACCCTCGGCGTCCTGGATCCGGTGCAGGTGCTCGATCAGCAGGTCGGGCCGGGGCTCCAGATCAGCGCATAGCTCGGCGATGCGGTCTAGCGCGGCAGGATCCACCTGGCGCCCCTTCGGCGCAGCGCGCAATCGCCGCTGTGGCCGGCCCGATCCTGAAACGGTACGGTCGATAGACGGATCGGTCTGCTCCAAGGCACTCTCCCTTCACTGCGATGTGGTGTGACTTAACCATTGCAGTTTAAGCCGGGCAGGACAGCAGGGAAGCGACAAGATGACCGCGATTTGCGACAGGCAACCACGCCATGCCGGAGCCGGGACGGCCGCAGCAGCCGTTTCAGCCCGGCTGCAAGCCGGCTTCGATCTGGCGCTGCTCGACCAGGCGCCAGACCGCCAGCTTGCTCTCGTCGTCGCTGGCCTTCCAGGCCCGCAATTCATCGCGGGTGCGCCAGCAGCCCTCGCACAGCCCGCTGTCCTCGGACAGGCGGCAGACGCCGACGCAGGGCGAAGGCACGGTCTGGCCGGGCTTGGGCTTGGCGGTTGCCAGGGAGATGAAGGGAGACGCGGACTGGCTTGCAGCGGAGACGGATTTGGACATGGGCGGATTCTGGCCCAAGCCCGGCCTGACTGCCGGAGAATGCGCGCATGCCCCCATGACCGGCCTGGCACCGGCCTGCGGAGCCCTCTGCGCAGGGCCGGCTCAGCCTGCCAGCAGCGTGGACAGCTCGGTCATGTGGCCGAACAGCCGACTGGCGCCAGCGGCGCGCAGCCGCTCGGCCGCGGCCGGCAGCGGGCAATAGGCCCAGACCTCGGCGCCGGCGGCGACTCCCGCCGTGACTCCGGTCGGCGTGTCCTCGATCACCAGGCAGCGGGCCGGGTCGGCGCCCAGGTGGGCGGCCGCCGCCAGGTAGACGTCGGGCGCGGGCTTGCTGCGCGGCATCTCGTGGCCGCTGAAGACGCGGTCGCCGAAATACGGCCGCATCCCAGCCATGTCGATCTGGAACTCGACCTTGAGCCGGTCGGCGCCCGAGGCGCAGGCGATGCGGCCCCCGGCATGGACATGGGCTGCCCGCACGGCTGCGAGCGCGCCATCGATCGCCTGCAGCTCGGCGCGCAGGCGCTGGTTGCGGCGCTCGTAGAAGGCCGCCATCCAGTCATCGGTCAAGGGCTTGCCGGTGCGCGACTCGATCAGCGCGCGCTCCTGGCGCACCATCTTGCCGACGAAGGTGCGCATGCATTCCTCGTGCGTCATGGCCCAGCCGGCTTCCTCGAGCATGTCGCGCAGCACGCCCTGGGTGATCGGCTCGGAATCGACCAGCACGCCGTCGCAGTCGAACAGCACGGCATCGAACTTGATGGCAATCGCGCTCACAGCATGTCCCCGTCGACGTAATACCAGCGACCGTCCTCGCGCACGAAGCGGCTGCGCTCGTGCAGACGCTGGGCGCGGCCGGCGGTGCGCGAGCGGGCGACGAACTCGACCTCGGCCGTCTCGGAACCGGCCATGCGTGCGGAGCGGACCTCCAGCCCGAGCCACTTGCAGCCGGGCTCGAAGTCGATGCTGGCCGGACGCTGGCCCGCATGCCAGGTCGCCAGCAGGTAAGCCGCGTTCTGCTCGGTGAAGGCGCTGTAGCGCGAGCGCATCAGGCTCTCGGCGTCGGGCGCGGGATCATGCTCGAAATCGTCCAAATAGCGGCCGCAGCAGGCACTGCGCGCGAGCGGCTTTCCCTTGGCGTCGGTGCGGCCGCAGGGGCAGGCGGTATCGGTTTCCATGCAGGTTCTCAGGCGCCGCGCGGATAGCGCTTGATGGCGCTGCGGAACACGTCGACCACCTCGCCAGCATGGCTCATCGTCACGCCAAGGTCCTTGACCAGGCCGTCCTTGAGGCCGTAGCACCAGCCGTGCACAGACAGCTTCTGGCCGCGCGCCCAGGCGTCCTGCACCACGGTGGCGAGCGCGACATTGCCGACCTGCTCGATCACGTTCATCTCGCACATGACGTTTTCCTGCTCTGGCGCGCTGAGGTGCTCGATGCGGCGACGGTGGCGCAGCTTGACGTCATGCACATGACGCAGCCAGTTGTCGACCAGGCCGACCCGGGAGCCGCGCAGCGCAGCCAGCACGCCGCCACAGCCGTAGTGGCCAACCACCATGATGTGCTCGACCTTGAGCATGTCGACCGCGAACTGGATCACCGACAGCGCATTGAGGTCGGAATGCACCACCAGGTTGGCGATGTTGCGATGCACGAAGACTTCGCCCGGTTCGAGACCGGTGATCTGGTTGGCCGGCACCCGGCTGTCGGAGCAGCCGATCCAGAGGTATTTGGGACTCTGCAGATGGGACAGCTTCTCGAAGAAGCCGGGGCGCTCGCGCTCCATCTGGGCCGCCCAGGCACGGTTGTTGTCGATCAGGTTTTGCAGTGATGAACTCATGCCTGGATCTTACCCAAGCGACCGGCCAGACGAGCGCTACCCGAACAGCAAAACAATGCTCAGGGTTCCAGCCGCAGCCGTCGCAAGGCCTGGCGGCGCTGATCGTAGTCGGGCATCACGCTGGCGACCCAGCCCCAGAAGTCGGGGCCGTGGTTCATCTCGCGCAGGTGGCTGAGCTCGTGCGCGACCACATAGTCGATCAGCTCCAGGCTCAGGTGGATCAGGCGCCAGTTCAGGCGGATGCTGCCATTGCTGCTGGCACTGCCCCAGCGGGTGGTGGCGCTCGAGAGCCGCAGGCTGCTATAGCGCACGCCAAGGCGCGGCGCGAAATGGTCGAGCCGCTCGGTGAAGACGCGCCGGGCCTCGCCCATCAGCCAGGCCTGGGCCAGGTCGCGCACGCGCTGTGGCTCGGGCACGGGGGGCAGCGGCAGCAGCAGGCGTTCACCATCGAGCTCGGCGCCTGCGGCAAGCAGGCGCCGCCCGGGCTCGATCACCAACTCCAGGCTGCGCCCCAGATAGGGCAGGCGGGCACCCGCGCACCATTCGGTCGCGACCGGCGCCAGCGGGCTGGTCTGGCGCAGCTGCTGCAGCTTGGCCAGCACCCAGCCGGTCTTGCGCTGCAGGAAGGCGTCGACCTCGGACAGCGGCATCGCGCGCGGCGCGCGCACGCTCAGGCCCTGCGGGCCCACCGTCAGCCCCAGAGTGCGGCGCTGGCTGCGCTGGAACTCGTAGGCGACCAGCCAGTCGCCGAGCCGGCATTCGCGGTTGGCGCGCGGATGGCGCTGCAGCGGCTCGGCCGCCCCGACGGCGAACAGGCCGGCCTGGCTCGGGGCTGGCTGGGAGGCCGCAGGCAATCCGGCGGGCATCAGGGCTGGCGGGCGTAGGCCTCGGGGTCGAGGCGGCGCATCTCGGCCTCGATCCAGGCCTCGACCTCG
>CAZJQH010000164.1:0-5030 GCA_964547895.1 uncultured Chitinophaga sp. | reverse complement strand
GGTACTTGCCGTTGACCAGCTTCATCGGGTAGCGCAGGCGGTATTCGCCGTGGCCATGCTCGCGCAAGGAAGCCCCCTTGGCGCAATGCGCGCCGAGGTTGATCGGCGAGTCGAACACCGGCTCCTGGCGCACCCAGACGCCGTTGTCGACCACGGCATCGACCGCGCAGCCGACCGAGCAATGGGTGCAGACGGTGCGGCGAACCTCGATCTTGCGCTCGCCGCCCACCTTGGCGCCAGGGGCGGCATCGGCCTTGCGCACCAGGCTGAGCTGGCCGGCTGCCAGGCCGACCCCCACGCCCAGTCCGGAGCGACGCAGGAAGCCACGCCGGTCCATCGTTGGCAAGGCCTGGGCCAGGCCGTGCTGCAGCCGCTGCACCAGGCCGCCGCTGGAGGAAGTGGCAGCGCCTCGAGTGTTTCTTCTGGTCAGTGTCATGGCATTACCTCGCCCGGTGGAACGGGCCGCAGGCGGCCCGGATGCAGGAACCGTCAGATGCGGGTGGTCTGGTAGTAGCGGCGCACATGCTCGGTGAGCCGGTAGCCGCTGCCCTGCTCGGGCTCAGCCTGCCCGGCGCTGGAGCTGCCCTTGGCAACCAGGCCGGTGGCAGGCAGGGTCGCTGCCACTGCCGCGACGGCCCCGACCGTGCCGGCACCGGCGAACCAGCGGCGACGGCTCAGGCCAGGCCGGGAGGAATCGTTCTTCATGCTGTTCTCCTTCTGCAGGTCGCGGCTTCAGCGACGGCGGCCGCACTTATGCACGGCACCCATAAGTCTGACTCTAATGCGAGCAGTGCCTGCGTGCAATCCTGCACCGCAACAAAGGCGACCGCAGTTCGGTTGCGGATTCAGTCGAGCAGGTCGAAGCCCTGCGCCTCGATGGCGATAAAGGCACGCGTGAAACCTGCCAGCGCCGCATAGAAGCGTGCCTGCGGCTGTGACTCGAGCGCGTCGCACATCCGATCGGCCCAGGGCTGCAAATGGCGCGCGAAGAAGGTCTGCTGCTGCGCCAGGTTGGAAACCTCGACATCTTCGCCTGCGATCAGGTAGCGCATGACCTCGCACAGGCAGGCGAAATGATCCTCGGTTTCGGGCATGGCGGGGTCGCGCGCCAGGCCGAGCCGGTCAAGGTCGGCGCGCAGCGCGGCGAGCGGCTTCTCGTTCAGGAAGCCGCTCAGGTATTGCGAGCCGTAGACGCTGACCGCCGGCTTGCCGACGCCGCCGAACAGCGCGTCGAACTCGTCCTGGATCGCAGCATCGCTGCATGCGCGCGCGGCGGCGACCAGCGCGCGCCAGGGTTCCTCGAGGTAGGCGCCGGCGGCAGGGGCCTCGGTCGGTGCGACGCGCAGGCGAGCGAGCAGCTCCGACGCGGGCGGCGCGTAGTAGAGCGCGGCGAGCAGGCCGTAGAGCTCGGCACGGGCGGTTTCCTCGTCGAGCGCGGCGGAGGTGGGCAATTCGTTCATCACTGGGCTCACAGGTCGGTGATGCGGGTTTCGGCGCTGGTGTGGATGTCGATGACGCGGCAGTCGCCGCACATCCTGAGCCGGTCGGCGGCGGCGCCCTGGAACATCGGATGGGCGCCCAGGCGCGCGATCATCGCCGCGATGCCGCGCTCGGTGCCGAACGGCGTGCCGCAGCGGATGCAGTGGAAGGGCTGCTGCTCGGCCACCACGCGCGGCTCGCGCCGGCTGGCGTCGAGCAGCAGGCGCGGCTCGAGCGCGATCGCCTGCTCGGGGCAGGTGCGCGCGCACAGGCCGCACTGCAGGCAGTTCTGCTCGATGAAGCGCAGCTGCGGCTGGCCCGGATTGTCCTGCAGCGCGCCGGCCGGACAGGCGCCGACGCAGCTCAGGCAAAGCGTGCAGGCATCGCCATTGACACGCAAGCTGCCCAGCGGCGCTGCCGCTGGCAGGACGATTTCCTGCGGCAGCCGGGCCAGCGGCGACTGGCGCTGCAGGTGCTCGAGCGCGAGCTCGAGCGTGGCGCGCTTGTCGGACTGCAGCGCAAAGCTGGCACGCTCTTTCACGCCCTGCGCCGGCGGCTGTTGGGCCTCGGCATCGAGCGCGGCGAGGTCGCGCGCATCGCGGGCCTGCAGCAGGCGGAAATGCTCGCCCTGGTAGCCCAGGCCGGACAGCAGCGTCTGCGCGATGGCCATCTGCTCGCGCAGCGCACGCAGGTAGTCGGGTGCCTCGGCGCCGGTGGACAGCAGCCAGACCTGGCTGGCGCCCTGCGCGACCGCGGCGAGCCAGAACTCGATTCCGAGGCTGGCGACATGGCGCAGCGGCCAGGGCAGCACGCGCGCCGGCACGCCATTCAAGCTGCGGTCGAGTTGCGCGGCGCAGCCCCAGTCGTCGATCAGCTGGCTGCCGGCCTCGTCGCTGTGCAGCAGCAGGACGGCATCGCGCCCGCCGGCCTTGGCATAGGTGGACAGCAGGCGCCGCAGCTTGTCGCCCTGATAGGCCAGGCCGGGATAGTCGTAGGCGAGCGCGCCGCTCGGGCAGACCGTGCTGCAGGCGCCGCAGCCCGCGCACAGGTGCGGGTCGACCTGGATCTGCGCGCGTGCCTTGTCGGCGCCGCTGCTGCGGCTGGTGATCGCGGACGCCGAGCAGATCTCGATGCAGGCGTTGCAGCCGGTCTTGCCGTTGCGTCCATGCGCGCACAGGCGCGACTGGTAGCGCACATAGCGCGGCTGCTCGAACTCGCCAACCAGTTCGCGCAGCTCGAGCAGCGCGGCGAGCTGGGCGTCGGCACCGGCCTGCGGCGGCAGATGAAAATAGCCCTGCGGCTTCTGGTGCTGGCTGAAGGCCGGCGTATCGCGCAGGTCCAGCACCAGGTCGAAGCGCTCGACCTGCTGCCGGGGCGCGCGACCGAAGTCGATCGCGCCAGCCGCCTCGCAGGCGCGCACGCAGTCACGATGAGCCGTGCAGGCCTGCAGGTCGATCTGGTAGTCGAGTCCGATCGCTCCCTCGGGACAGGCCTCGACGCAGGCGTTGCATCGGGTGCAGAGGTCGAGGTCGATCGGGTTGTCATGGCTCCATTCGAGCTCGAAGGCGCCCAGATGGCCGGCCAGACGCCCGATGCGGCCTGCCAGCACGGGATGCTGCCGCTGCTGGCGACCCGCGCCACCGGTGGCGAACAGCGTGATCTGGAGCGCGTCGTCGAGCCGCACCGCCAGTGCCTCGGCGCGTTCGAGCGGACCGATGACGAACAGGCGACCCTCGCTGCGAAAGCTCACCGTCGGCACCGGCTCCGGATCGGGCAGCTGCGCGACGGCCAGCAGCGCCGCCATCTTGGGCGTGGCGAGACGGCCCTCGCGGCTCCAGCCGGCGGTCTCGCGCAGGTTGACGAAGCGGATGGGCCGCAGCTCGGGCGACGGCGCCCCCTCGGTCTGCGCGGCGAGCTCGTTGAACAGGCGCTGCTCCTGCGTGCAGGCGACCAGCAGCGGACCGTCCTGCCTGGCGGCGCGCTGGAAGGCCGGTGCCTCGCGCCGGCACAGCGTGCTGTGCTCGACGAGCTGTTCACCGATGGCGCGCCCGAGCGCGTCGGCGTCCAGCGGCAGGGTACGGTTGCAGTTGCAGATCAGGGTGGTCATTCTTGAGGATCCGTAGACAGGTGATCGCGCTGGGAGTCATCGGTCGAGGCCGACCCGGCGCACCCGGACGGGCCTGCGCCGTTCTGTGCTGCATCTGCCCGCGGCAATGCATCGGACGGATCAGGCGCGGAGTCCACAGCATGGGTTTCGACAGCTGCAGCGGCCTGTGACCCGCAGGCGGGCAGCGTGGCGGCCTGCGTTGTCCTGCCGGCAAGCGCCTGGGGAAACTGCGCCGCGAGCAGCTCGCGCGCGACCTCCAGCGGCAGCGGGTCGGGCCGGGAATAGTCGTCGATGTAGATGTCGAGCCCGTCCATGACGTTGAAGCGCGGGTCGGCGAACAGCTTCCTGAATGCGGTGTTGCGCACTTCGGGTGCGACCGTGCGCGCGACGAAGGGCCTGAAGTCGGAGGCCGGCGTGAGCTGCTGCGCGTCGGCCAGCGTCGGGGCGGGCTGCTCCGAATCGACCGGCGGTGCACCGGCATCAAGGCCCCGCGCAGCCGGCAGCGCCACGTCGTCGACGGATGCAGTTTGGACTGGATTGCCAGCGGCAGGCACCGGCGCGACCGGCGCAGCGGGAAGCTCCACACGCGCGGGCTCGGGTGACAGTTTGACGCCATTGCGCGCCAGCGCCTTGCGCCTGGCCCAGCGGCCCAGGAAGCCGTCGGAATCAGCCGTCATGGCCCTGGCCGCCGCGGCCGCGACGCGCCCCGGTGCTGATGCTGACCGGGTTGCCGAAGCGGTCCGACAGCGGCTGGAAGCTCGCGGGCCGCTGGCGCCGCCGGGGCTCGGGCCGGAGATGCGCCTCGACATGGCGCGCCAGCCAGGCGACGACCTCGGCCGGCGCCGGCACCTGCTCGACCCGTTCCTGCGCGTCGAGCCAGCGGCCGGCGTCCTGGTAGCTCAGCGTGACGATGAGTGGCAGCGGCGCGGCTTCGCCATTCGGCAGTTGCACCTCGTCAGGACGCCACATGACCCAGAAGCAGGGCTGGGGTGATTCGAGGTTAAGCCGGTAGCCCTCGGCATCGTCGCGGTGCAGCTCGACGCCCAGGCCGTGATAGAGCCAGTGGCTCGCACCTTCGCCACCCTCTCCGCCCGCTAGAGCTTCCAGCGGCAGCGGACCCGGTGGGTCCGGCAAGGGCTGCAGCTGCGCCAGTGTCTCACCGCTCAATACATCGGCCAGCAGCCAGCGCCAGCTTTGCCAGCGGCTCATCGGCCCGATGACGGGCTCGCGCCGCATCACCACGGCCACCTCGATCCGGTTCAGCGCGCCTGCCTGCGTGGCCGGGGCAGCGGCGGAATCTGTGGGAGCAGCGGTTTCGCAAGCCATGCCCCACTTTAAACCAGCCACCCCCGGCTGAACAGGGGGGATTGAGCAGGGAAAGCCCGGAGTTCAGCTGTCCTTGCTGATCGTGATGGTCGGGAACTTGGACGAGAAGTCCTTCGCC
>CAZJQH010000163.1:3122-5031 GCA_964547895.1 uncultured Chitinophaga sp. | reverse complement strand
ATGATCGTCGAGACCATGGGCCGCTACGCGGGCTGGATCGCGCTCGAGGCCGGGCTGGCCGGCGCCGCCGACGTGATCCTGCTGCCCGAGATCGACTACTCGGTCGAGGCGGTGGCGGCGGTCTGCCGCGACCGCGAACGGCGCGGCCGTCACAGCATCATCTGCATCGGCGAAGGCGCGAAGCCGCGTGGCGGCAGCCTGACGGTCGAGCGCCGCGTGGCCGACAGCCCGGATCCGATCCGGCTCGGCGGCGTGGCGCATGCGCTGCGCGAGCAGCTGCAGCCGCTGCTGGACAGCGAGGTGCGCGCCACCGTGCTCGGCCATGTGCAGCGCGGCGGCTCGCCGACCCCGTTCGACCGCGTGCTCGCGACCCAGTTCGGCAACCAGGCCGCACAGCTGGTGATGGACGGGCAGTTCAACCAGATGGTCACGCTGCAGTGCGAGCGGCTGGCCAGCATCCCGCTGGCCGAGGTGGCGCACCAGTCGCGCCAGGTGCCGGCCGGCCACCCGCTGCTGCGCACGGCCAGGCAGATCGGCGTCTCGCTGGGCGAGGGCTGAATCGTCGCGGGACGGTCGGCTCAGCCGCGCGGCGGCAGACGCCCGAAGGCGTCCAGCGCCAGGCAGAGGTCAGCCCAGGACTTGGCCTTCTCGCCCGGGCTGCGCAGCAGGTAGGCCGGGTGGTAGCTCACCACCAGCGGCAGGCGCCGGCCGGCGATCTCGACCTCGTGCACGCGGCCGCGCAGCTTGCCCAGCGGCAGCTGGCGCAGCGCCTCCGGGCTGGCGAAGGCCGGGCTGTGCGCCAGCAGCGTGTGGGCCGCGAAGCGCCCGAGCGCGACGATGATCCTGGGCTGCAGCAGCTCGACCTGGCGCAACAGCCAGGGCTCGCACTGCGCGATCTCGACCGGGTCCGGGTTGCGGTTATGCGGCGGGCGGCACTTGATCACGTTGGCGATGTGGACCTTGTGCTGGCGGTCCAGCCCCATGGCGGCGAGCATGCGGTCGAGCAGCTGGCCGGCGCGTCCGACGAAGGGCAGGCCCTGGCGGTCCTCCTCCTCGCCCGGTGCCTCGCCGACGATCAGCCAGTCGGGCGCCGGATCGCCCATGCCGGGCACCGCGTGGCGGCGGCGTGTTCCGAGGTCGCAGGCGCTGCAGGCGCGGATCGCATCGGCCAGCGCGGCCTGGTCGGCAGGCACCTCGGCCAGCGGGATGACGGCGCGCGCTGGGGCCCTGGCCGCAGGCGCCGGGACGACGGCAACAGCGGGACGCGGCCCGCCGGCCTGGGTCGCAGCCGGAACGGCTGGTGGCAGCTGGCTGGCGACCGCAGCCGCGGCAGCTGCTGCAGGCTGTGCCGGGACCGGGCGTGCCGTCCTCGGCACGGCAGGCGCGGCATCCGGACCCGGGACAGGCACGGGGCGCGCAGCCAGCGGGCTGCTGGCCGCGAGGCTGCGTCGCGCAGGCGCGGCGGCAGGCTGGGTGGCTGGCAGCGGCTGCAGCGCCGCCTCCTGCCACCAGACATTGACGCCCATCTCGGCCAGCATGGCGGCATGGCGCGGATCGAGCCGCGGCAGCGTCTGCATTGCGGCTTCGCTCATGCTGCGCCCTCCGCTTGCGCCTCGGCGGCTGGAGCGGCCAGCGCCAGGCTCATGATGACGGCGTCCTCGCGCTGGCTGCCATCGGCCGGGTAGTAGTCGCGCCGGCGTCCCACCTGGAGAAAGCCGATCTGCTCGTAGAGAGCGCGCGCACCCAGGTTGCTGGCGCGCACCTCGAGCCACAGGCATTCGGCGCCCTGCAGCCGCGACCAGGCCTGCAGCGCCTCCAGCAGCAGGCGGGCGCAGCCCTGGCGCCGGTGCTGCGGCACGGTGGTGATGTTGAGCAGGTGGGTCTCGAGATAGCCCGGCATCGCGACCAG
>CAZJQH010000163.1:0-3022 GCA_964547895.1 uncultured Chitinophaga sp. | reverse complement strand
GCCGCGAGCTTCTCGGCCTTGATGCGCTCGCGCTCCTGGGTGGTCTGGGCCACCTTGTCGCGCACATAGAGCGGCTGCGCCTGGGCGGCGGGCACGGCGGCGCCGGCCGCCCAGAGCGCGGGCGCCAGCCTGAGCATGGCGGCGGCGGTCGGCCAGGCCGATTCCTGCTGCGCGGCCTGCCAGGCGGGCGGCAGGCGAGCGCCGTAAACAGCCAGAGCGTTGCCGGCCAGCAAGGGCGCCGAGCCGGTGCCGGCCTCGGGCCAGCCATCGGCCAGCTGCAGCGCCTCGGGCGCGCTCAGCCAGGGCCGGCCGGCGGCACGCGGCAGCTGTCCAGCCAGGTCGAATTCGGCCAGGTAGAGCTCGTCCATGCGCGCATCGAGCGCGGCGACGATGCGGTCCGGACAAGCCTCGCCGCGCTGCTGGATCTGCCAGCGCGCCTGCTCGGCGACGGCCTGCAGGGTGTCGACCGGCAGCACCGGGATGCCGCCCGGTCGCGCCGCCACTGCCAGGCCCTGCACCACGGCGCAGGCGGTGCGCAGGCCAGTGAAGCTGCCCGGGCCGCGGCCGAAGGCGATCGCATCAAGTTCAGCCAGCTTCCAGCCCGCCTGCTCCAGCAGCGAGCGGATCAGCGGGATCAGCGCAGCGGAGGCCTGGGCACCGCCGGCGCCCTCGTGCAGCAGCCAGCCCTCGGGCCGGTCCGGGCTGCCGAGCGCGACGCTGAGCCGGTCGGTGCTGGTGTCGAGCGCGAGCACGCGCGCGCCGGGCTTCAGGGTGGCGGGCAGGTCGGCGTAGGGCGAGATGGACGAAAGGGGCGCGGCGGAAACGGACATGGCGTGATTATCCCCGGCACGGATAATGGCCGCCATGCTGGAGCGATTCCGAACCCCGAAACTCGTCTGTGCGGCGCTGCTGACGCTGCTGCTGGCCGGGAACACACAGGCCCAGACACCCACCGATGCCATGCGCCAAGCTCGTGTGCCAGAGTCTAGGCAGACCTCCTTGCCGCCCGAGGTCGCGAGCCTGCTGGCGCGCGCCAAGCTGCCGGCCGATGCGCTGGCCGCCGTCGTGCTCGACACGCGCCCCGGCGCTGCACCGCTGCTGGCCTGGCGCGCCGACGCGCCGGTCAACCCGGCCTCCACCCTCAAGCTGGTCACGACCTACGCCGCGCTGGACCGGCTCGGCCCCGACTTCCGCTGGCAGACCCGGGTCTACCGCGACGGCCAGCTGCGCGACGGCGTGCTGCAGGGCAAGCTCTACCTGCAGGGCGACGGCGACCCCAAGCTGGTGAGCGAGCGGCTCTGGCTGCTGCTGCGCCGCGTGCAGGATCTCGGCATCCGGCGAATCGCGGGCGACATCGTGCTGGATCGCAGCGCCTTCTCGATTCCCGAGGCCGATCCGGGTGCCTTCGATGGCGAACCGCTCAAGCCCTACAACGCCGCGCCCGACGCGCTGCTGGTCAACTACCGCAGCCAGGTGTTCGGCTTCACGCCTGACCCCGAAGCCGGCGTCGCGCACCTGACGCTGGAGCCGCCGCTGGCCGGGGTCGAGCTGCCCGCCAGCGTGCCGCTGGACAACGGCGCCGACTCCTGCGGCGACTGGCGCGGCGCATTGCGCGCCGACTTCTCGGACGCGCTGCAGCCGCGCTTTGCCGGCCGTTATCCAGCTGCCTGCGGCGCGCGCGAATGGCCAATCGCCCACCCCGAACCCGCACGCATGGCCGCGCGCGCGGTTGCCGGCATGTGGGCTGCGATCGGCGGCAAGCTCGACGGCCAGGTGCGCGACGGCACCGTGCCAGCGCAGGCCAGGCTGCTGCTGGGCTTCGAATCGCCACCGCTGGCCGAGGTCGTGCGCGAGACCAACAAGTTCAGCAACAACGTGATGACGCAGCAGATCCTGCTGACGCTGGGCCGCGCCGGGCGCGACGCCGGGCCGGCTGGCTGGGAAGAGGCCAGATCAGCACTGGAGCGCTGGTGGCGCGAGCGGCTCGGCGCCGACAGCCTGCCGCGCGAGATCGGCAACGGCAGCGGACTGAGCCGCGACACCCGGCTGAGCGCCGGCGCGCTGGCGCGGCTGCTGCAGCTGGCCTGGCAGTCCGGTCTGATGCCGGACCTGGTCGCCTCGCTGCCGGCGAGCGGGCTCGACGGCACGCTGCGCCGCAGCGCGCTCGACGCCGGCCAGGCGCACCTCAAGACCGGCAGCCTGCGCGACGTGCAGGCGCTGGCCGGCTATGTCCATGGCGCCGATGGCCAGCGCCGCGTGCTGGTCGCGATCGTCAACCACGACAACGCGCGCGCGGCCAGGCCGGCGCTGGAAGCCCTGGTGCGCTGGGCCGCGCAGCGCTGAGGGCTCACAGCTCGACCTCGACCCGGCCCGGCCCGTCGGACCGGGTCGCATCGAGCGCCCGCTGCGCCGCGGCCACCATCGAGAGCGCGAGTTCGTCGGTCGCATCGCGCAGGGCCGGCTGGCGCGCATGGACGCCCACGCTCACGCTGGCCTGGCGCGGCTCGGTTCCCGGCTGGGGCGGGTGCCGGTTCTGGCCGTCACAGAGGTCCTGGGCCAGCACCAGCGCGGCCCCGACATCGGCATCGGGCAGCACCAGCAGGAAACGGCCCTCGTCCCACTGCCCCAGCAGGTCGTACTCGCGCACCCGCGCGACCAGGCGCTGCGCCAGCGCCTGGGACATGGCCGGCGTATGCTGGCCGTCAAACTCGACCACCAGCACGGCGACCGAATGCTGAAGCCGCGCCGCCAGCGACAGCTGGCGACACAGCAGCTCCAGCAGCATGTTCCGGGAATAGACGCCGCTGACCGGGTCGCGCCAGTCCAGCGCCGGCGCCCGGGACAGCCAGCGGCGCCGCTCCCAGGCGACACCTGCCAGCAGCGCAAGCGCAGGCAGCAGGATCAGGCCGGAGAGGACGGACAGGGAATACCAGGACATGAGCGGGGCAAAGAGGGACGGACTGCGTACAGCCAGTCTGCCCTAAACAGCCCCCTGTGCACCAGCCCCGCAGCTGAAAATTTG
>CAZJQH010000162.1:0-5039 GCA_964547895.1 uncultured Chitinophaga sp. | reverse complement strand
ACCCACGACAACAGGAATCACAATCCTGGACTCTACCAACTGAGCTACAGCCACCACTGAAAATCTGTCAACGCCAAGCACCTGCCCGATTGAAAAAAGCCCGTCAGCATCGGGCTTTTTGGTTTGACTTACATAGCGCTCCGGCAGTATCTCTGCTGTGACTTGCAGGAAGCCTGCTATGCAAGATGAATCAGGTGGGGTGGCTGATGGGACTCGAACCCACGACAACAGGAATCACAATCCTGGACTCTACCAACTGAGCTACAGCCACCGTCGTTGAAGACATGATTCTATACCGAATTCAGGGCCCGATCAGCTCCCGGACAGGATTTTTGCCTTGTAGCGCTGCTTGAGAGACTCGAGGTAGGCCTGGGTCTCGGCGCGGACCCAGATCTGGGCCAGCTGGCGGCGCCCCTGCTCGGCCTGCTCCGGGGCCAGCGCATCGGCTGCCAGCACCTGGTTGACACGCACCACCGCATAGCCCTGGGCACCGAGATCGACGCCGGCCCAGGCCGGCTGGCCCGGCTCGACCCTGGCCGAGAGCGCGGCCGAGACCAGCGACGACGGCAGCCCCTGGGTCTGCTGGCGCGAGACGGTGACGGCAGCGGGCAGGCTGGCGGCAGCGCCGCCCTTCCAGGCCTCGAGCCTGGCCTTGCCCTCGGCCAGCGCGAGCTCGAGCGCGCGCTGCTGCACCAGGCTCTGGCGCACCTGGGCCGCGACCTCGGCCAGCGGCCGGGTGGCGGCCGCCTGGTGCTTGAGCACGCGCGCGGCAACCATCTGGTTGGCACCGAGCTCGACCGCGTCGGTATTGCGGCCGGAGCGCAGCGCGTCCTCGGCAAAGACCGCCTTGAGCAGCTTGTCGTTGCCCAGCACGGCATCGGCGGCGACACCGCCGCGCTGCAGGCCCTGGAAGGTCTTGACGCTCAGGCCGAACTTGTCGGCGGCGGGCTTGAGGCTGTCGGCCTGCTCGTAGACCAGGTTGCCGAACTGCTCGGCTGCCTCGGCATAGGCCTTCATCGCCTGCTGGCGCTTGAGCTCCTGCTCGAGCTGGGCGCGCTGCGACTCGAAGCTGGGCTTGGCCGGCTGGCGGATGTCGGTCAGCTGGATGATGTGGAAGCCGAACTCGGTCTCGACCAGGTCCGAGACCTGGCCCTTGGCGAGCGCGAAGGCCGCATCCTCGAAGGGCTTGACCATGCTGCCGCGCGAGAAGAAGTCGAGATCGCCGCCCTGGGACGCGGATCCGGGGTCCTGCGACCTGGCCTTGGCCAGCTCGGCAAAGCGCGCCGGCGACTTGCGGACCTCATCGAGCAGGGCCTGGGCCTGCTCCCTGACCTTGGCCTTGTCGGCCGCCGCTGCGTCGGCCGCCACGGTCAGCAGGATGTGGCTGGCGCGGCGCTGCTCGTCCTTGGCCAGCTGGGCCAGGCCTTGCTCGTAGCGGGCGCGCAGGTCGGACTCAGACACCTTGATGCGGCTGGCCACGGTATCGAGGTCGAGCACGGCATATTCGATGTCGACCTGCTCGGGCGACTGGAAGCGGGCAGCGTTAGCCTGGTAGTAGGACTCGACGTCGGCGTCCGACACCTGCACCTTGGCGGCAAAGTCGGCCGGCGCGAAGCGCGCGACCTGGATCTCGCGCCGCTCGAACCAGGCCTTGAGCGCGGGCTGGGCCACCGCGGCCGGCAGCAGCGAGCTGTTGGCCACGCCGGCGAGCACCTGGCGCCGCGCGATGTCATGGCGCAGCGAGTTCTCGTACTGCTCGGGCGTCAGGCCCTGGGCGCGCAGCGCCTCGTTGTAGCGCTGCAGGTCGAGCTGGCCGTCGGGCTTGCGCAGCGCGGCGATGCCAGGGTCCTGCAGCAGTTCGCGCGCCAGGCGCTGGTCCGAAGTCCCGATATGCTGGTCCTGTGCGGCCAGCGCCAGCACGCGCTGGGCGATCAGGCTGTCCAGCGTGGCGCGGCGGGCCTCGTCGGACTCCAGCAGGGCGCGGTCCAGATCGGGCTGCTCGGCCAGGCGCTGCTCGACCTCGCGCCGATGGGCCTGGTCGAGCTCCTGGCGCGTGACGGACTTGCCGGCGACCTCGGCCACCTTGTCGGCGCCGTCACCGAGGCTGTCGTAGCCCTGGACGCCGAACAGCACGAAGCCGACCACCAGTGGAATGAACAGCAAGCCCATGATGATCTTCATGTACTTGCGGAAGAAATCGAACATAGCCGTTACCAGTCTGAGCAAAAATAAGCCGATCGAGTTTACTTGAGTTCAAGGCGCCGCCCCGCCATTGGCCCGCGGAGTCCGGGTGCGAGAATCCTGGTTCTGCCCTGCGGCCCCCCAGCCGCCCTCCTCTCTGCTACAGGACTCCCATGCTGCGCGACTTGCTGCTCAAAGACTTCGGACTGGATCTGCCCATCGAGGGTGGTTCCGGCCGCAATGCCCAGGACCCGATCGTCATGGCCACCGACTCGCTGTTCGACGCGATCGAGGCCCAGGACAGCCTGGCCGCCTGCCTGTTCGGCGGCCCCGAACACCAGTGGCGGCTGGTAGGCAAGCAAGCCGATGCCGCGCGTCCCTGGATCGAGTGCTGCCATTACGAGATCCGCTTCATCGACGGCGAGCGCCTGGTGGCCGAGCCGCGCCAGCTCTGGTTCGACCTGCGAAGGCTGAAGCTGGTGCCCGGCCGTACCACGCCGGCCTGCGGCGTCCCGCTCGGCGAACGCTTCGGCTTCGGCGTGCCGGCCCAGTTCGGCTGGCTGCATTTCGTGCGCATGAGCCCGAGCGCTTCTGAGGCCGGCGGACTGAAGCTGGACTACGCTTCACGCCAGACCCAGGTGGCGCTGACCCTTTATCCAGCCGCTGGCGATCCAGGCAGCGAGAGCGGACTCCAGGCCGAGATGGACCGCGCGATGGCCGCGCTGCGGACCGAATTCCCGGGTCTGCAGCCCGCCAGCGAGAACCAGAGCCCCAACCTTCGCTATGCCAGCTTCGACGCCGGCCGCCAGTTCTCGGCACTGGCGCTGACCCGCTACCGCGGCCATTTCTGCCACATCCGCATGACGATGGCCGAGCACGCGATCGGCCAGGACTTCCAGTGCCTGATGGATTCGCTCTCGGCCATGGTGGGCTTCTTCAACCCGAAGGGCTGAAGCCCGGGCGCAAAAAAAGCACCAGGCGATGAAACCGGGTGCTTGATCTGCGGCAATCCTGAGTGGTGGGTGCTGACGGGATCGAACCGCCGACCCACGCCTTGTAAGGGCGTTGCTCTACCAGCTGAGCTAAGCACCCACTGCAAGATTGTCTGCCGCTAGCAGCGACAGTTCACTATTCTAGGGCCTGAAAGCCGCAATTTAGGGGGCTGGCTGGATTTTTTCCAGCACGCGGATCAGCGCACCTTGGCCCGGATCTCGGGCAGCGCCTTCTTCAGGTAGTAGACCATCGACCAGATGGTCAGCACGGCGGCGACCCAGATCAGCACCTGGCCCCAGGCCAGCGTGTCGATGCCCAGCAGCGGCGCCTGGTAGAGCAGGAAGGGGATCGCGACCATCTGCACGCTGGTCTTGAGCTTGCCGACCATGTGGACCGCGACGCTCTTGGTCGCGCCGATGGTCGCCATCCACTCGCGCAGCGCCGAGATCGCGATCTCGCGCCCGATGATGATGAGCGCGACGAACACGTCGGCCCGGCCCAGGTGGACCAGCACCAGCACGCTGGCGCAGACCAGGAACTTGTCGGCCACCGGATCGAGGAAGGCGCCAAACGACGAGGTCTGATTCAGCTTGCGCGCCAGGTAGCCATCGGCCCAGTCGGTCGCGGCGAAGACCACGAACAGCCAGGTCGCGATCAGGTTCTGCGTCTGGGGCGCGAGGCCGGGCCAGTAGAACACCGCCACGATCAGCGGTATGGCCGCGATGCGGGCCCAGGTCAGCAGTGTCGGCAGGTTGAAGAACATGCGAGGATTATGACGGCTGTCGGTGAAGGATGGCTGCCGGGGCTCAGTGCAGCGCGCGGTAGATCGCGTCGGCCAGCTCGGCCGAGATGCCCTCGACGCCGGCCAGATCCTCGATGCTGGCGTCGGCCACGCCCTTGATGCCGCCAAAGCGCTGCAGCAGGCGGGCGCGCTTCTTCGGGCCCACGCCCGGGATGTCCTCGAGCTTGCTGCCGCCGGTGCGTGCCTTGGCGCGCTGGGCGCGCATGCCGGTGATGGCGAAGCGGTGCGCCTCGTCGCGGATCTGCGCGACCAGCATCAGCGCGGCCGAGTCGGCGCCCAGGTAGACCTTCTCGCGGCCGTCTGCGAACACGAGTTCCTCCAGGCCGACCTTGCGGCCCTCGCCCTTCTCGACGCCGACGATGCGGCCCAGGTCGAGCCCGAGCGCGTCGAACACCTCGCGCGCGACGCCGACCTGGCCCTTGCCGCCGTCGATCAGCACGATGTCGGGCAGGCGCGCGCCGCCCCTGGCGGCAGTCTCGGCGCCGCCGGCCTCACGCAGCGCCTCGGCCAACTTGCCGTAGCGGCGTTCCAGCACCTGGCGCATCGCCGCGTAGTCGTCGCCCGGCGTGATGCCGTCGATGTTGTAGCGTCGGTACTGCGCGCCCTGCATCGCATGGCCCTCGAACACGACGCAGGAGGCCACTGTCGCCTCGCCCGCGGTGTGCGAGATGTCGAAGCATTCGATGCGCAAGGCATCGAGCGCGTCCTCGGGCAGGTCGAGTGCCTGGGCCAGCGCGCGCGTCCTGGCCTGCTGCGAGCCCTCCTCGGCCAGCAGGCGCGCGAGCTGCAGTTCGGCGTTCTTCTGCGCCATCTCGAGCCAGGCGCGGCGGTGCTCGCGCGGGTTGAAGACCGGATGGATCTTCACGCCGCTCTGCTCGGTCAGCAGCTCCAGCAGGCCGGCATCGACCGGGGCGCCGAGCACCAGCACGGGCGGGGGCGCGGCCTGGGTGTAGTGCTGGGCGATGAAGGCTTCCAGCACCCGCTGCGCGACCAGCGCGACCGGATCGACTGACGCTTCCTGCGCTTCGCCTGGATCGCCATCGGACAAGCCCGCCAGCATGGC
>CAZJQH010000161.1:2407-5044 GCA_964547895.1 uncultured Chitinophaga sp. | reverse complement strand
AATCGAAGTCAGTGAAGGCCGTGGCCTGGCTTGTCTTAGGCCCACAAAAAAACGCCTTGCAATGCAAGGCGTTTTGTGTGCTGCTGAATCAGTGCCAAGTACCGTATTTCATTCCCTGTGCACTAGCCTGCTCATAGAATTTTTGCCATTCCTGCCTTGGGTCGGCTGGTTTCAAATACCATCCGCGCCTGCATCGTACGGTGTCGCAAAGCATACTTTCGCCCCAGCAGGTAATAGAGGACGGATGAACTCAACCCGCCTGCCAGCCAGGAGAGATCAATCCCACCCATCGCCGTGGCGATGGGTCCCTGGAACAGCGGGATGATGCCGAACATGAACAGATAGGTGCAGCCCAAGCCAGCAAAGAATGCCACCAACGCTGCCGGATTGAAACGACGCATGTGTCTGGATTCTGGTCCCTCGAACAGGAAGTCGAAATTCTTGGTATAGCGCTCAAAGACGAAGCAGTGCACGGCCATGATGCCACCCCAGGTAGCCACCCAGGCCACGATGGAGACCAGCCAGGCGTCCAGCGCATGGGCAAAGTTTTCCTGCTTCATGAAGAACATGACCGCTACCATGGCGAAGACACCGACCAAGATCGAGAGTTTCTGTCTCGAAACCTTGATGTCCATGGCCTGTGCTGCCACGCCGAAGGTGTAGAGATTGATGATGTTGGTCGCGATGGGACCATGCACCACGAGCGCCAGCACCGGGATCGCGAGCACACCGAAGTTGTCGACGATGAGGGCGCCGGGATCGGCGCTGCCGTTCTTGGTCGCCAGGCTGGCACCCAGGACACCCAGCCAGACGACCGGTATGAACTGGCCCAGCGTGCTGGCGAGGTAGAGCTTGGTCTTGGACACCGAATTCGAGACAAAGCGCGAATAGTCAGGTGCGTAGGTGAACCAGCCGATGCCCCAGCCGATGCCGATCGCGGTCATGACGCCACTCATGGCGGCAAGGCGGGGCATGCCAGTCAACACCTTGTCGGCCGGCCCGGCATAGGACCAATCAATGTTGAACTGGGTCCAGGCCACGACGCTCATGGCAACCAGTACCAGCACCGTGGGCGGGACCGTCCACTTCTCGAAGGCAGCAATCGCGCGGTAACCGATGTAGCAGATAACAACCTGGATAGTCATGATGGTCGCGGCGGTGGACAGGCGCCACCAGAAGTTCTCCGCGCTCGGGTCGACCCAGCCGATCTTGCCGAACAGTGCCATCACGAGGTCAAGGATGATCCAGGTGTTCACGGCTGTCCAGCCCACCGCCAGGGCCGCCTGGATGGCAGCGGGCAGATACGCGCCATGCCGTCCGAAAGCAGCGCGTGAAAGCACCATGCCCGTGACGCCAGTACGTTGCCCGAGCAATACAAAGGCACCGAATCCAATCATCCCGATCAGGTTGCCAACCACCAGAACGGTAATGGTGTCGGCAAGCGAGAGTCCGAGATTGATGCCGAGCGCCCCCAGAATCCAGTTGATCGGTGCAACGTTCGCACCCGACCAGATCCAGAACTGTCCCCATACGCTTTTGGTTCGCCGATGCTCGGGAATCGGTTGCAATATCTCTTCCAGATCAGTTGCATCACTGCCATGATTACTCATTTGGCTTGTCTCCAAGATTTTTATACGTCTTATGTGCCTGACCGGGTCTGTCGCGCTGGCGCCATGCAATTGCACAACGGCGTGCTTCGGTCAGTAATGGTGCTGCAACCAGGATTCTTATCCCGTTGACAGCCGTTTCATGTTGTTCTGAAGAAAACCTCTCTTCTTGCTTGATTCAAACCACCAATCACAAGCGGGTGAACGCCATTGAAGTGCGTTCACCCGGGTGCTATCAGGCCTTGATGATGTTGTGCTCCGGACCGTAGGGGAAGCCGGTCAGGTTGCGGTTGCCCTCGGGCGTGATCACCAGGATGTCGTGCTCACGGTAGCCGCCGGCGCCCGGCATGCCCTCGGGCAGCATGATCATCGGCTCCATCGAGATCACCATGTTCGGCTCCAGGATGGTGTCGATGTCCTCGCGCAGCTCCAGCCCTGCCTCGCGGCCGTAGTAGTGGCTCAGCGTGCCGAAGCTGTGGCCGTAGCCGAAGGTGCGGTACTGCAGCAGATTGTGCTCTTCATAGATCTTGTTGAGTTCCTTGGCGATGTCGCTGCACTTGGCGCCCGGCACCAGCAGCTTCTTGCCTTCGTCGTGCACCTTGCAGTTGATCTCCCACAGGCGCAGGTGCGCGTCGCTGGCGTGGTCCAGGAACAGGGTGCGCTCGAGTGCCGTGTAGTAGCCGCTGATCATCGAGAAGCAGTTCAGGCTCAGGATGTCGCCCTTCTGCACCTTGCGCGTGGTCACCGGGTTGTGCGCGCCATCGGTGTTGATGCCCGACTGGAACCAGGTCCAGGTGTCCATCAGCTCGGTGTGCGGATAGCGCTTGGCGATCTCGCGGATCATGGCCTGGGTCGAGGCCAGCGCCACTTCATGCTCGGGCACGCCCTCTTTCAAGGCTGCGACCAGCGCGGCACCACCGATGTCGCAAACCTGCGCGCCGTTGGCGATGAACTCGATCTCCTCGGCGGTCTTGACCATGCGCATCTTCATGCAGGCCGCCGCGATGTCGACAAACTCGACGTTGGGCAG
>CAZJQH010000161.1:0-2307 GCA_964547895.1 uncultured Chitinophaga sp. | reverse complement strand
CCGAACGAGCAGTACAGGAAGTCGCTGTAGTAGTTGATGTTGTGGTACGAGGTGAACAGCACCGCATCGATGTCGCTGTCCTGCATGTGCTTGCGCACCTTGGCCATGCGGCTGGCGTATTCCTGCGCGGAAAACGAGTTCTGCACCTTCTCGCCATTGCGCAGGCGGATCAGGCTGGGCATCTGGTTTTGCAGCAGGCTGTGGTCTTCGAAGTTCATTTCAGTGGTCTCCTTTGGGTTGAAAGAATGGAGCCAACTTTAGAGCGCCCTCCAAATGCCCATGCGTCCTTTTGCGACACCTGTTATCTTATTTGCGACCCGGGCTGCCGGTCATCCAGCAGTTATAGGGTTATCCCGTACGACAACCCGGCCTCAAATCAGACCAGCACCGCCAATACAAATCACTCGCGCCGTGCTGGCGTGCTGCAGGGGAATTTTCTGAATGGAAATTGGTCCGCCCGATCAGGCCAGTTTGGCGCGAAGGCGGTGCCCAGGGTAGGTCTTTTGGCCGGTGTCCTGGTTGACGCCTGGCGATCACAGATACCGGGCTGGCCAAGCGCCAACTGTCAATGACTGCTGGGTACCGCCCTCAATCACAGGGCTGAACCACGGCGTCCCTTGATCAGATTGACCCGCAAATGGCTATCACATTCGCAAGCAGCGCGTCCTGCCCCTTGCCCGATCTGCGCAAGCCTCAGGCACTGGCTGCCTGAACCAGGGTGCTGCGCTCCGAATGAGGGGTCTTGCCGTACAACTCGCGGTACTTGGTGATGAAATGCGCAGGGGTGAGAAAGCCGCAGGAAAGGGAAATTTCGTCAATGCGACGATTGGTTCTCAGCACCGACAGTCGCCCCCTGGCCAAACGGATCTCGAGGTATTTGCGCGCCGGCGATATCTGCAGATGATCCTGGAACAGGCGTTCGAGCTGACGCCTGGAGATGTTGAGGTAGTCGGCAATCTCGCCAGGCGTCAGCGGCTCCTCGACGTTGTTCTCCATCAGTTCGAGGGCCTCGAGCACGACGGCTGGGATGTTGGCGTAGCGATAGCGCAAAGGTAGCGCCTGGTTCTCATCCTGACTGCGCTGATGTACCACCAGCAGGTCCGATACCTGCTGCGCCAGCTCGCGGCTGCCAGGTGCCTGGCGCAGGATGAAGGTCATCATGTCGAGCGGGCTCACCCCTCCGGAACAGGTGTAGCGGTCGCGGTCAGCCTCGAACAGCCGTTGCGAGACATGCAGCTGCGGGAACTCTTCCAGCAGTATCTCGCGGTCTTCCCAGTGAATGGTGCAGCGGTAGCCATCCAGCAGACCCGCCTTGGCGAGGTAGTAGCTTCCTGTGTCGATGCCTCCCAGCACGATGCCGCGTGCCGCCAGGTGACGCAGCCAGCGCACGATATCGCCATCGCCCCGCCGCGGGATGGGATTGGGGCCGACCACGAACACGGCATCGAACTGGCTGCTCTGACCCAGTTCCTCGTCAGGCAGCACGCTGATGCCATCACTCGATACCACGGGAGCGTGCTGGACGCCGATGGTGAGGTACTCGAAGGCCTTGCGCCCCAACGCATTGTTGGCCAGACGCAAGGGATCGACCGCCGAACTCAGCGCGATCAGCGAGAAATTAGGCAACAGCAGAAAACCGAAGCGCCGGATTTTCGGACTGGAAATGGCTGGTGACGGGGAGGCTAGCGTTGGCATGAGCGGGATTTTGGCGGTGCTGATCTGGCAGCGTCAACACAAACATGGAGAAGCACTGCACCTTTCACCGAAAGCTCCGTACAAACCCTTACTACGGGCGTCATCAGGATATCGATGTCGTAAAAATCAAACTTTGTGTCGTGATTTTAATGGTCCGATATCACGCAAAGCGAGAACATTCGCTCCACCTTCACCAGAAAGAGAGGAGACAAGGAATGTTCAGTTACCAGGACCAAGGCCTGAAGGCGGCCGACCCCGATCTGTGGGCCATCATCCAGCAGGAACACCAGCGGCAGGAACAGCATATCGAGCTGATCGCCAGCGAGAACTACACCACCCCCGCCGTCATGGCGGCCCAGGGCAGCCAGCTGACCAACAAGTATGCCGAAGGCTATCCGGGCAAGCGCTACTACGGTGGCTGCGAGTACGTGGACCTGGCCGAACAGCTGGCGATCGACCGCGTCAAGGCCTTGTTCGGCGCCGACCAGCATGGCTGGGCCGCCAACGTGCAGGCCCATTCCGGCGCCCAGGCCAACGAGGCGGTCTTCCTGGCCTTCCTGAAGCCGGGCGACACCTTCATGGGCATGAACCTGGCCGAAGGCGGCCACCTGA
>CAZJQH010000160.1:0-5136 GCA_964547895.1 uncultured Chitinophaga sp. | reverse complement strand
CGCCCACAAAAAAGTAACCCGCCGGTTTGAGGATACGCTTGCGCGCATAGCCTTGGCGGGTTTTGTTGAGTGCAAGTATAAGCGCAAACCACCCTGCCCGGCAAGGGGGCTGCGGCTGGGCCAATACGGTGCCTGGATGAGTCATGCCGCCACCTCATCGGGCAGACGGATGCCGCTGACGTCGATCTGGCCGGACATCAGTTTGGGAAGCAGGAGGTCGCGGGCTTTCGCCAACTCTCTGTTCTGAGCAGTCAAGTTGAGAATCGCGTCCATCATTGGATCAGCCTGCGCCGCAAATGTCGCCGCAGTTGTATCGTCAGGCACAAGCATCAAATGGTTGTCCAATGCCGAACGGCGGATGTGCTGCATGGTTGCTCCGACAGCATGACCAGTGAGTTCCGGTATTGCCGCTTCGACGGCGAAGCGCACCAGTCGTTTGTGCAACTCGTTGTGCGGAATTACCTTGAACAAGTGCTGATTAAGCAGCGCAGGGCCTTCGCCCCATTCGTTAACCAGCAACGTTGCCGACCACGAAAACAGAACATCACCTGTATTGATATGGTTGCGCTGCGGAACAATATTCCCGGAATTGTACGGCGTCTTGCTCGTGATGCCGCTTCGAAGCTCGGGTATCTTCACAACAGGCAGGCCAGATTCGCCTAAATGCTCAGGCTTGAAAGCAAAACCGTTGACAAAATCAGCGACGCTGGTCATCGGTTTCTTACACCACCCCTCCGGCACCCCCTCCTTCACCGGCACCGACTCATAACCAGGAAAGCGCAGGTGCACGAACCACTCGCGGTAGAGGCGGCGCGCAGCGTCTTCGAGCAAGGCGATGCGACGCTGGTTGATGGCAATCAGGTCGTCGTAGGAAGATAAGACTTCCGCAACTTGGCGCTGCACATCAACTGGCGGACAGGCAATTCCGAACGACAATAATTTTTCCTGACTCAAGTTATCTTGAGTCGCGCCTTTAGACACCATCTGTAGCTCGCGCTGAATGATGTCGAAGTAATACTTCACAAAGCGTGGATCGGCTTTTTCTTTATCGGCAATGAAACCAATCACACTGTCAGGAAAACATGCTTCGTACCCCAGAAGGGCTGTGTCTGCAATGTTGGCTGCAATCGTGATGCAAAGCGTGTCTTTCGGCCATAAGCGGCTTTGAGCTAAACCCGCCTCACTGTATGTCGCGGTGTGTTCGGTAATCCGAAAATTCGCGTGCTTCACATCTCCTGTCTGAATGAAAGGGTACGGGCCTCCATACAGAGTCGGGTCGTTGCGCGGGCGATGTCGAGATCGACCGCGGGACACGTAGCCAAGCTGATCCAAGGGCAGTTTGGGCCAACTCATCCCAGCAACTCCTCAAAGTTGCCGGCAATCCGCGCCGCCAGTTCCACCGCCTTGTCGTTCAGCTCGGCGAGTTCGTCGTGAATTTCGTGCTGCCTCATGCCTCCGCTCCTCCCAGCTCGCGCTCGATCTGCTCGATGCTCGGCAGACTGGTTTGCAGGTCGGCTGGCAGTGATTCAAGCAGCTTGTACTCTGCGATGCCCATGGGCTGGCTGTTGTCGCGCAGGGCGTATTCGGCCACCACCTGGTTCTTGCTCTTGCACAGCAGCAGGCCGATGGTGGGATTGTCTTGCGGGTGCTTCATCTGGGCGTCCACAGCGGTGAGGTAAAAACCGAGCTGCCCCAGATGCTCGGGCTTGAACTTGCCACCCTTGAGCTCGATCACCACATAGCAGCGCAGCTTGAGGTGATAGAACAACAGGTCGATGAAAAACTCGTCGCCGCCCACGTCGAGCAACACCTGCCGACCGACAAATGCAAAGCCGGCACCCAGCTCCAGCAGAAATTCGGTGACATGCCTGATCAGGGCACTCTCGACTTCCCGCTCCTGCGCTTCGTGGGTCAGGCTCAGAAAATCAAAGCGATAAGGGTCCTTCAGCGATTCCCGCGCCAGGTCGGACTGCGGCTTGGGCAGGCTGGTTGCGAAATTGGTGATGGCCGCGCCGCTGCGCTCCAGAAGACGGGTTTCGATCTGGATCACCAGCACATTGCGCGACCAGTTGTGCTCGATGGCCTTGGCCGCGTACCACCGGCGGCTCTCGACGCTGCTCAGCTTGTCGAGCAGCGCCAACTGGTGATACCAAGGCAATTGTGCAAGCACCTCTTGCACAAATTCCGCATCCGGCCATGCCTGTGCAAAGGCGCGCATGTACTTGAGGTTGCGTGGCGAAAAGCCCTTCATCTCTGGAAAGGCAGCCCTGAGATCGTGCGCCAGCCGCTCGATGACCTTCGCTCCCCAGCCTTGCTGCTCTTGTCGGTCGAGGATGTCGCGCCCGATCTGCCAGTACAACAGCACCAGTTCGCGATTGACCGCCAGCGCGGCGCGCTGTTGCGCTGCGTGGATGCGGTTCTTCAACTCAGCCAGCCACGGGGTGTAGTCTGGAGGGATATCGGCAAGCATGGCCGGGGGCTGGCTTTTATCTGCGCTCATCCCGTCAACTCCTCAAAGTTGCCGGCAATCCGCGCCGCCAGTTCCACTGCCTTGTCGTTCAGGTCGGCCAGTTCGTCGTGGATCTCGCGCAGCTTCTCGACGAAATCTTCCTCGTCATCGGCGCTGGCCGGCGCCACGCCGACGTAGCGTCCCGGCGTGAGCGACCAGTCGTTGGCCTCGATCTCGTCAAGGGTGACGGCCTTGCACAGGCCCGGCACGTCCTCGAACAGCGCATCGGGAAAGCGGCTGTGCAGCCAGTGCCCCTGGTGGATGAAATAGACCGCCTGCTTCAACGCGTCCAGAACGGCATCGCGCACCGTGGGCGCTTCGCTCTTCCGGGCGTCCGCCGCCAGCAAGGCACGCTTGGCTTCACGGACGGCCTTGCCGTCGAAGGCTTTGCACTGCCGGGCACGCAGGCTCTTTTCGGCACTGTCGAGCAGCTTGAGCCATTGTTTGTGGCGAGCCTCCAGCGTCTTGCCCAGGGTCTTGAGCTGCGGGGCCAGGGCATCAAGCGTGGCCTGCAACGCCACCTGCCCGGCATGGCTGGCGAAGTCGGTCTGGGCGACGGCTTCACGGGCCTTGCTGCAGGCCGCCAGCAGCGCGGCGATGGCGTCCGCCACATGGGTATCGGCCTGGGCAGCAGCCAGCTCGGCATTGAAGGCATCGAGCTGGGCCTGGCTGATATGGGCGTCCTCTGGCTGGTCGGCGTTGAGTTCGGCCAGCGTGGCACCCTTGGCGAAAGCCTGCAATGGCGTTGCCAGCGCCTCAACGGCGGCTGTGTCCGCTGCGATGCGGTCTGGAATGGCGGCCAGCCAGTCATCCACCTGACGCTGGTAGCGCCCCAGCAGTCCGACGAACTTCTCGCGCTCGCCGCGATAGAGCCAGACGATGGCATTGAGGTTGGCCAGCTGTTCGTCGGTGAACACATGCGAGCGTGCCGAAACTGTCGTGTAGACGTTGCGGGCGTCGATCATCAGCACATGGTTCTGCCAGTCGGCCGCCTTGCCTTTGTCGAAGAACCACAGCGTGCAGGGCAAGCTGCGGGTATAGAAGAACTTGTTGCCAATCGCCATCATCACATCGACGTGGCCAGTCTTGACCAGCTTCTCGCGGATGTCGCGGTCCTTGTTGCCGGCGTCCGAAGCGCTGGACGCCATGACGAAACCGGCGCGCCCGGCGTCGTTCAGGTAGGCGTAGAAGTACTGGACCCACAGGCTGTTGGCGTTGGAAATCGCCCCGGTCTTGGCATTGGTGCCCGGCAGGCCGAACGGCAGGCGGCCAGACTCGTCCACCTGGCCCTCGACCTTCTTGGTGTCCACGCCGTCGACGTTGAACGGCGGGTTGGCCATGACGAAATCGCACTGGCCGACGAGGTGCTCGATCTGGTCGTAGAAGGTGTTGCCCTGCCGGATGTTGGACGCATCGAGCCCGTGCACCACCAGGTTCATGCGCGCGAGCTTGGTGTTGGTGTCGCTCTTTTCCTGGCCGTGGAAGGTGACGGTGTCGTTGGCCTGCTGGTGGCGCACGTCCTCGATGAAGTGGCCGGTCTGCACGAACATGCCAGCCGAGCCGCAGGCCGGGTCCAGCACCAGGCCGTGATCCGGCTCGATGATGTTGACGATCATGCGCACCAGCGAGGGCGGGGTGAAGAACTCGCCGCCTTCCTGCGCGCCGCTCATCGCGAACTTGTTGAGGAAGTATTCGTAGATGCGACCGAACACATCGCCGGTGGCGGACTTGATGGCGGGGCGATCGAAGATCTTGACCAGACCAGCCAACAAGTCGGGCTCGAAGGCGGTATAGCCACGCGGCAGCGCGCCGGAGAGAACCGGGTACTCGGCTTCCATCACATCCATCGCGGCATCGATCACCTCGCCCACAGTTGCCCCCTGCGGCAGGCTGGCAATCCGTTCGAAGCGTGCCTCCTCGGGCAGGTAGATGGCCGCCTTGCCCTGGAAGCCCAGCTTGATCAGCTGCTCGCGCTGGACAGCAGGCACCTGCGGCGGGATGTCGGCCTCGATCTCGGCCAGGTAATCATTGAAACGGTTGGTGGCGTGGCGCAGAAAGATCAGCCCCAGCACCGGCATCGCGTACTCGGCGGCGGTCAGCTTGGAGTTGGCACGCAGCTGATCGGCGGCCTCCCACAGTTCATTTTCAAGTTGCTGGACGTTCATTCGATCATTGTCGTTGTTCTGTTCGGCACCAGCCGCAGCGCGTCATCAGTCAGATTAGGCTGTAATTTATCATCTTGGAGAGTGGTAGGCGGGCGTTGGTCGCGAGCGCGATCGCCCAGCGCGAAGGTCTGCGCCATGCGACCGTCAATGAACTGCTGCGGCTGAACTCCGGTGCCGCTCGATCCTTAGCTGTTGATGGCCAGTGAACGGGCTGAAGAGGCGGCTCAGGCAGCCGGTCAAGTCGCCGCCCGGGGCAGACCTACCGGGCTCAGGCCGTGCTGTCGCGCATCATCAGTTCCGCCGGCAGCATCACCGTGCGCCTGGGCTGGCCCGCGATGGCCTCGAACAGCAGCTCGACCAGGGCGCGGCCCGCCACCACCGTCGGCTGGCGTACCGAGGTCAGCGAAGGATGGAGATAGGCCGACAAGCCGATGTCGTCATAGCCGACCACCCTCACCTTTT
>CAZJQH010000159.1:0-5164 GCA_964547895.1 uncultured Chitinophaga sp. | reverse complement strand
AAGCTGGGCGGGCATGGTGTTGCTCATTCTAGCCAAATAGATTGATTTGTAAAGAATGAGAAACGGTTTAATGGGTCAAGGCGGCCGCCATGCCAAAAACAAAAAAGCTCTGATGACGGAGCCAGAAGGGACGGGGACCTTTCAGGCAATGCGGCGCTGCTCGACTTCCCAACCCTTGCACGCCAGACCCACCACGCGCGGAATGGCGCGGCTGCCTGTGCGGTAATAAGCGACCATGCGCCGCGTCATGCCCAAGCTGTCGGCAGCAGTTTGCAGCGACAGGTTGTTGCGCTTCATCCAGGCATCGAATTCACTCGCGGTAGGCAGCCCGGCCTGCTTTCGGCACAACTCGTACAGGGTGTCGGCACCCAGGTCGAGCCCGTCCGGCCAGTTCAGCCCGCCGCCCCAGTCGTCGACCTGCATCTGCGCCAGCAGCGCCGGATCGTTCAAGGCGTCGAAGGGGGGGCGTAACCAGCCGGCCAGTTCGGCGCGCAAGGTCTCGCCCGTGCTCCAATCAATTTCCAGCGTCAGCGGTCCGATGATGCGGGCCGCCTTGAGGGTGATGGCTTTCATGGATTCAGCCTCCGGTATTCAGCGAGGTACTTGATGGCATTCGCGGCGATGTCTGACAAGGCAGGGACCACTCCACCCGCCAGCACCGCACGCGTCTCGATCGCCACCACCACCCGATGGCCGTCACGGAACTCGACATGCACATGAGCGATACCGTGCTCCATGCCGTTGATCCTGATGCGCCAGTCGGTGATCGGTGGATAAATCGTCATTGCCACCATTCTAGTGCAACCGTTACACCATCGCAAGCGTGGCCTCCGGGTCAGGGAGGCCGCCTCGCCTCACTCCCCCTCACCAGCCCATGCCGGATCGCAAAGCGCGTCACGTCGGCCGCGTTGTGCAGCTGGAGCTTGCGCATCAGGTCGCGCCGGTGGCTGACGGCGGTCCAGTCACCAAATTCGGACCGGACTACCTGCCAAGTCTGTCTGTCGACAAGTTCGCCTCGCGCTTGCGACCAAGGACTTGAGCCGTGCTGTTGGCCACCCCACGAGTGGCAGGACAGTTTCTGACTGCCATTCATTTGCCGTTTAGCGTTCTTTGTTATCATGAACTTATCATGCATATTATGGATGACAAGATGATGCGCAGTCTTTCCCGTTCCTTCCTGCTGCTGGCGCTGGCAGCCCTGAGCGCCGCCGGCCCGGCGCTGGCCGCCCGGGGCGTCCGCCCGGAAAATCCCAAGGTCGATCCGCAGCTGTGCCGCATCGACGAGGCGCCGCAAGCCGCCGGGCTCGCCGTCCTGCGCACCGAAATCGCGCGCCGGCTCGAACGCGAGGGGCACGCCTTGTCGGCCGAGTCGCTGCAGTCGCTCGCGGCCGAACTGGGTGCCCATTTCAGCAGCGTGGCGCGCCAGGGCCTGGTGGCAGAATGCCAGCGCCCGCTCAACCTGATCCTGAACGACATCAGCGACGGCATCGAGCTGATGAAGGTGGCCCGGCGCGTCGAGGCCCGGCGCCTCGGCCTGTCCAAGGTGGTGCAGGCGCTCAACTTCTACGGCCACCAGTTCCAGCCCAGGGGCTGGCAGTGGCTCGACTATCAGCCCTGAGCAGCAGTCGCAGCGCTGTGGCGAGCCCCGCAGCCTCAGCGGTCCAGCGGCAGCACGGTCGTTTCCTTGACCTCCTCCATCACCACATAGCTGTTGGACTGGGCCGGGACCGGGATCTTCTTGAGGATGGTGCCGAGCAGTTCGCGGTATTCGCTCATGGCGCGTAGCCGGGACTTGACCAGGTAGTCGAAGCTGCCCGAGACCAGGTGGCATTCCAGCACCTCGGGCATCAGCCCGACCTCGCGCTTGACGGCCTCGAAGATCTGCGGCGACTTCTGCGACAGCGTGATCTCGATGAACACCAGCAGCGAGCGACCCAGGCGCAGCGGGTCGACATGGGCGTGGTAGCCGCTGATGACGCCCGCGCGCTCGAGCCGCTTGACGCGCTCCGAGCAGGGCGAGGTCGACAGTCCGATCTGCTCGCCGAGCTCGGTCATGGACATGCGCCCGTGGCGTTGCAGCAGGTCGAGGATGCGGCGGTCGGTGCGGTCGAGTTCGGACATTTTCTGGCGAGGGTAGGTGGGACGAACAATTTGCCGCAAGTATTGCTGAATCAGGAAAAGATTTCAGCAAATCCTGCTGTCTTGGATTCATACCATCAGTGAATCAGACGGCAGCAGGAGATTCAGCATGAAAGTCATCGTTCTGGGTGGTGGGGTGATCGGGGTCACGACGGCCTGGGCGCTGGTGCGCCAGGGCGCCGAGGTCACGCTGGTGGACCGCCAGCCCGCGGTCGCGCTCGAGACCAGCTATGCCAACGCGGGCCAGGTCTCGCCCGGCTATTCCACGCCCTGGGCCGCGCCGGGCATCCCGCTCAAGGCCATGAAGTGGCTGTTCCAGCGCCATGCGCCGCTGGCGATCCGCCCGGACGGCTCGGGCTTCCAGTGGCGCTGGATGGCGGCCATGCTGGCCAACTGCTCGGCCGGCCGCTACGCGGTCAACAAGGAGCGCATGATGCGCCTGTCCGAGTACAGCCGCGACTGCCTGCGCCAGTGGCGCGACGAAGCCGGCCTGGCCTATGACGAGCGCAGCGGCGGCACGCTGCAGCTGTTCCGCAGTCAGGCCCAGCTCGACGCGGCCCAGCGCGACGTCGAGGTGCTGCAGGCCTGCGGCGTGCCGTTCGAGCTGCTCGACCGCGCCGGCGTGGCCAGGGTGGAACCGGCGCTGGCGCGCGCGGCCGTGCCCTATGCCGGCGGCCTGCGCCTGCCCAATGACGAGACCGGCGACTGCCACCAGTTCACTACCAGGCTGGCACAGCGCGCTGCGGCCGCGGGCGTGAGCTTCCGCCAGGGTGCGGTGGTGCAGTCGCTGCAGCGCGACGGCCAGCGCCTGACCGGCGTTAAGCTGGCCGGCGGCGAGCTGCTGCAGGCGGACCGCTATGTGCTGGCCGCCGGCAGCTATTCGCGCGAGCTACTGCTGCCGCTGGGGCTGGACATCCCGGTCTATCCGGTCAAGGGCTATTCGCTCACCATCCCGCTGCTCGATGAGTCGCTCGCGCCGCAGTCGACCGTGCTCGACGAGACCTACAAGATCGCCCTGACAAGACTCGGCGACCGCATCCGCGTCGGCGGCATGGCCGAGTTGGCCGGCTTCGACCTGCGCCTGAACCCGCGCCGGCGCGAGACGCTGGAGAAGGTCACGCGCGAGCTGTTCCCGGGCGGCGACCTGGCCCGGGCCGAGTTCTGGACCGGCCTGCGCCCGATGACGCCGGACGGCACGCCGCTGGTGGGCGCGACGCCGATCGACAACCTGTTCCTCAACACCGGCCACGGCACGCTCGGCTGGACCATGGCCTGCGGCAGCGCCCAGGTGCTGGCCAAGCAGCTGCTGGGTCTGCGCCAGGAGATCAGCACCGAGGGCCTGGACATGGGGCGTTACCAGCGCTCGCGCCAGTGGCCGGTCGGTGGTCCCCGGCTGGCCGGCTCGGCGACCTGAGCTCAGGCGCCGGCTTCGATCGCCCGGCCCTGGGCGACATCGACGCCATGGCAGTCGCACAGCGTCTGCTGGAAGGCCTGGGTCAGCCTGGATGCCTTGGGTGACTGCCGGCTGATGGCCATGAAGCGGCAGCTGTAGCGCAGCGTGGCCGGGGCGACCGCCCGCATCCGGCCGGCCCGCACGAAGGGCTCGGCATAGTGGTCCGGCAGGAAACCCACGAAGCCGCCCGACAGGATGAAGGTGGCGATCGCCTCCTGGTCGGAGGCGGTCGCGCTGCGTTCGAGACGGTGCCGGTGCGCCAGCTCCATGTTCGGCGAGTGGTAGCCCAGCGCCGCGAGCTTCTGCTGCCGCAAATCCTCCCAGCCCAGCTCGGCCTGCGCTGGCTCGAACCAGGGATGGCCCCGGCCCGCGTACAGCAGCATGGTCTCGCCGAACAGATCCTGGTAGGACAGCAGTTCCGAGCTGCGGTGCTCCGGGATGATGCCGACGTGGAACTGGCCGTCGATCACGCCGCGCTCGATGGTGCCGATGCTGCCGACATGCAGGTGCAGCCGGGCGCTGGGCACCTGCTGCTGGAAGCGGGCGATGGCCTGCGCGATGCGGGCTTGCGGATTCGAGACCGTCTTCTCGAACAAGGCGATGTGCAGGTCGCCGCCGAGCCGGCGGTGGATGTCGTGCAGCCGGGTACGGAAGGCGTCAGTGGCCGACAGCAGGCCCAGCGCCGCCTCGTAGACCTGCTCGCCCTCGGGCGTGAGCGCGAAGCCGCTGCGCCCGCGTCGGCACAGCACCAGCCCGAGCCGGGTCTCCAGGTCCCGCACATGCCGGCTGATGGTCGACAGCGCTATGTTGAGCTCCAGCTCGGCCGCCGCCATGCCGCCGCATTCCACCACGCTCTTGAAGACGCGCAGCAGGCGCAGGTCGGCATCGCCCAGCTGGCCCAGCAGTACCACGTTCTTTACTTGCATGGAGTGTCAACTTTATTGAGATATTCGGTACTTTATAAGAGTTTTAAGGTTTTCCAGAATGGGGGCAATACAAACCATCAACGGAGACTCTCGATGAACTTGTCCGATACCCAGCAGCTCGTCGCCCCCCGCACCGATCCGGCCTGGCTGGAGGCGCACTGGATGCCCTTTACCGGCAACCGCGACTTCAAGGCCAATCCGCGCATGATCACCTCGGCCAAGGGCGCCTACTACACCGACGGCCAGGGCCGCCAGGTGTTCGATGGCCTCTCGGGCCTCTGGTGCACCGGCCTGGGCCATGCGCGGACCGAGATCGTCGAGGCGGTTTCGCGCCAGATCGCCACGCTGGACTATTCGCCGGCCTTCCAGTTTGGCCATCCGCTCTCGTTCGAGCTCGCCAACCGGATCGTCGAGCGCATGCCGGCCGGGCTGGACCATGTCTTCTTCACCGGCTCGGGCTCCGAGTCGGCCGATACTTCGCTCAAGATCGCGCGCGCCTACTGGCGCACCAAGGGCCAGGCCAGCAAGACGCGCCTGATCGGCCGCCTCAAGGGTTATCACGGCGTCAACTTCGGCGGCATCTCGGTCGGTGGCATCGTCGGCAACCGCAAGCTCTACGGCCAGGGCGTGGAGGCCGACCACCTGC
>CAZJQH010000158.1:0-5186 GCA_964547895.1 uncultured Chitinophaga sp. | reverse complement strand
GCCTGGTTGGCGCCGACCTCGGCCTTCGCCTTGCCCAGCGCGGCCTTGGACAGGTCGAGCTCGAGTTGGCCGACCGAATTGAGCTCGGCCAGGCGCTCATTGGTCTTGTGCGTCTGCTGCGCACCGCTCAGCTCGGCCTGGGCCTTCTGCAGCTGGGCCTGCTGCAGCGAACAGTCGAAGCTCACCAGCAGCTGGCCGGCCCGGAAGGCGCCGCCCTCGGGCACCGGCAGGCGGCTGACCTTGGCGCCGATTTCGGCCGCGATCGTCGTGTAGCGACGCGGCAGCAACTGGGCGCGGATCTCCTGGCGCTCGATCGCCGGCCGGGCAGGGCTGGCCGCTGCTGCCGCAGGCGCCGGTGCTTGCGCGAAAACGCCACCCGCCACTGGCAGCACAGCCAGCAACAAGGATTGACGAATGAGCAGGGCGGAAAAGCGTTTCATGCGCTTGGATCTCAGTTGGCGGTCTTAGTCTGCTGCAGCGCAGCCCAGGGATTGGCGCTGGCACTGAGCTGGCGGGTCAGCTCTGCCAGGCTGAGCTCGCCGGTGCTGCCAATGCGCGGTTCCAGGCCCAGGTTGGCCATGAGACGGTTCTCGGCCACATGCACCTGCGCCAGCGCCTGGTAGCGGCGCAGCAGGCTCAGGATGGCGGTGGTCTCGTTGGCCACCTGGTCGAGCTTGCTTTGCGACTGCGCCGTCACGCGGTTGCGGACCTGGACGGCGATCTTCTGGTCGGTGCTGTAGATCGCATCGGCGCGCACGAACTGGCTGCGCGCATTGAGCAGCTGCAGCCGCGCCAGGTGCACCTGCGCCAGCACCGCCATCTGGGTCGCGACGCGGCGCTGGTCGGCCAGCGCGACGCCAGACTCGGCCAGCTTGATCTGGGTCGGACCGGTGAACAGGTTGAACAGGTTGAAGGACAGCTGCACGCCGGCCTCGTTCCAGTTGTTGTGCACCAGGTAGCGGTCGGAGTCGTACTTCAGGCCGTAGCTGAAGCTCAGGTTCGGGAACAGGCGCGTCATGGTCTTGCGCACTTCCTCGCGCGCGACGCGGCCGTTGTAGTGCTGCTCGCGCAGGTCGGCGTTGTTCTCCAGCGCGGACTCTTCCAGGCGCTCGATCGGCAGCCTGAGCACCTTGTCATCAGCCAGCTGGACCTCGCTCTCGGCGATCCTGATCGCCTGGCCCAGCGGCGCGTTGATCAGCGAGGCCAGCTCGACCTGCGCGACCGAGAGCTCCTGCTGGATGGCCTCCAGCAGGCGCAGGTTCTCGAGCAACTGGCGCTGGTAGCGCAGCGCGTCGAGCGGGTTGCGGATGCGCTCGGCCTCGACCTTGCGCGAGTCGGACAGCGCTTCCTCGGCCAGCTCGATCGTGCGGGTCACCTCGCCCTGCAGCTTCTGCGCACTGGCGGCTCGCCAGTAGGCGCTGCGCACGTCCTGCATCAGCAGGTGCATGGCCTTGCGGCGCTTCTCGGCCGCGATCAGCACCCGGTCGGCCTGCTGCCGGGAGCCGTAGTAGCCCAGGCCCAGGTCGATCATGTTCCAGGTCAGGCCCAGGTCGAGCGTGCCGTGGCTGCGCTCGGTGGAGTAGGACGAATCCTGGAAAGTCGACAGCACCGGATTGGGCGTGTACTTGCTGCTGTAAGTGGCCTTCTCATTGTTGCGGTCGGTGTAGCCGGCCTGCGCCATCAGCCTGGGCAGCATGTCGAGCTTGCTCACATCCAGCTGGTTGAACGCCAGCGCCTCTTCCATCAGTCGCGAGCGGCGGTCGAGGTTGTACTTGAGCGCGCGCGCGATGGCCTCGTCCAGCGTCAGCGCCCCGCTGATGGGCTCGACGTCGCGCTGCGCCGTGGCCCGGTCGGCCTGGTTGGCCTCGATCAGCTGCTGCGCTTGCAGCGGCGCCGGCGTGATCGATCCGCAGGCGCCTAGCGCCATGACTGCAGCCGAGACCAGCAGCAGCTTGAAGACCCGACCTCCAGTGCGAAGCTTGCGCTGGGCAGTCGACTCAGTAGACAGCGAGGAAGGATGGAACTCCATTTTCATTTTAATAATTTGCAAATTTAAAGACAACACATAATATATTGATCACATTTCAGAAGACATTCCGTCAGCGCACAAAATGATTCCAGCGCTGCAAAGTCCGTGCAGCTGCCGTCATCTTTTCGGCCCACAATAAGCCTCCATGCCAGAAAAGCGTCCTCACATCCTGCTGATCGATGACTCCGTGGTCGACCTGCGCCAGCTCATCGCCTTGATGACGACCAGTGGGCTTCGGGTCAGCGTGGCCTTCAACGGCCGCGACGGGCTGCACAAGGCCGAGCTGCTGCAGCCCGACCTGATCCTGCTGGATGTCAACATGCCGGTGATGAACGGCTTTGCCACTTGCCGCCTGCTCAAGACCAGTGAGAGCACCCGCGACATCCCGGTGATCTTCCTGTCGGCGGCCAACGATCCGGACCGGCGCGTCGAGGGTTTGGAACTGGGCGCGGTGGACTTCGTCAGCAAGCCTTTCAACGATGTCGAGGTGCTGGCCAGGGTGCGCATCCACCTCGAGCTCGCGACCGCCTACCGCAGTCGCCTGCAGACTGGCCCGACGGAGCCGGACCGTGACGGCAGCTCAACCATGGTCCAGAAGAAGGACCATCAACTGGTCAAGGCAGCCACCGACTACCTGCGCCAGCATATCGCCAAGCCTCCGGCGACCCGCGAGCTCGCCTCCATCCTCTGCAGCAACGAACGCCGGCTCAACCAGGCCTTCCAGGAACATTTCGACCAGCCCGTCTCGGCCTGGCTGCGCGAGGAGCGGCTGCAGCAGGCCGCGCATTTCCTGCGCACCACGCAGACACCCGTGACCGACATCAGCGAATATCTCGGCTTCTCGACCTCGTCGAACTTCGCCAAGGCCTTCAAGGAGCGCTTCCAATGCTCTCCGCGTGAATTCCGTCAGGCTAACCCGGCTGGGCTCGATGCCGAGACAGGTCGCCCGGATGACTGAGCACTGGGTCGGGCGCGTGCGGCTCTGGCTGCTCAGCCTGCTGCTGGGCACCGGGCTGGCGTGCGCCATGGCCGCAGGCTCGAACATGGCGGAATCCCCGCAGGATGTGGCAGCGGCGCAGCGACTGGACCTGTCGGATCAGATCCGGGTCTGCATCTCCAGCGCAGAGGCCACTATCGAGCGGATTCTGGTCGGTGACTGCGAATGGGACCCGCAGAGCCCGCCCTCCGTCTCGCGCGGGTTCGACGAGCGGGCGTTCTGGCTACGAATGGATCTGGTCAACCTCGGCACGGCGCGTGTGGACCGGCTGCTGTCGGTCGGGCACGCCCGACTGCAGCAGGTGAGCCTGTACCAGGAGCCGCCAGCGGGGCCGCCCGTCCTGCTAGGACACAGCGGAACCCGGCTGGCCCGGGCCGACAAGCCGGTTCCCCTGCCCAGGCCGACCTTCCTGCTCGAGTTCGAACCTGGCGAGAGCAAGAGGCTCTGGCTGCGGGTCGCCTCCGAGACGATCATCGAGTTCGCCCCGCATGTTCAGCCGGTAGAGTCTGGCTACTTCCGGTCTCAGCGGCTGCAGCTGTTCCAGGCGCTCGTGATCGGCTGCATGCTGCTGTGCTTCTGCTACAGCGCCGCGACCTATCTGATCCTGCGCGAGAAGACCTTGCTGTTCTTCAGCCTCTTCATGCTGTCCGAGATCGTGGCGGAGCTGGCCCGCTCCGGTCTGCTGCAGACTTATCTGTGGCCGGCCAATCTCCCATTCGATCCCAGGGTGCTCACGCTCGGGGCGGCTGGCAGCATCGGCTCGATCTGGCTGTTCCTGCACGGCTTCATCCCCAAGCTCCAAAGCCACCGGCTGTCCCATGGACTGGCCAGCGGCGCTCTCGCGGTCTTCTATGCAGGCATCCTCTGGAGCCTGCTGGTCGACTACCGGAACGGTACCGTGATCTGGACCTTCGCGGTGATCGTCTGGATGCTGTCGGTGCTGCTGCTGACCATCCTGTGCTGGCGCCAGGGCGCTGCGACGGCCAAGCTGCTGCTGCAGGGCTTCATGGTGCTGATCGCGGTCGAACTGCTCAGGCTGCTGTCCGTGACCGGCAGGCTGGACTTCAGCGATATCGAGGCGCTCGGCAATCCTGTCGCGATCGCGCTGACCTCGGCCGTGATCCTGGTCGGCATGATCCGGCGCGTGCGGGAAATGCAGACCGATCTGGCACAGACCCGCGCCGACAAGGCGGCCAGCCTGAGCTTCATGTCCCAGATGAGCCACGAATTGCGCTCGCCGCTCACCACGATTCTGGGGCAGACCCGGCTGCTCGACCAGACCCAGATCCCGGAGCGTGCCCGACAGATCGTTGCATCGATGCGCAAGGACGCCGGCCAGCTGCTGTCGATGATCGACGAGATACTCGACTATGCGCAAGGCACGGCCGGCAAGCAGGGCCTGCATGTCTCGGCGCGCAGCTGGCCCGGACTGAGCCGGCGCATCGAGCAGCGCGCCAGGATGCTGACCCAGCGCAACGGCAATCGCCTGGCGTTCCGCTCGGAGGGCCCAGCCGAAGCGGTTTTCTGGGTGGACGAGCGGCGGCTGCTCCAGGTGCTCAGCAACCTGCTGGGCAATGCAGCCGGCTACTGCCGTGACGACGTGATCGAGCTGAGCTGCCGGATCGAGCCCGCGCAGGTGGGCGACGGCTGGAGGCTGGACTTCAGCGTCAGGGACAACGGACCCGGCATCGCGCTGGAGGACCAGCAGCGCATCTTCCAGCCGTTCGAGCGTGGCGCCGACGCCCATCTGTCGGACCACAAGGGGGTGGGGATGGGGCTGGCGATCTCGCGTCAACTGGTCGAGCTGATGGGAGGCAGGATCACCTTGCTGAGCGAGCTCGGCAAGGGCAGCCAGTTCAGCTTCGGCATCGCCTGCCCTGCTGCACAGGCCGATGAACTGGAATGGGACGAGGATGAGCCGATCTCTGTCCTATCGGCAAGCGTATCGGATGCACTCCCGCCGGCACCGGTTGCAGTGGCAGGCGAAGCCCGCCAGTTACCCTGCCCAGGCCAGGAACAGCTGGATCGCTTGCTGAACCTGGTCGAGAACGGGCAGATCTCGGACATTCTCGAGATGATGGACGAACTGGAGCAGGCAGACCCTGCTTTGGAGCCGTTTTGCAGCAGCGTGCGTGACCTCGCGCTGCAGCTGGACCTGGA
>CAZJQH010000157.1:0-5201 GCA_964547895.1 uncultured Chitinophaga sp. | reverse complement strand
GCTTACGCTGGCTACAAGACCTATGAAGTCGAAGCCACCAACAAGGAAGCTACCGTCTTCGGCGTTGGCGTCCGTCACGTCTTCTGATTTCCCGCTGGCGTAAGCCAGCTGGTCTGACGAAACCCAAAAGCCTGACGGCGCAAGCCGTCAGGCTTTTGTCGTAATGGCGCCCGGCATGGGCGCACCAGGCTTCTGGCGTCGCCCGGGCCTGCTGCAGCTTGCACACTCCACCTCCAGCAATTAAAATGCACTATACGTATAACGTGTCTGGAGGTCGATCATGCACAAGCGAATGACTATTACCCTGGATGAGGTGGTTTATGAAGGCCTGTACCGCACCGTGGGCAAGCGCCGCATGAGCCAGTTCATCGAGGACCTCTTGCGTCCGCATGTCGTTGATACGGCGCTCGATGAGGGCTACCGGGCCATGGCCGCCGACAAGGCGCGTGAGGCCGAGGCGATGGAGTGGTGCAACTCGATTGCCGGGGACATGGCCGATGCAGCGCGGTGAGGTATGGTGGGTCGAGTTCGATCCTGCGGTAGGTAGTGAAATCCGCAAGACTCGCCCGGCCGTCATCGTGAGCAACGACGCGGCCAATCGCAATCTGGCAAGGGTCGTGGTAGTGCCTCTCACCAGCAACACTGGGCGGCAGTACCCTGGCGAGGCGGTGGTGACCGCCGGTGGTCAGAGCAGCAAGGCAATGGCCGACCAGATCATGGCAGCTGACAAGGCGCGCCTGACTCGGCAGTTGGGCGTCTTGTCCAAGGCGGACATGCTGGCCGTGGAGGATGCCATCAAGGTTCATCTGGCATTGCCGAAATAAGTACTTGCCGCACAATCCCTGCATGGACCTCAGCCCCTGCCTGCCCGGCGCCGATAGTATTGCGACAATTTATTTGTCGTGAATAATCTTGCGCGACACATTGAGTGTCGCGATACTGCCGCGTTAATATCCTGGAAACGCGTCCATGCCGAAAGTCACTTCTACAGCTGAGCTGGATCGTCTGGTCAAGCTCATTGCCGAACACTCTGATGGCATCGGTATCGATGCGTTGCTCAAGTCGCTTGGCAGCGGCATGCAGCGCCGAACCCTGCAGCGGCGGCTGGCCTTGCTGGTCGAGCAGCATCGTATTCAGACGCTGGGTGAAGCGCGTGCGGTGCGCTATCGCCTTCCATCGGTTACCGGCATCAAGGCACAGGCAGGTGCCGAGGCCTGTCTTCCGACTTCGGCTGAGGGCGAGGAGATCCGGCGCTATGTTCGTCAGCCCCGTCAGCTTCGCAGGCCGGTGGCGTATCGGCTGGACTTCCTCGAGCAGTACCATCCCAATCACACGGCTTATCTGCCGCAGGGCTTGCGGGAGCAACTGCACGAGCTGGGGCGGTCGCCCGCAGAGCAGACGCCCGCAGGCACCTTCGCGCGCGACATCCTCAATCGCCTGCTGATCGACCTGTCATGGGCCTCGTCGCAACTGGAGGGCAATACCTATAGCCGGCTGGATGCCGAGCGGCTGATTGCCTATGGCGAGGCGGCCGACGGCAAGGATGTGCTGGAAACCCAGATGATCCTGAATCACAAGCAGGCGATTGAGTACCTGGTGCTCGATCCGCAGCATGCCGCTGTGACAGCGGACACCATCATCGCCTTGCATGCTTTCCTGTCCGACGGCTTGATGGCAGACCCGGCAGCCGTGGGCCGTATCCGGCGACGTGCGGTTGAGATCGGTGGCAGCGTGTATCTGCCCATCGCCTTGCCGCAGCGGCTGGAAGAGTTGTTTGGCATCGTGGTGGGCATGGCAGCGGAGATTCACGACCCGTTCGAGCAGGCCTTCTTCCTGATGGTGCATCTGCCTTATCTGCAGCCCTTCGAGGACGTGAACAAGCGTGTGTCGCGGCTGGCAGCCAATATCCCATTCATTCGCCACAACCTGTGTCCCTTGTCCTTCATCGATGTTCCGCAGCAGGCCTATGTGGATGCCATGCTCGGTGTCTATGAACTCAACCGGATCGAGTTGCTGCGCGATGTTTTTGTCTGGGCCTACGAGCGCTCGTGTCAGCAGTATGTGGCCGTCAAGCAGAACCTGGTGCCGCCGGACATTTTTCGGCTTCGGTACCGGCAGGCCTTGGGGACGGTCGTTGCCGCCATCGTGCGCGGCGACGATGAGGCTAGCGAGTTGGCAGTGCAGCGCAGGATTCCTGCTGGAGTCGCTGCTGAGGACCGGCCGCATTTTGTGCGGCTGGTGCGGGAGGAGTTCCAGGCCTTGCATCCAGGCAATGCGGTGCGTTTTGGCATCCGCCCGCTGGAGTTCTCCGCCTGGCTGAAAAAGCACCGCCACAGCGCGGACAATGGCTGAATGGACCTCAGCCCCTGCCTGCCCGGCGCCGTCCGGATCGACACCCATATCTCGACCGTCTGGCTGGCGGGCGACTATGCCTTCAAGATCAAGAAGCCGGTCAGGCTGCCTTTCCTGGACTTCTCGACGCTGGCGCTGCGGCGTCATTTCCTTCGGGAAGAGCTGCGCCTGAACCAGCGCACAGCCCCTAATCTCTACCTGGACCTGCTGCCGGTCACGGGCAGTGCTGCAGCCCCTGTGCTGGGCGGCGCGGGCGAGCCGATCGAATGGGTGCTGCGTATGCGCCGCTTTCCCGCCGGTGCCTTGCTGTCGGAGCTGGCCGCATCCGGGCAACTGCAGTCCAGTCACATCGACGCGCTGGCCGCGCATGTGGCGGATTTCCATCAGTCGCTACCAGGCTTGCCAGCCGAGGCCGCGCCGGCCAAGGATGTGGTCGAGTGGACGCGCGAAAGCCTGGACGAGGCGGCCTCCAGTCCCTTGCGGCCTGTCGAGGTGGGTGCTGCACGGGTTCGGGCCTTGAGCGAGCGGCTGCTGAAGCGGCTCGCAGCACAGGCGGATTGGCGCGCGCGCCGCTTGCAGGCGGGCTTCCTGCGCGAATGCCATGGCGACTTGCACCTGGGCAATCTGGTGCTGTGGCAGGGTGGGGTGGTGGCGTTCGACGCGATCGAGTTCGAGCCCGCGCTGCGCTGCATCGACCTGATGAACGATGTCGCTTTCGCCTTCATGGACCTGCTGGCCTGCGGGCAGCCGGAACTGGCCTGGCGCTTCGTCAACGGCTATGTCGAGCGCAGCGGCGACTTCGACGGCCTGGTCGGGCTGCGCGCCTTTGCTGCCTACCGTGCGCTGGTGCGCGCCAAGGTGGCGCTGCTGTCCGGGCAGCCGCAGGGTTTTCTGCGCTACTGGCCCTTGGCCGAGGTACTGGCGGAGCAACCCAGACCGCCGCGCCTGCTGCTGGTGATGGGCCTGAGCGGCGCTGGCAAGTCCACGCTGGCGGCGATCGCGGCCGAGCTGCTGGGCGCGATCCGGCTGCGTTCTGATGTCGAGCGCAAGCGGCTGCACGGGCTGGCGCCGACCGACCGCAGCGGACCGGCGCAGGCGCTCTACAGCGCCGAGGCGACCCGCCGCACCTATGAGCGCCTGGGCGAGCTGGCGCAAGGGCTGCTGGCTGCCGGGCATTCGGTCGTGGTCGATGCCGCGCTGCTGCGCCAGGGCGAGCGTGCCGCGCTGCGCGAGCTCGCGCAGAGGCTGGGTGCGCCTTTCCTGCTGCTGGAATGCGTGGCCGCGCCGGAGCGCATGGAGCAGCGGCTGCAAGAGCGCGCCGCTGCCGGCACCGATGCCTCTGATGCTGATGTCGAGGTGATGTTGCGCCAGCGCGAGTCGGCCGAGCCGGTGCCGCAGGCCTGGGCAGCGGAGCATCGCGTGCTCGTCAACGACGCCAGCCTGCAGGATCTTCGGGCGGCAGCGGGCAGTTTGCTGGCGCGCTGGTTGAGTTGACAGCGCAGCGGCTGGGCTGTTGCGCCTGGACTTGAGCGCTCAGCGCTGCGCTGTCGGCGGCCAGTCCACTTCGCTGGCCTGGCGGGACGGGCCGATCGGGGCCGATGTCTGGCCCTGGCGGGTCAGGCGGATGTCTTCCTCGCTCGGGTAGCGGCCCAGCAGCAGGTAGTCGAACACGCGGCGCGCGATCGGCGCGGCGCTGGCGGCGCCAAAGCCAGCGTTCTCGACGATCACGGCCAGCGCGACCTGGGGGTTTTCGGCCGGTGCAAAGGCCGAGTAGAGCGAGTGGTCGCGCTGGTGCTCGGCCAGCCTGGAGGCGTTGTACTTGTCCTTCTGGCCGATGGTGACGGCCTGCGCGGTGCCGGTCTTGCCGCCGCTGCGATAGGGGGCGCCCGCGAACACCCGGGCGCCGGTGCCTTCGGTCGCCACGCCTTCCATCGCGCTGAGCACGGCGGCCACATGGGCGGGCTTGTAGCCGAGCGACTCGCCCGGGCCCTTGGGGGCTGGGGTTTCGGCCCTGCTGACCACGTCCTGGGTCGCCAGCAGCACATGGGGCTTGTGCTTGACGCCGCCATTGGCCAGCGTGGCGGTCGCATGCGCGAGCTGCAGCATGGTGAAGCTGTTGTAGCCCTGGCCGATGCCGAGCGAGATCGTCTCGCCCGCATACCACTTGCGCTGCTCGGGCCGCTTGTAGGTGTTGCGCTTCCACTCCTGGTTGGGCAGCACGCCGCGCACCTCGCCGCGCAGGTCGATGCCGGTGACCTGGCCAAAGCCCAGCGGCGCCATGAAGTCGTGGATCGCGTCGACGCCCATCTCGTTGGCCAGGGTGTAGTAGTAGACGTTGCTCGACTGCACGATGCTGCGGCGCAGGTTGACCGAGCCGAGGCCGCCATCGCCATGGCTGCGGAAGCGGTGGCCGCCGAACTCCCAGTAGCCGGGGTCGTAGATGCTGGTCTCGGGCCGGCGCTTGCCGAGCTCGAGCGCCGCCAGCGCCATGAAGGGCTTGTAGGTGGAGCCGGGCGGATAGGTGCCGCGCAGGGCGCGATTGAGCAGCGGCTTCTCGAGCGACTCGTTGAGCGCCTTCCAGTTCTCGACGTCGATGCCCTCGACGAACAGGTTGGGGTCAAAGGTCGGCTTGCTGACGAAGGCCAGCACCTCGCCGCTGCGCGGGTCGATCGCCACCAGGGCGCCGCGCCGGTTGCCGAACAGGTCCTCCACCATCTTCTGCAGCTTGATGTCGATCGTCAGCCGAACCGTGTTGCCCGGCGTCGCGGGCGAGTTGGCCAGCTTGCGCACGGCGTGGCCGCCGGCCGAGGTCTCGACCCGCTCGAAGCCGGTGGTGCCGTGCAGGATCT
>CAZJQH010000156.1:0-5263 GCA_964547895.1 uncultured Chitinophaga sp. | reverse complement strand
AGCTGCTGCACCTGACGCGCGACGAGCTGATGCGCCACGAGGCCGCCGGCATCACGACCGACGCCTTCCCCAAGGTGATCAGGATCGGCGGCGTCGACTGCGCGGCCGCCTACTTGCACCAGCCCGGCGACGCGAAGGACGGCATTACCGTCAGCCTGCCGCTGTTCGTGCTGAACCAGGTCAGCGAGGAGCGCTGCGAGTGGCTGGTGCCCGGCATGCTGAAGGACAAGATCCAGGCGCTGCTCAAAAGCCTGCCGCAGAAGCCGCGCGCACGCCTGGTGCCGCTGCCTGACAGCGCCGAGAAGCTCGCCGCCACGCTGACTGCGCCGGAACGCTGGGCGCAGGGCAGCCTGACTGACGCGCTCTTGAAGGAGGTGCGCCAGATCACCGGCCTCGACGTCAAGCGAGCCGACTTCAAGCTCGAGATGCTGCAGCCGCACCATTTCATGAACCTGCGCCTGGTCGACGAGCATGGCCGCCAGCTGGCACAGGGCCGCAACCTGCCTGCCCTCAAGGCCGAGTGGGGCAGCAAGGCGCGCGGCGCCTTCCAGGCGCTGGCCAGCCTGCGCGTGGCCAGCCTCGGGGCAGGCGAGGGCGGCCATGCCGGCTCAAAGCCGGGCGACCAGGCCGCCCAGCCGGCGCCAGCTTCAGCCCAGGCGGGCGCGGGCAAGTCCCAGGGCGGTGCGCAGCCGGCCGCTGGCGCCAAGGTTCAACCAGGAAAGGCGGCCCAACAATCCCAGCCTGCCGCCGACGCCGCCCAGCGCCACACCGCCTGGACCTTCGGCGAATGGCCCGAGATCATGGAGATCCGCAAGGGTGGCCAGACCCTGATCGGCTTCCCGGCGCTGATCGACGCTGTAGATGCCGTCACGATCGAGGTCTTCGACGAGCCCGCGGTCGCGGCGCGCAAGCACCGATCCGGCCTGCGCCGCCTGTTCGCGCTGCAGATCCGCGACGCGCTCAAGTACCTCGAGAAGAACATCCCCGAGCTGCAGAAGATGGCGGTCGCCTACATGGCACTGGGCACGCAGGAGGAGCTGCGCGAGCAGATCATCAATGTCGCGATCGAGCGCGCCTTCCTGCTCGACCCGCTGCCCGCCAGCGCCGACGACTTCAAGCGCCGCCTCGACGAGGGGCGCGGCCGCCTGACGCTGATCGCCAACGAGGTCGCGCGCCTGTGCGCCACCGTGCTGGCCGAATATGCGGCGGCCGCGCGCAAGCTGAAAGACTGCAAGTACGCGCCCGAGGCGGTGGCCGACGCGAGCCAGCAGCTGCAGCGCCTGATCTCGAAACGCTTCCTCGCCGAGGCACCCTGGATCCAGCTGCAGCATTTCCCGCGCTACCTCAAGGCGATCGTGCTGCGGCTGGACAAGTACCGCGCCGATCCGGCGCGCGATGCCTCGCGCATGGCCGAGGTCAAGGCCCAGGAGCAGCGCTACTGGCGCCTGGTGGCCGAGCGCAAGGGCGTGATCGACGAGCGCATGAACGAACTGCGCTGGCTGCTGGAGGAGCTGCGGGTGAGCTTCTTCGCCCAGGAGCTGCGCACGCCCCAGCCCGTCAGCGTCAAGCGGCTCGAGAAGGTCTGGGCCCAGTTGGGCTGAGCCATTGGCGCATCAGTCTGCGCTGGGGTCCTGCACCGTCAGCCCGCTGGCGACGAAGTCCGGGTTCTCGAAGTCGGGCTTGCCGTGGCGCAGCGGCTGGCCGTCCAGATCGAGCACACGCCCGCCCGCTGCTTCGAGCACTGCCTGGCCGGCCGCGATGTCCCATTCCATCGTGCGGCCCAGCCTCGGGTAGAGGTCGGCCTGGCCCTCGGCCAGCCGGCACAGCTTGAGCGAGGATCCCGCGCTGATGAACCGCGCGACCCGGTAGGGCGCGAGGAAGGAATCAAGCGCGGCACGGTCGGCGTGCGATCGGCTCGCCAGTACGGTCAGGCCCTCGGCTGGTGGCGGCCGGCACGTGATCGCGCGGCGTGATCCTGCATCATCACCCTGCTGCACGAAGGCCCCCAGGCCGCGGGCGCCGAGGTAGAGCCGGCCCAGCGCGGGCGCCAGCACCACGCCCAGCACCGGCTGACCGTCCTCGACCAGCGCGACATTGACGGTGAACTCGCCATTGCGCTGGACGAACTCGCGCGTGCCGTCGAGCGGATCGACCAGCCAGAAACGACGGCCGAGCTCAGCCGCTGCGGGGATCAGGCCGGCCGCAGCAGCTTCCTCAGCCACCACCGGAACTCCGGGCAGCAGTCGCCGCAGCTCGGGCGTGATCAGCGCTTCGGCGCGCTCGTCGGCCTCGGTCACGGGCGATAAGTCATCCTTGACAGCGACGGCAAAGTCGCGCTGGTAGACCTCCATCACGATCCGGCCGGCTGCCAGCACGACGCTGGCGACCGCATCCAGCAGCCTTTCCAGACCGGTACCTGGTGTCATTGCCTCGATTGACTGGTCAGATCCGGTGGCCATGGATTCAGGCGCAATAACCATCAGGATTGCCGGACTGCCAGCGCCAGGCATCGACCATCATCTGCTCGAGCCCGCGCTCCGCCTGCCAGCCCAGCTCGCTGCGCGCCCGCGACGGGTCGGCCCAGCATTCGGCGATGTCGCCCGGGCGGCGCGGCGCGATGCGGTAGGGTACCGGCCGGCCCGAGGCCTGCTCGAAGGCGCGCACCATCTCGAGCACGCTGTAGCCGCGTCCCGTGCCTAGGTTCCAGGTGTGGATGCCCGCTTGACCGGCAATCGCTTCGAGGGCCCTCAGGTGGCCGTCGGCCAGGTCGACCACATGGATGTAGTCGCGCACGCCAGTGCCGTCGGGGGTAGGATAGTCGTTGCCGAAGACCGCAAGTTCCTTCAGTTTGCCGACCGCGACCTGGGCCACATAGGGCAGCAGGTTGTTCGGGATGCCGTTGGGATCCTCGCCGATGCGCCCGCTCTCGTGCGCGCCGACCGGGTTGAAGTAGCGCAGCAGCGCGATCGCCCAGCGAGGATCGGACTTGGCCAGGTCGCGCAGCAGTTCCTCGACCATCAGCTTGGAGCGGCCATAGGGGTTGGTCGGCATGCCGGTCGGCTGCTCCTCGCTGATCGGCATCTGCTCGGGCTCGCCGTAGACCGTGGCCGAGCTGCTGAACACGAGCCGGAATACGTCGGCTGCCGCCATCGCCTGGCACAGGTTCACGGTGCCGGCGACGTTGTTCTCGTAGTAGGCCAGCGGCTCGCGCACGCTTTCTCCCACCGCCTTGAGACCGGCGAAATGCAGCACGGCGTCGATCCGGTGCTGCGCTAACAGCTGGTCGAGCAGGCCGCGGTCGCGGATGTCGCCCCGCACGAACAGCGCCTGGCGACCGGCGATCTCACCGACGCGCCGCAGCGACTCGGCCGAGCTGTTGCACAGATTGTCGAGCACGACCACCTCATGGCCGGCCTGCAGCAGCGCCAGCGTGGTATGCGATCCGATGTAGCCGGCACCGCCGGTCACGAGTAGCTTGCCTGGTTGGTTTTGCATCATGGCAACATTATCGGGGCTCTCAGGAGCATTCCTCAGTCAAGCGTGCCCCGGCTTCGACCGGCCACCCAGGCGCTGCCCATCGCGGCGGAGATCACGCAGCCCACCGCCAGCAGTTGCAGCCCTGACAGCTGCTCGGACAGGATGATCCAGCCGGCCAGCGCGCCGACGGCCGGCTCCATGCTCAGCAGCATGCTGAACACCGGCTTGGGCAGCCTGGCCAGCGCGTAGACCTCGAGCGAATAGGGGATGGCGCTGGCCAGCAGGCCGACCCCGATCCCCAGCAGCAGCAAGCCGGGATCGAGCAGCGCAGTGCCCGCCTGCAGCAGGCCCGCTGGCGTGACGATCAGGGCCGCGATCGCCAGCCCCATCGGCGCGGTCATCTGGCCATGGCGCCGGGCCGCTTGCTGGCCAAAGACGATGTAGCCGGCCCAGCAGATCCCGCCCGACAGCGCATAGGCCACGCCGACCGGATCGAGCGCCGCAGCCTGGTCCCGTCCCGGCAGTGGCAGCAGCAAGAGCAGGCCGGTCAGGGCCAGCGCAATCCAGAGCCAGTCGACCGGCCTGCGCGCGCCCCAGAGCGCGACCGCCAGCGGTCCCGAGAATTCGAGCGCGATCGCCAGGCTCAGCGGAATGGTCTGGAGCGAACTGTAGAACAGCAGGTTCATCAGTCCCAGCGTGGCGCCAAACAGGCCCAGCAGCGGCAGGTCGCCCAGGCTCCAGTGCCGGCGCCAGGGCCGCATCAACGCCATCATCAGCAGCGCCGCGAACAGCAGCCGGTAGGTCGTGGTGCCGGCGGGCCCGAGCGCGGGAAACAGACTCTTGGCATAGGACGTGCCGACGCAGAGCGAGATCAACGAGCCCGTCAGGGCGGCTACGGGGCGCAGTGGGAAATTCAATCGAGGCTTTCGGGGTGGTCGGACTGGCAGGTGCAGGCGGCAAGAGCATAAACCGGCTCCCGCCCTTGCGCGGAGGGCACGGCTGGAGTCATAGGTTTTGCGTCAGGCCGGACAGTGTAGGTTGGAAAAAATTCGAGTTTGTCTTAGACAAATCGAGAGTTGTGAGGGAAAATCAAGCACATTGCTAGAAAAGTCGAGGTGAATCATGATTTCCAGAAAAGTGATCAAGGCAGTCGAGGTCGCGGCTTTGGTGGCGGCCCGGACCCCAGGCCGGCCGGTGACCGTGAAAGAGATGGCCGACGCCCTGAGCCTTTCGGTGGGCTACCTCGAGGTGCTGGTGCGCGATCTGCGCGAGCATGGGCTGCTGGTGGCCCATCGCGGCCCAGGCGGCGGCTACCAGTTCAATGCCTCCTTGCTGCGCGAGCCCGATGGCGTCAGCCTGTGGGATGTGGTCCGCGTCTACCAGGCGCAGGACGACGCTGAAATCGCGGCGCGCGAGTCCGACAGCTTTGCCATGGTGCGCGCCGCGCTGCTCGACAGCTTCAGGCAGAGCTGCGAGCGCATCCCGCTGCTCGATCTGGTCTCGTCCCTCCAGCTCGAAAGCCCCGAGACGAGCAGCGCCGCTGGGCCCTTCAAGCTCAAGCCCCTCATCCGTCCCATGCTGCCCAACGGCTTCAACTCGGTGTTCCAGTGGGCGGCTGCGGCGGTCGCCTGAGGCATCTCGCCGCGGGCAGTGCAGAGCCTGCTGCAGCCCGGGCTGGCAGCAGGCCGTTCGACTTCTGAAATTTCCCCATTCATCAACCAACCGGTGCAACACCCATGACAGAGCTGAGCAAGAAGCGGCCAGAGTACCGCAACATCAACGCATT
>CAZJQH010000155.1:0-5342 GCA_964547895.1 uncultured Chitinophaga sp. | reverse complement strand
CGCTACGGCGGCTGCTACGCGGTCAGCAAGGGCCTGCTGGATGAGTTCGGCCCGGAGCGCATCGTCGACACGCCGCTGGCCGAGAACGGCTTCGTCGGTGCCGGTGTCGGTGCCGCACTAGCCGGCCTGCGCCCGATCGTCGAGGTCATGACCTGCAACTTCAGCCTGCTCGCGCTGGACCAGATCGTCAACGGCGCGGCGACGCTGCCGCACATGTCGGGCGGCCAGTTCTCGGTGCCGCTGGTGATCCGGATGGCGACCGGCGGCGGCCGCCAGCTCGCGGCCCAGCACTCGCACAGCTTCGAGGGCTGGTTTGCCCATGTGCCGGGGCTCAAGGTGCTGGTGCCCGCGACGGTCGAGGACGCGCGCCACATGCTGGCCGCCGCGCTGGCCGACCCGAACCCGGTGCTGCTGTTCGAGCACATCATGCTCTACGCGGTCGAGGATGAGCTCGATCCGGACGTGAAGGCGGTCGACATCGAGCGCGCCAGGGTCAGGCGTCCAGGGAGTGACCTGACGATCGCGACCTATGGCTGGAGCCTGGCCAAGTGCCAGGCTGCCGCCGAGCAACTCGCCGGCGAGGGGATAGCCGCCGAGGTGATCGACCTGCGCGTGCTGCGCCCGCTCGACTCCGCCACCGTGATCGGGTCGCTGCAAAAGACGCATCGGCTGCTGATCGTCGACGAGGGCTGGAAGAGCGGATCGATCTCGGCCGAACTGGCCGCGCGCGTGGCCGAGGACGCGCTCTACGAACTTGACGCGCCGATCGCCAGGGTCTGCGCGCGCGAGCTGCCGGTGCCCTATCCGGCGCATCTGGAGCAGGCCTGCCTGCCGCAGGTCGAGCAGATCATCACCGCCGCTCGCGAACTGGTGCGACCGGGCGCCAGGGAGTGACGCCATGGCCGACTTCCTGATGCCCGCGCTGGGCGCCGACATGGAGACCGGCCGGCTGGTGCAGTGGCTGGTGCGCGAGGGCGACCGGGTGCGGCGCGGCGACGTGGTCGCGGTGGTCGAGACGCACAAGGGCGCGATCGACGTCGAGATCTTCCTCGACGGCGTGATCCGCGAGCTCGCGCCGCTGGGACAGGACATGAAGGTCGGTACGCGGCTGGCGCGGGTCGGCCTGGCTGAGCAGCCTGAGTCCCTGGAAGCGCCCGCCTTGCCGGCATCGGCCGTTGCGTCCGTTCCGCGACCGATGCCAGCCGCGCCGATCGCTGGCGAAATCGGTAACGAGCCGCTGCCGGGCAGGGTGCCCGCAGTTGCAAGCGCTGCCCGGGTAGCGACTGGCCGGTTGCTGGCGAGCCCGGCGGCACGCCGGCGCGCGCGCGAGCTTGGCGTCAGGCTCGAAGCGCTAGCAGGCAGCGGGACAGGCGGCGCTGTTCTGCTGGCTGATGTCGAGCGCGCCGTGGCAGCCCATCCGCTCAGGCCGGAGACAGCAGTGGCTGCCGCATCTGCCGTGTCGCAGGCTGCCACAGTACCACCGCCAGTCAAGCGCGGCTTCGACCCGGAGCAGATGCGCCTGGCCATCGCCGCCGCGATGGGACGTTCCAAGCGCGAGATCCCGCATTACTACCTCTCGAGCCAGATCGACTTCCAGGCCGCGCAGGCCTGGCTGCTCGACTACAACCGAGAGCGCGATCCCGAGCAGCGTCTGCTGCCGGCGGCGCTGCTGCTCAAGGCGACCGCGCTGGCGCTGCGCGAGCAGCCCCGGCTCAACGGCTTCTACCAGGACGAGGCTTATCGGCCTGGGGGCGGCATCCATGTCGGCTGGGCTATTGCCTTGCGCGGCGGCGGCCTGATCGCGCCCGCCATCCACGACACCGACCAGCTCGCATTGCCCGAATTGATGGCCGCGTTGCGCGACCTGGTGCAGCGCGCGCGCTCCGGTGGCCTGCGCAGTTCCGAGCTGACCGACCCGACCGTGACCATTACCAGCCTGGGCGAGCGCGGCGCCGAGGCGGTCTGGGGCGTGATCTATCCGCCCCAGGTCGCGATCGTCGGCTTCGGCCGCGTGGTCGAGCGGCCCTGGGTGGTGGACGGCCAGGTCGTGGCCCGGCCGCTGGTCCAGGCCAGCCTGGCGGCCGACCACCGCGTCAGCGACGGCCACCAGGGCGGCCAGTTGCTGATGGCGATAGACCGCGCGCTGCAAACGCCCGAGAATCTGTAACAGACCGGGAGTCCTGACATGAACGAAGCCGAAATCCGCCAACTGGCCGCCAGCGTGCTGGCAGGCATTGCCCCCGAGGCCGATCTCGCCAGCGTGGGCGACGGCGAGGACCTGCGCGAGGCGCTCGACCTCGACTCGATGGACTTCCAGAATTTCGTCATCGGGCTGCACCGTGGCAGCGGCCATCCGATTCCCGAGGCCGACTATCCCAAGCTGTTCACGCTGCGCGGCGTGCTGGCTTACCTGGGCTGATGACATGACTGGCAAGCTGACTTCAAAGCCCCTTGAGTGGTCGGATCAGTTTTCTGTCCACAGGCGCCGGCTGCTGGCCGGACTGGCCTGTGCCGCGCTGGCTCCGCTGCCGGCGCTGGCCAATGCAGGGCTTGATCGCGGGCGGCTCTGGCTCGACGAGTCGGGCCGCTTGTTGCCGCATGGGCGTGCGGCCCTGGAGCTGCTCGCCGATGCGGCCAGCCATGGCCTCGATCCGCAGGACTACGATGCTGCCGGACTGGAGCGGCTGCTGGCTCGCGCGCTGCCGCCGGGACAGCAGGCCGATGCCGCCGACCAGGCGCTGACGCGTGCCTTCGAGCGCTACCTCGCCGACCTGCATCGCGGTCGCGTCGACCCAGTCACGCTGGGGCAGCGCTATCGCCCCGGGCGATCCGATCCCTTCGATCCCGCCCAGGCCTTGCGTGCTGCCTTGCAGATGCGCGATCCTGGCCTGGCCGTCGCGGCTGCCGTGCCGCAGCTGCCGCAATACGGAAGGCTGCGCGAGGCGCTGGCGCGCTACCGCCGCCTGGCGGGACATGCTGCCTGGGAGCAGGCATTGCCGCAGCTGCCGCGTCCGGCCAGGTCGCGCAGCCGCAAGCTCGAGCCTGGCCAGTCCTGGGATGGTCTGGATCGACTGGCGCAGCGGTTGCAGGCGCTCGGCGACCTCGCGCCGGGTTCCAGCGCTCCGACGGCCGCCTCGGGTACATCGCAGTCATACGATGGCGAGCTGGTCGAGGCAGTGCGCCGCTTCCAGCTGCGCCACGGCCTGGATCAGGATGGCGTGATCGGCTCCGTCACGCTGGCACAGCTCGAGGTCACGCCCGCCGCCCGCGCCCGCCAGATCGAGCTCGCGCTTGAGCGCCTGCGCTGGACGCCGCTGCTCAAGTCCCGGCGCATGGTCGTGGTCAACCTGCCCGAGTTCATGCTGCGCGCCTACGAGGTGGGAGCCGACGGCCGCGTGAGCGTGGTGCTCGAGTCAAGGGTGGTGGTCGGGCGCGCGCTCGACACCCGCACCCCGCTGTTCGACGAGGACATGCGCTTCATCGAGTTCAGTCCCTACTGGAACGTGCCGCCCTCGATCGCGCGCGCCGAAACCATCCCCAAGCTGCGCCGCGACCCGGGCTATTTCAATCGCATGGGCTTCGAGTTCGTCGGCTCGAACGGCAGCGTCCACCGCAGCCTGTCGGGTACCTACCTCGATGCCGTCATGGCCGGCACGATGCGGATCCGCCAGCGCCCTGGCCCCGAGAACGCCCTGGGCGACATCAAGTTCGTCTTTCCCAACGCCGACAACATCTACCTGCACCACACGCCGGCCGTCACATTGTTCGGGCGCGAGCGGCGTGACTACAGCCACGGCTGCATCCGCGTCGAGCAGCCGGTCGAACTGGCGGAGTTCGTGCTGCAGGACATGCCGGACTGGGACCGCGCGCGCATCGAGGCGGCGATGGCGCAAGGGAAATCCAATACGCTCAGGCTGGCCGATCCGGTGCCGGTGCTGATCCACTACGGAACTACTTTGGTCAAGGGTGATCAAATATTCTTTTTCAACGATCTCTATGGCCATGACCGTCGGCTCGATGCCGCACTGCGGCAGCGACGCGCTGGCTGATCCTTTTCCTGCCCATGACGCCACCACATCTGCCAGCTCGCCGCCGTTTTCTTGCCCGCACCACTGGCCTGATCGCCGCCGCCGCACTGCCGAGCCTGGCGCGCGCGAACATCAATCCCAACGCCACCGAAGGCCGCGCGCTCGAGTTCTTCCACACCCACCGGCGCGATCGCCTCGGTCTGGTCTATGCGGTTGGCGACGAGTTCCTGCCCGATTCGCTGGGGCGCCTGAACCATTTCCTGCGCGACCATTACAACGGTGGCATCGGCCGCATGGACCCTATGCTGTTCGAGCAGCTGCACCGCGTGCGCGAACTGCTCGGGGCCCGCATGCCTTACGACGTGATCTCGGCCTATCGCCACCCCGAGACCAATGCACGCCTGCGCGCCAAGGGGGGTGGTGGCGTGGCCAAGAAGAGCCTGCACATGGAAGGGCGCGCCATCGATGTGCGCCTGCCTGGCGTGCCGCTGGCCGAGCTGCGCGACGCGGCGCTGTCGCTCAAGGCCGGTGGTGTCGGCTTCTATCCGGATTCGCAGTTCGTCCACCTCGATACCGGGCGCGTGCGCAGCTGGGGCTGATCGCCTGGCGGGGCTGCCCGCCGGCACGGGACAAACTTCAGAGAACAAAAAACGGCGTACCCCGCAAGGGAGTACGCCGTTTTGCCGTCAATGCAGCCGCTGCTTACTTGATGCGGCCGTAGCTGGTGCGCAGCGGATCAATGCCGCCGCCGCCCTGGCGCTGGCCACCCTGGCCACCACGACCGCCCGGGCCGCCACGGCCACGGTTGCGACCGCGCTCGCCGAGCGCGTCGATGCCGGTGCGCAGCGGGTCGGGCTGACGCTGGCCGCCGCCCTGACCACCTTGACCGCCCTGGCCGCTGCCACGGCGGCCCTCGCCGCGGAATTCACCACGGGCCTGGCCTTCGCCGCGCGGCTGGCGCTGGCCCTGAGCTGGGCCCTGGCCTTGACGGTTGCGGCCCTGGCCTTGACCCTGGCCACCGCCCTGGCCGCGGCGGCGCTGGCCGTCCTGGCGCGGCGGCTGGGCATCGCCCTCGCCGTCACCCTCGGCTGCGGCCGGTGCCGGCTTGGCCTTGCCCTGCTTGGGTGCCTTCTCCGTCGACTTCTTGTCGCGGATGCGCTCCATCATCTCGGCGCGCGCGGCCTTGGCGGCGGCGGCCATCACCTCGCGGCTCGGCGGCTTGCCGGCGCCACCCCAGATGGTCTGGCGGCCCATCGCGATCGGCTCGGCCTTCTCGCCCGGCTCGGGCATGAATTCCTGGAAGATCTCGACCGG
>CAZJQH010000154.1:0-5401 GCA_964547895.1 uncultured Chitinophaga sp. | reverse complement strand
CGGCCTCGCGGCTGCTGCGGCTGTGGGTGGCGCGCGGCAGCATGCCGTACTCGGCCGTGACCCAGCCCTCGCCGCTGCCCTTCTGGTGCGGCGGCACCTTCTCCTCGACCGAGGCGGTGCACAGGACCCGGGTATTGCCGAACTCGACCAGCACCGAGCCCTCGGCATGCAGGGTGTAGCCGCGGGTGATGCGCACATTGCGCAGGGCATCGGGGGCGCGGCCATCGGCGCGTGGTGCGGAAAGCTTCTGTTCTGTCATGTCGGGTAATGTTGAATGTCGACCGTGGCGATCGCACGGTGATGTCGGCCGCTCGACCGCGGCAGCCTGGCCCGGCCTGACGGAGCCACGCCGACGGCCCTGTCTTTGCGATAATCCGGCGATCTGCAACCTTATGCCGTTGCATCCAGACTGCGAGATTTGAAATGCCAGTTTACAGCATGACCGGCTATGCCACGGCCCAGAGCCAGCCCCCCGGTCCCGACACCCCCCCCACCGCTGGCACCCCTGTGCTGGGAATGGAAATCCGCTCGGTCAACAGCCGCTTCCTCGACCTGGGCTTCCGCCTGTCCGACGAGCTGCGCCCGGCCGAGCCCGCGCTGCGCGAACTGATCAGCGCGCGCGTCAAGCGCGGCAAGGTCGAGGTACGGGCCTGGATCGAGGGCCGCAGCGAACAAGGCCTGCGCCAGCCCGGCATGGCCGAGCTGCAGAAGCTCATCGGCGTGCAGGACCAGGTGCTGGCCTGGATGCCGCAGTCGCGCCCGCTCTCGGTCGCCGAGGTGATGGCCGCGCTCGGCCGCAGCGCCCCTGCCCCGGCCGGCCTGTCCGAGGCCCTGCTGGAACTCGCCCAGTCGACGCTGGCCGAGTTCAGCGCCTCGCGCGAGCGCGAGGGCGCCCGCCTGGTCACCATGCTGCTCGACCGCGTCGCCCAGCTGCGCGAACTCAGCCAGCAGGCCCAGCCGATGGTGCCGCAGCTGGTCGAGCTGCAGCGCCAGCGCTTCCTCGAGCGCTGGAACGAGGCGCTCGGCGCCGCGCAGGCCGATGCCGCCGCCCAGGCCGCGCAGGAGCGCGCGCTGGCCGAGGCCACCGCGTTTGCGATCCGCATCGACGTCGCCGAGGAACTGACCCGGCTGCAGTCGCACCTCGACGAGATCGAGCGCCTGATCCGCAAGGGCGGCGAGGTCGGCAAGCGGCTCGACTTCTTCATCCAGGAACTGCATCGCGAGGCCAACACCCTGGGCAGCAAGTCGTCCAGCCTGGAGCTGACCCGGATCTCGGTCGACATGAAGGTGCTGATCGAGCAGATGCGCGAGCAGGTGCAGAACCTCGAATGAACGAAGCAGACAAGATGGAATACCCCGGCAATCTCTACGTCGTCGCCGCCGCCAGCGGCACCGGCAAGTCCAGCCTGGTCAAGGCCTGGCGCGAAGCCGACCCGCAGCTCGAGCTCTCGGTATCGCACACCACCCGCGCGCCGCGTGGCCAGGAGGTCGACGGGCGCGAATACCACTTCGTCAGCCAGGACGAGTTCGCGCGCATGATCGCGGCCGACGCCTTCGTCGAATGGGCCCAGGTGCATGGCAATCGCTACGGCACCTCGCGCCAGGAGATCGAGAACCGGATCGCCGCCGGCGCCGACATCGTGCTCGAGATCGACTTTCAGGGCGCGCTGCAGATCAAGCGCCAGTTCCCCGGCGCGGTGCTGATCTTCGTGCTGCCGCCGAGCTGGCCCGAGCTGCGCGCACGACTGCAGCGCCGCAACGAGGACAGCGAGGAGACGATCGCGCTGCGCATGAAGAACGCCGCCGAGGAGGTCGCGCAGGTCGATCGCTTCGACTTCGTTATAATCAATGACCTTTTCGAGCGCGCGCTCTCCGACCTGAAGACCATAGCGCAGGCCCAGCGGCTCAAGGTGGCCGTGCAGCGACGCCTTCGCGCCGACACCTTCCGCGCTCTCGATATCCTCTAATTGCACCGGCCCCGCGCCGCACCCGGAGTCCCTCATGGCACGCATCACCGTCGAAGACTGTCTGGAGAAGATCCCGAACCGTTTCCAGCTCGTGCTGGCCGCCACCTATCGCGCCCGCATGCTGCACCAGGGCCACAGCCCCAAGGTCGAGTCCGGCAAGAACAAGCCCTGCGTGACCGCCCTGCGCGAGATCGCCGCCGGCGAAGTCGGCCTGGAAATGCTCAAGAAGGTTCCGGCCTGATCCGGCCTTGCCGCCACGATCAAGGCACCGCAATGCGGTGCCTTTTTCTTTTCCCGTGCCAATATGACGCAAACGCTCGAAACCGCATCAATGTCGCGCCATTCCAGCTAAAGTAAGGGCATGAATCAGGATGCGACTTCAACCCCGAGCCTGAGCCCCGCGCAGGCCGCTGCCCGAGCCTCTGCTGCCAGTTTTGCCGCACTGGAGGCCTGTCTCGACTACCTCAGCCCGGGCGACGTCGAACAGGTCCGTCGCGCCTACCGCCTGGCCGACGAGGCCCATCTGGGCCAGATGCGCAAGAACGGCGATCCCTACATCACGCATCCGATCGCGGTCGCCCAGATCTGCACCGAATGGAAGCTCGACGCGCAGGCCCTGTCGGCCGCGCTGCTGCACGACGTGATGGAGGACTGCGGCATCGGCAAGGCCGACCTGCTCGAGCGCTTCGGCAGCCAGGTGGCGGAACTGGTCGACGGACTGACCAAGCTCGAGAAGCTCGAGTTCCACTCGCGCGAGCACAACCAGGCCGAGTCCTTCCGCAAGATGCTGCTCGCGATGGCGCGCGACGTGCGGGTGATCCTGATCAAGCTGGCCGACCGCAGCCACAACATGCGCACCATGGGCGACATGCCGCGCAGCAAGTGGGCCCGCATCTCGACCGAGACGCTCGAGATCTACGCGCCGATCGCGCACCGCCTGGGCCTGAACCATTGCTACCGCGAGCTGCAGGACCTGGCCTTCAAGCACCTCTTCCCCTGGCGCTACGCCATCCTGAGCAAGGCGCTGACCAAGTCGCGCAACCGGCGCAAGGACCTGATCTCGCGCGTGCAGGCCGAGGTCGAGAACGCCTTCGGCCGCCATTCGATCGAGGTCCGCATCCGCGGCCGCGAGAAGACGCTGTTCTCGATCTACCGCAAGATGCGGCTCAAGCACCTGAGCTTCGCCCAGGTCACCGACCTGTACGGATTCCGCATCATCCTGCCCGAGCTGCTGGACTGCTACAGCGCCTTGGGCGTGCTGCACCAGCTCTACAAGCCGCTGCCGGGCAAGTTCCGTGACTACATCGCGATTCCGAAGGCCAACGGCTACCAGTCGCTGCACACCACGCTGGTCGGCCCCTTCGGCACCAACATCGAGTTCCAGCTGCGCACGCCGACGATGGACGTGGTGGCCGAGTCTGGCGTGGCGGCGCACTGGCTCTACAAGGCCAGCGCGCCCGACAGCCCGGCCGCGCAGGACCTCAACACCCAGTGGCTGCAGTCACTGCTCGACATCCAGCAGGAAACCCACGACGCCGCCGAGTTCTGGGACCATGTCAAGATCGACCTGTTCCCGGAGGCGATCTACGTCTTCACGCCCAAGGGCCGCATCATGGCGATGCCGCGCGGCGCGACCGTGATCGACTTCGCCTATGCGATCCACACCGACATCGGCTCGCACGCCATCGGCGCCACGGTCAACCGCGAGCAGTCGCCGCTGCACACCGAGCTCAAGAACGGCGACGTGGTCGAGATCACGACCTCGCCGCACGCCCGCCCGAACCCGGTCTGGCTCAGCTTCGTGCGCACCGGCCGGGCCCGCTCCAAGATCCGGCATCACCTCAAGACGCTGGAGCTCAAGGAGTCGCGCGAGCTCGGCGAGCGGCTGCTGCTGCAGGCACTGCGCGCCGAGGGCATCGCCGCCCTGCCCGAGTCCGACCGCCAGCCGCACGGCCTGTGGGAAAAGCTGCTGCGCTTCAGCGGCAACAAGACGCGCGACGAGCTGCTGGCCGACATCGGCCTGGGCAAGCGCATCGCCTCGATGGTCGCGATCAAGCTGGCCAGACTGCTGAACGAGGCGGGGCACAAGCCCGACGTGCTGCTGATGACCCAGGAGCGCTACGCCGGCAACCACGACAAGCTCAGCCAGGGCGTGCTGGCGCTCGACGGCGGCGAAGGCGCCTCGGTGCGCTATGCGAACTGCTGCCACCCGATCCCGGGCGACGCCATCATCGGCTACCTCGGGCGCGGCGAGGGCCTGGTGGTGCACACCGATGACTGCCCTGTGATCCAGAAGCAGCTGCTGCGCGACAGCGAGCGCTTCACCGCGGTCGAATGGTCAGACGAACCGGTGCGCAGCTTCGACACCTGCCTGATCGTGACGCTCAACAACATCAAGGGCGCGCTCGCCAAGGTCGCGGCCGCGCTGGCCGCTGCAGAGGCTGACATCACCCATCTGCAGATGAGCGAGGAGCCGGTGCAGGCCGCCTTCGATATCCGCTTCACCATCGCGGTGCGCGACCGGGTGCACCTGGCCCATGTGCTGCGCAGCCTCAAGCGCACACCGACGGTGATGCGGGTCCACCGCGAGGACCCGGGCCGGGCGGCCACACACCAGCACTGAGGCTGGGCAGGCGAAAACCGGCGGCTTCAGGCCGCCGGCGCCGGGTAGGAGACCTGCAGGATCTCGAGCGTCTCCCAGCCCGCCGGGGTGCGCAGCCTCACCTCGTCGCCCTCGCGCGCCTTGAGCAGCGCCTGCGCCACCGGCGAGATCCAGCTGATCTGGCCCCGGGCGCTGTCGGCCTCGTCGATGCCCATGATGGTCACGGTGAGCTCGCTGCCATCCTCGCGCGCATAGCTCACGCTGGCACCGAAATAGACCTGGTCGCTGCCATGGTGCAGCGAAGGATCGACCACCACCGCGATGTCGAGCCGGCGCGTCAGGAAGCGGATGCGGCGGTCGATCTCGCGCAGCCGCTTCTTGCCGTAGAGGTAGTCGCCGTTCTCCGAGCGGTCGCCGTTGCTGGCAGCCCAGTGCACGATCTCGACCATCCTGGGGCGCTCGACGTCGAGCAGATTCAGCAGCTCAGCGCGCAGGCGGTCATGCCCGGCCTGGGTGATGTAGTTCTTGCCGCCGGCGGGCAGCCTGGGCATGCCGAGATCCTCGTCGTCATCGGCGTCGGTTTCGCGGGTGAAGGCCTTGCTCATGGACAGAAGTGTAGAGGCGAAAAAAAACCTGCAGCTTGCGCTGCAGGTTTGATCTGGTGCGGCTGGCAGGATTCGAACCCACGACCCCTTGGTTCGTAGCCAAGTACTCTATCCAACTGAGCTACAGCCGCATCGCGCCGGAAGCTGAGGCCTCCAGGCGAAAGGTCTTTGCTTTGGTGCGGCTGGCAGGATTCGAACCCACGACCCCTTGGTTCGTAGCCAAGTAC
>CAZJQH010000153.1:1950-5415 GCA_964547895.1 uncultured Chitinophaga sp. | reverse complement strand
TAGGCCTGGTTGCCGAGGGCGAGCCGCGCGACCAGCTGGCCAGGCCAGGCATTAAGCGCAGTGCGATAGGCCTGCGCCGCCGCCGCGGGCGATGCGCGCTCGAGCACCGTCGCCGCTGCCACGAAATCCCGCTCGCGCGCAGTCGCCGGCAGCCGATCGGGCGGCAAGGCTACGAAGGCCCAGCGATCGGCCCGGACCCAGCTGCGGTCGAACTCCTCGAAGCCCATCAGCAGCCGCTTGTCCTGGCCTGATCTCAGCACGAAGTGGCGCTCGGTCAGGTCGTAGCCGACCACCACCGCGTAGTGCCACTGGGGCAAGGGAAAGGCTGCAAAGCGCAGGTTCTGCAGCACCACGACCGGATGTCCGGCCGCAAGCTCGGCCAGCAAGGCCTGCGGCGTCGCCTCCAGCCGGTAGGGCAGCAGGCCGGCGCGCCGGGTGGCCCCGAGCATTTCCAGCTGCAGGCTGCCCTGGCGCTGCGGCAAGTAGACCTCATCGACCAGCTGCTCAGGCGTGCGCGCGACCCCTGCGCTGCCCAGCACGGTAGCCAGCGCAGCCGGTCCGCATTGGTAGTCCTGCTGGGGATGGAAAGGCACTTCCACCAGCTCGACCCGCTCGGGCAAGGCCTGCGGCAGGGCCGAGCCGTAGCCCGGATGAGGCAGCGAGGCGCAGCCGGTCAGCCAGACCGAGGCGGCCAGCAGGGCCCGCAGGCCCCAGGACTGGAAGCACTTCATCGCGGGATCAGAGCGCAATCGCGACCAGGATGGCGATCAGCAGCACCAGGATCAGGTCGGTGTTGCTCAGGGCGCCGCCGGCCGGCAAGGTATCGATGCGCTGCGCGAGGGCATGGACCTCGGCCTCGCTGAGAGACTCGACCCGCTGCTTGGCCACCAGTCCGCTCACGCCCATGGCGACCAGCCGCTCCTTGACGTTGGCGCGCTCGATGAAGGCATCCACCTTGGCGCGGTCCTGCGCGGCCTGGTCCTGCGGCGCGATGGCCGCGGTGTCGACGATCTCGGCCCTGGCCAGGGGTGCTTGTGCCAGCATGAGGACGCTCAAGGTGGTGATCAGGCCGCGCGACAGGAATTGCTTGATTGACATGGAATGCTCCGGAAGAATTGAAAAATCGTGATGGCTTCAGTAGCTGAAGTTGACGCTGGCCGGTTCGCTGCCCAGATTGACCGTCTGCGACTGGGGCGCGGTGCCCGGCACGCTGCTGCGCACGCTGAACTGGGCCGCGCTGGCGTTGTAGCTGGTCCATTGCTGAGGCTGGCTGAGCGGATAGCTCGCGAGCTGCACCGGCGCGGTCGCCAGGCGGAACGAAGCGGTGCCCAGCTCGCTGTCCACCGGAAGGCTGGCAAGTTCGATTTCCTTGCCGCCGCCAAGATCCTGATGGACCGAGATGATCGCGTCCGGAATCGCATTGCCCGCCGTGGCGCTGGCGCTCAAGCCTTGAGAGCTGCTCGCGGACAAGGTGATCGGCTGTGCGGCCGTGCTGACTTCAGTGACCGCGGTCGGGCTGACCGGAACAGCCGTCACCACGCGTGTGCCACTGACTGGATCGGTGATCACGAGGTCGTAGTTCGTGCCGCTGCCGGGCAGATAGGGCAGCGCGAAATAGCCTTGCCGGAGCGGATCGGGTACCGTGCTGCGCACGACAACCCCGTTGAGCTGCAGCGAGACACTGGCATAGGGTGAATAGTTGGCCAGGTAGCCGTCCACGGCCATGCCATCAATGACGCGCGGCAGCACCGCAATCACCGGCTTGAGGTTGTACTTGCCCGAATTGCCAGCCTTGACGACGGACTTGCAGGCGTCGAAGTCGAGCACGAAGTCGGCCAGCTTGCCGGCCTCGATCTCGATGTCGACATTGAGCTTGAGCCCGGACTGCTGGGCACTCGGGGTCGTCAGCTCGGTCTCCAACCCTCCCGTTGGTGTCACTGCATTGGCGTAAGGCGTGCTGCTGTTGGAAGACAGGATCAATCGCATCTGGGTGTAGCGGCCAGCGGGCAGCGCCGTCTGACCCAGTTCCTGGAGCAGGCCATTGCGCAGTTCCAGCAGGTCGATGCGCTTGGGCAGGCCAGGCAGCGTGATCGTGTACCAGCCCGGATCATTCTCGCCAGCACTGGCGCTCTGGTGGACCTTGACCGACTCCACCGTGACGTAGACATGGTCGTAGCCGCAGGCCGGCGCATCGACCAAAGCCAGCTTCAAGCTGCCAGTGGGAGCGTCCGAACCGCCCCCGCCGCCACAGGCCGCCAGCAACAGCGTGGCAGCCGACACGACAGCCAGGGACCTTGGCGCGAATTTTGAACGCTGGAACATGAAGACTTCCTCCGGTTGGTGATTGGGAAGCCGATCGTCTGCGAAGCCAGCCTCCTGTCCGTAAGCAAATGAAACCGATAACCCAAGGTCATTTACACACAGCCCCCTATGGCAGCCAACCAGATCAAGCAGTGCCAGAAGTGAAACATAGGCTTACAACTTCAGGTACCGTACACTGAATCGTTCCGGCTACCCCGACAACAATCCGGCAACCGCGGAGTCCGCTGGCTGAGCCGACAGGCTTTATCCCAAACGAAAGGCAAACCACATGCACAAGTCATTGATCTCCTGGGCCGTCGCCGTGATCGCGATGGGGGGCACCGCCCTGGCGCAGGCCGAAGCAGCGTCACAGCAGGCGCTGACGCCCAAGGCCCAGTACGCCGCCGATGCCAAGGCGGCACAGTCGCGCTACCAGTCGGACCTGAGGATCTGCGGCGACGAGCCGGAGGCGGCTGGCCGCATGCAGTGCAAGCGCGATGCGAAGACCGAATATGACCGGGCGCTGGCGCAAGCCCAGGCGCGCCAGGACGCGGCCAGCAAGGCCAGCCTGGCACCCGCCCAGAACGCCCAGCCCAAGGCACTCTGCCAGGATTGCGGCAAGGTCAGCGCGGTCCGCTTGCTCGAGCGCGAAGGCGAAGGCAGTGCGGTGGGCATGATTGCCGGCGGCGCTGCCGGCGCCCTGCTGGGACGGCAGGTCGGAGGCGGCCTGGGCAAGGATCTGGCTACGCTGGCAGGAGCGGCGGGCGGCGCCTACGCGGGCAAGCAGCTCGAGCAAAAGCTCAAGACGCAGAAGGTCTGGGATGTCACGGTCAGCTACCCCGGTGGAGAAACCCTGCACTACGAGTTCGCCCAGGACCCCGGCTTCCAGGTGGGCGACGTCGTGCGCAAGTCCGAGCAGAGCATCGTCCGCCATTGAAGCGGCGGCGCTGCAGAGCGCCAGCCCTCCAGACCGAGCCAGGCCTTGGGCAAGCAGAGTGCCCGGCAGGCGCTGTCGCCACCCATCTTGCAGCAGCCGGCCCGAAAATTTCAAATTGACGACCGGATGCAGCCCGTCTAGCATGGCTTCAAGTCAAGACCACGACATTGCGCCAGCAGGCTGGAGAACCACATGCAGCAAGAGGCAAGTGATGAGGACAAGGCTGC
>CAZJQH010000153.1:0-1850 GCA_964547895.1 uncultured Chitinophaga sp. | reverse complement strand
CCACAACAGCGACAGCGTGCTGCTGCTGGACGCCAGCGGTGCAGCGGTCGAGCTCGAGCACCCGCAAAGCCGCGCCACCGCACCCGAATTGCAGGCCGCGGCGCAGACGGCATTCGCCCAGGGCAAGCCGGTGCTGACAGGCGTATACCAGCAGCCGGACGAGGCCATCCCACAACGGGTGGACATCGTGATCCCGCTGCTGCATACCGGCCAGCCCGTCAAAGGGGCGGTGGTTCTGCGCACCGATGCCACCCGCTGGCTGTTCCCGACCTTGCGGCAATGGCCGGTGCCGACCGACAGCGGCGAGACCAACCTGTGGCGCCGCGAGGGGGACCAGCTGGTGCTCATGAACCAGCTGCGCAAGCAGCCCGATCAGGCGGACGGCCAACTGCGCCTGCCCCTGTCCGAGCCCACGCGGCCGGTAACCCGACTGGAACGCGGAGAGCTGGCGCCAGGCCAGGTGCTGGAAGGCGACGACTATCGCAACGTCCGCGTACTGGCCATCGGCCAGCGCATCGCGGGCACCGACTGGTGGATGGTCACCGAGATCGATCTCGACGAGGTCTATGCGCCCGCGCGCCGCAGCGCCTGGTGGATCGCACTGGGCACCGCATTCGCCCTGGGAGCCCTGGCCGCGCTGGCCCGGATCTGGGCCCAGCGCGACCAGCGGCGCCAGCTGGCACAGCAAGAGCGGCACGAGCTGGAACTGCGCCAGGCTCATGAACTGCTGTCGCTGGCCGAACATGCCGCGCGCGCCGGCGCCTGGAGCTGGAACATCCAGGCCAATACCCACCACTGGTCCGACGAGATGATGCGCCTGTTCGGCCTCGACCCCAGGGTGGACCACGGCGGCTACGAAGCCTGGGTCTCGCGACTGCACCCCGAGGACCGGCAGCTCGCCGAGGAGCGCCTGGCCGAAGCGATCAAGAGCAATCAGCCCTTCGTCCACGGCTACCGCATCGTGCTGCCATCCGGCGAGCTGCGCTGGATCGATGCCTCGGGCCATGCCAGCTACGATGCCGATGGCAAGCCGGTGCAGATTTCAGGCATGTGCGTCGACGCGACACAACGCCGCCAGGCCGAACTCGAGCGCGAGCGCTACCTGCGTTTCTTCGAGTCCTCCTCCGAGCTGATGGCGGCGCTGGAGCCTGACGGTCGCCTGGCGCTGGCCAACGCCGCCTTCACCACCCTGCTCGGCTACTCGCTGCAGGAATTGCTCGGACGTTCATTCAGCGCGATCATCCATCCCGATGACATCGAAGCCAGCCTGGCGGAAATCAGGCGCGCGCTCGCCAACGGTCCCGCAGCCAAGGAATTCGTCAACCGCTGCCGCGACCAGCAAGGCGCCTACCACTGGATCGCCTGGAACAGCTTCCACAACGCGGAAGCGGACATGCTCTACACCGTGGGCCGAGACATCACGCAGGAGCGGCAAAACGCGAACGAGCTGGCCAAATACCAGGCCCACCTTGAGCAGCGCGTGGCCGAGCGCACCCGGGAGCTCGCCGAGGCGAACGAGAAGGTCCGCATCAGCGAGGAACGCCTGAGCTTCGCGCTGGAGGCCACGCACGACGGCCTCTGGGACTGGGACCTCCGCAACGACCAGGCCTTCGTCAACGCCGCCTACCGCGCCATGCTGGGCTACGATCAGGACGAGCTGGACAACAACCTGCAAGGGCTGTTCGTCAACCTGCTGCAGGAGCCGGAGCGCGCCCGTCTGCCGAAACTGGAACGCGAACTACTGGCCAGCCAAGGCGGCTATGAAGTCGAGTTCCAGCTGCGCTGCAAGGACGGGAGCTACCGCTGGATCCTGAGCCGGGCCAAGACAGTCGAGCGTGATGCGGCGGGCC
>CAZJQH010000152.1:0-5417 GCA_964547895.1 uncultured Chitinophaga sp. | reverse complement strand
CAGGCCAACGTCAAGCACTACTACACCCGCGGCGAAATCTGGCACCTGCGGGGCCTGAGCGATGACGGCTTGATGGGCCTGAGCCCGATCGAGATGGGCCGCGAGTCGATCGGCGAAGGCCTGGCGATGCAGGCGTATTCGGCGCGCTTCTTCGCCAACGATGCCCGGCCGCCGGGCTGGATCGAGAACCCCGGCTTTTGGAAGGACGAGGACACCAAGCGCAAGTGGCGCGACAGTTGGCAGCGGCTGCACAGCGGCGCCAACCGGGGCAAGGTCGCGGTGCTGGAACGCGGCATGAAGTACCACGAGCTGGGCCTGAAGAACACCGACGCGCAGTTGATTGAAGGCCGCAATCTGAAGACCGCCGACATCGCGCGCCTGTTCAATGTGCCGCTGCACAAGATCGGCGACCTGTCGCGCGCCACGAACAACAACATCGAGCACCAGTCGATCGAGTTCTGGACCGACACCATGCTGCCCTACGCCGAGGCGTGGGAGGCCAGCATTGAGTACAGCTTGCTCGGCCATGGCCTGCCCGGCGGCGAAGAACTGCTGGAGCCCGAGTTCGACATGGACCGCATGATGCGCGGCGATGCGCAGGCGCGCGCCGCGTATTACGCCTCGCGCACGCAGTGGGGCAGCATGAAGCCCAACGAGGTGCGCGAGCGCGAGGGCGATCAGCCCCTGCCTTGGCTGGATTACACGATGCGCCCGGTCAACATGGTGCGCGAGGACGAAAACGGCGCCGTCATGCTGACCGCCTCGCCTGCTGCGGCGTCGGTGGAGGTTGAGGACAGCCCGGACGACGACGCCGAAGATCAGGCCGAAATGGAAGACTCGCCCGACGACGGCGAGGACGACAGCCCGGACGATCAGCCGGCCAACGGCAGCCGCGCCCGCGCCGCCACCAGCCGCCGAGAAAACGTCGCGCTGGCCGGCGCCGCGATGGCCGCGCGCTGGCGCTCGGTGATTTCCGGCAACGCCCGCCGCATGGCTCGCCGCCTGGCAGCCGGGCAGGCAACGGCACCCGATCTGCTGGCCGAAGCGCTGGGCATCGCGCCCGAACAAGCGGCGCAATGGCTCCATTCTCAGCCTGCCGGCCTGGCCGAAGACCAGTACGCCGAAGCACTCACGCGCCTGGCGCTGGAGGACACCGCACCATGAAGCTCCCTTACTTCCTCGCCTACTGCTTGCGCACCCCCTGGGCCATGGAGCCCGGCGCCATGAGCACCTATGCCGCCATCCTGGCGCGCGCCTATGCCGCCAAGGCCGGCTATGCGGTGGGGGCTGCAGCCGCGCAAGGTCCGGCCGAGCCGGTGGCGGCGCGCGCCGATGGTCAGCGTGCCGCAGCCGGCGGCGCCATCGCCCTCATCAACGTGCACGGCACCATCGTGCAGCGCGCCGCGCAGCTCGGCATGTGCGAGGGCGGCACCGGCGCGCAGGAAATCGGTGCCGCGCTGGATGCCGCGCTGGCCGACCCCTCGGTCGGGCAGATCCTCATGAGCTTCGACACCCCGGGCGGCTCCGTCTTCGGCATCCAGGAGCTTGGCGACAAGATCCGCGCGGCCCGCGCGCAGAAGCCCATCGTCGGCATCGCCGACAGCATGGCCGCCTCGGCAGGGTACTGGCTGCTGTCGCAAGCCTCGGAAGCCTACGTCACCCCGGGCGGCATGGTCGGCAGCATCGGCGTCTACACGGCGCACGAGAACGTGGCCAAGGCGCTGGCCGATCAGGGCGTGGAAGTCACGCTGGTCAGCGCCGGCAAGTACAAGGTAGAAGGCAACCCCTTCGAGCCGCTGGGCGACGAGGCCCGGGCCGAAACCCAGGCCCGGGTGGACACCTATTACCGCATGTTCACCCAAGCCGTGGCCCGTGGCCGGGGCGTGCCGGTCGAGCAGGTGCGCAACGGCATGGGCGAGGGCAGGGTGCTGATGGCCGATGCCGCGCTCAAGGCCAACATGGTCGATGGCGTGGCCACCTTTGACGAGGTGGTCGCCAAGATGCGCCGCAACGACAAGCCGCGCAACACCCGCGCCGCCGCGTTCGCACAGGCGCAGGCCGAGATTGCCGGGGCCTCGCTGTAAACCACCTCACTGTTTTCGGGCTGCGCACGGCCCACCCGCCACAAGGCCCGTTGGCCTGACAGCGCGGCCCCTTCGGGCCTCAGTGCACCACCCGCAACCCGCCGCCCGGCGGGTTTTTCGTTTCTGAGCCGCCTCCGGGCGGCTTTGTCGTTTCTGGAGATCATCACCATGACCACCAAGCGTTCCACCCTCACCCTCGCGGCCGGCCTCGTGGCCGTGCTGTCGGCCGGCGCCGTCCTGGCGTCGCCCGAACTGGCCGCCCATCTGTTCGCCTTCTTCAGCGACCCGAGCGCCGCTTTCCTGGCCTGGGGTCCGGCTGTCCTGGCCCTGCAGCGGCAGCACGCCGCCGAGGTGGACGGCATGACCAAGATCGCCGCACTGCTCGGCGAGCGCGACCTGACGGCCGACGAGCAGGCCGCTTATGACGGGCACAAGGCCAAGGCCGAAAGCCTGAAGGCACGCATCAGCATGGCCATGGAAGCCGAAGCCGCCGCCGCTGGCCTCGCGCCGGTCGAGCCGGCTCCGGCCGCCGCCGGCCGCAGCGAGGGCGCCGTCACCCTGCCGGCTGGCGCACGCATCGCCGTGGCCAACAACGCCGATGCCGATCCGAACCGCGGCTTCCGCAGCATGGGCGACTACCTGATGGCCGTGCGCGGCGCCACCGTGGCCGCGCGCCAGGGCCGCATGGCCGACCAGCGCCTGTCCGCGCTGGTGGGTGGCGGCATCAACGCCGCGGCGCCCACCACCTACGGCAGCGAAAGCTCGGGCGAGGACGGCGGCTATCTGGTCCCGCCCGGCTTCGGCACGCAGATCTTCCAGCTCTCGCTGGAGGAGGATGCGCTGCTGCCCATGACCGACAACATGCCCATCACGTCCAACACGATGGCGCTGCCCAAGGACGAGACCACGCCCTGGGGCGCGGACGGCGTGCGGGCCTATTGGGAAGGCGAAGCCACCGCGGCCACCGCCACCAAGCCCAAGGTCGGCCGGTCGGAGTACCGCCTGCGCAAGCTGATGGCGCTGGTGCCGATGACCGAGGAGCTGATGGCCGATGGCGTGGCCCTGGGCGCCTACTTTGAGCCGGCCTGCGCCCGCTCGATCCGCTGGAAGACCGACGAGGCCATCCTGTGGGGCGCGGCCGGCGAGCAGCCGCTGGGCGCGTTCGCCTCGGCGTGCGCCGTCTCGCAGTCGAAGGAGTCGGGCCAGGCCAACGGCACCATCGTGGCCGAGAACGTGGTCAAGATGGTGTCGCGCCTGCCGGCCGGCTCCTACCGCAACGCGGTCTGGATGGTGAACAACGACGCGCTGCCGCAGTTGTTCGTCATGAAGATCGGTGACACGCCGATCTGGCTGCCGGTCAGCTCGCCGAACGGCGCCATCTCGGGCTCGCCCTACGGCACGCTGCTGGGCCGCCCCGTGATGGTGACGCAGCACGCCAAGAGCATCGGCACCGCGGGCGACATCATGCTGGCTGACCTGCGCCAGTACCGGGCCATCACCAAGGCCGGCGGCATCCAGACCGCCACCTCGATGCACCTGTACTTTGACGCCGACGCCGTGGCCTTCCGCGCCACGTTCCGCGTGGATGGCGCCCCGAAGCTGGCGGCCCCCATCAACCCGCAAAACGGCAGCGTCACCCTGTCGCCGTTCGTCACGCTGGAAGCGCGCTGATCGGCCGCTGAAGCCATGCCGGCGGCCCCTGCGCCGCCGGCACACCCACCCCTTTCGCATTGCATGGAGCACACACCATGACCATGAACACCATTGCCGCGCGCAATCTGCCCATCCTGGGCACCATCGACCCGGGCACCGTGGCGAACACCGAGGTTTTCACCGACGTGATCGACATGAGCCTGTTCCATCAGGTCGTCGGCATCGCCCTGCTGGGCAACATGGCCAACGAGACCATTGACTTCAAGGCGTACACCTGCGCCGCCAACGGCACCAGCAAGGTGGCGCTGAAGTCGGCCACGCAACTGGCCGGCAGTGCCAGCGCGAACGACAACACCCAGGTCGTCATCAACGTGGCCGCGCAGGATCTCACCGGCGGCGAGCGCTACATCTGCTTCGGCCTGGTGACCGGCGGCGCCACGGGCGGCCCGGCCGCTGCGGTGGCCATCGGCGTGAACGCGCGCTTCGGCCCGGGCTCGGACAACGATCTGGCCAGCGTGCTGCAGATCAGGGCCTGATGGTCGGCCTGATCGCCTGACCCTGGGGCTCGGTCACTTCGGCCGAGCCCTTTTCAGCGCACGCACGCAAGAACGCCATGCCCCGAGTTCGCATCCTCAACACCTACTTCGACGGCGGCAAGCCCAAGTACCTGGCAGGCCAGGAGTACGACGCCAACGCCGACACCGTGCGCATGGTCGCGCTGGGGCATGCCGTGTACGCGGTGGGTGCTGAAGTCGAATTCCCGGCCGCCGAGCCGATGGCCAGCGCCGACAGCCAGCCCGCGCAGCCCGCGCAAACCGCCGATGCCGTGGGCGAACAGCCCGACACGGCGCAGCCTGAAGCGGCGCAGGACGCGCCTGCTGCGACGGCGCCCAAGCGGCGCGGCCGGCCGCCCAAGTCTGCCGCATCGCAGCAGACCCAACCCGACAGCAACTGACGACGCGGAGCCCCATCGTGCCAGTCATTTCCACTACCGAAAACACCGACTTCACGGTGCCGGAGGCCGGCGACTTTACGTTCAAGGTCAAGACCGGCCGCGCCCGCCTGTTCGAGAAGAACGCCGACAACACCTACACCATCGTGGTGGACGTGCCGTTTGCGCGTTTGGCATCGGGTCTGGTCGTGCTGCGCAACGCCAAGGGCAACACCATCTACCGATGGCAAAGCATTGATGGCACCTCGGCCACTGTTGAGGTGACGCAGGGCACCGCATCCGGCGGTGATGGCTGGTCACTGGTCAACACCCTCGGCCAGCCCACGGTGGCACGGCAGCTCTCGGTCAGCGGGACCACCGCCAACCAGGCTCTGACCAGCACCTGCCGTCGAATCACGATCCGTGCCCGCGGCTGCCCTATGCGGTATGAGGTCGGCGTCGGCGCGCAGACGGCCAGCGCTACCACGTCGCACTTCCTTGACCAGGACGAGCGCCTGGATCTGTCGGTCCCGGCCGGCGCCAACATCGCCGCCATCGCTATCCCGCCGTGGGGCAGCAGCACCACCGGCACTGGCTCTCTGGCGATCACCGAGCTGGCCTGATGTCCACCCGCGCCCGCGCTACCTCGATGCGTGCCATCCGGCATGGGGCGCGCAAGCTCACTGCCCGCGCGCGCGCCGTCCGCGCACTGCTGTCGACTGGCACCAAGGGCCGCATCCCCGCTCACT
>CAZJQH010000151.1:0-5498 GCA_964547895.1 uncultured Chitinophaga sp. | reverse complement strand
CCCAGCTGCGCGAGCTGCACGCCTTCTCCGAGCGCTGGCGCCAGTCCGGCCATGTGAGCGAGAAGCTGTATGCCGAGCTGCAGCCGATCTGGAAGGCTGCCATCCAGGCCGCCCATGCCCGTCTGGACGCGGCCCAGTCCGACAGCATCGCGCGTCGCCACGCGCTGATCGAGGAGGCCAAGCTGCTCGGCGCCGCGCCCGCGCTGCGCATCGACGCGGTCAAGGCGCTGCAGCAGCGCTGGCAGCAGGAAGCCCATGCCGTGCCGCTCGAGCGCAAGCAGGAACAGAAGCTCTGGGAAGCGTTCCGCAAGCCGATCGACGAGGCCTTCGAGCGCAAGGGCAGCGAGCGCAGCAAGGCGAGCGCAGCCCTCAGCGCGCATGACAAGCTGGTGCTGGACGCCTCGAAGGCACTCGAGGCCGCCAACGCCAGCGGCGATGCGCAGCAGATCCGCGCTGCCATGCAGGCGCTGCAGGACGCAATCCGCGGCCAGGCCGCCGCGGTGGCGGCAGCAGCGGCTCCGGCCGAAGCCGAGCCGGTGTCCGAAGCAGCTGCCGAGGCTCCGGCCGAAGACGAGGCAGAGGCTGCCCCGGCCAAGCCGGCCGCGCCCAAGAAGCTGGTCGCCGTGCGCGGCGACGACCGTCCCGGCATGGTCAAGGCCCAGCCGGCAACTGGTCGCCCGGGTGACAAGGGCCCGCGCGCCGGCGGCCGCGACGAGCGTGGTGGCCGTGACAGCCGCGAAGGTCGCCGCGAAGGCTTCGGCCGTGGCGAGCGCGGCGATCGTGCCGGCTTCGAGCCGCGCGGTCCGCGCCTGGGCGACGCCGCCTTCCGCGCCCAGCGCGAGGCGGTCGAGCATGCCGAGGCCGCCCTGCGCAAGCTCGCCGCCCAGGCCCATGGCGAAGTGCTGACCCAGCTGCTGGGCGCCTGGGAGAAGCGCGATGCCGCCGCCATCCCGGCCGCCCAGGCGCTGGGCGGTCGCGTCGGCAACGCGCGCTCGGCCTGGGTGCAGGCGGTCGGCAAGTCCGCTGCGGCAGCCGATGTCGGCGCCGAAAGCCTGCTGCGCCTCGAGATGGCGGCCGAGGTCCCGACGCCGGCCGAGCAGCTCGATGCACGCCGCGCGCTGCAGCTCAAGCTGCTGACCCGCCGCAACGACCCGGCACCGGCCCAGACCTGGGCCCAGGACGTGGCGCAGGTGCTGGGTTCGGCCTACGATGCCGGCGCTGCGCGCCGCCTGCAGAACTCGCTCAAGGTGCTGCTGCGCAAGTGATGCGGCTGGCCGCTGCGCGATTCAGCGTGGCGGCCGCTTGAAGAAGGCGTCTAGCAGCGGCGCCAGTGGCGGGAACTCCAGCGCGAAGCGTTCCCGCGCCACCCAGTAGGCCTCGCAGGCGCAGGCGAAGAACTCGGCCGGCGCCTCTGCGGCGTAGGCATCGAGCCAGGGCGCGGGCTGGCCGAAGCGCTCGTGCAGCTCGACCTGCTGCCGGAAGCCCGCATAGGCTGCGCTCCAATCCTGCTGCCAGCGTTGGCGCGCAGCCCTCGGGCCCAGCCCCAGGAAGCCTGCCGGCAGCGGCGGACAGCCGTTGGCGTCGGCGCCAGCCGGCTTGCCGCACAGGTCGAACTTGTGCGCGAACTCGTGGATCACCAGGTTGTGGCCCTGCGCGCTCTTGTCCGAGTCGCCGCGCACATGGGACCAGGCCAGCATCACCGGGCCGCCGGCCATCGCCTCGCCGATCAGCGGCTCCTGCCAGTGGTGCAGCACCCCGGCCTCGTCGAGCGCCTCGCGCGGCGCCAGCACCTCGTCGGGCTGCACCACGATGCCGACGAAGTCGTCGTACCAGTTGAGTGCGTCAGGGCCGAGGTGGATCAGCGGCAGGCAGGCCTGCAGCGCGATCGCCAGCGCGATCTCGTCGCTGATGACCAGGCCCTGCGCGCCGTGGAACTGCTTGCGGGCCAGGAATCCGGCGCTGAGCTGCCGCAGCCGCTCCAGTTCGTCCGGGCTCAGGCGGGCCAGGCAGGGCAGGGCGGCGAGCGATTGCTGCCAGAGCGGCTCGGGAATCGGGGGTGGTGCCAGCAGCCTGGGGCGGCCCAGCCAGCCGCTCAGCTTGCTGCCCAGCCGGTGCAGCCATCGGATGGCGCCATCGCCTGCCATGGCGCGCTCTCAGGCCTTCAGCGCGATGCGCCGCCAGCCACCGGCATCGAGCCGCAGCAGCTCGGCGCGCGGCGGTTGCGCTTGCGCATCCCAGTCCGACAGCACCAGCCGCCGCAGGCCGTCGTCCAGCAAGTGCTGGCCAGGCCGATGCGTGTGGCCGTGCACCAGGGTGTCGGCGCCGCTGTCGCGCAGCCAGGCGACCGCGGCCGGATGGTCCACGTCAGCCCATTCCATGGCCGGATCCTGCTTGCGCGCCTCGCTCTGGGTGCGCAGGCTGCGCGCCAGAGCCGCACGCTCGGCCAGCGGTCGGGCCAGGAAGGCCTGCTGCCAGCCGGCCTGGCGCACCTGCGCGCGGAAGGCCAGGTAGTCGCGGTCATCGAGGCAGAGCGCATCGCCATGGCTCAGCAGCAGGCGCTGGTCGCGCCAGCGCAGCAAGGTCGGGTCTTCGATCAGGGTCGCGCCGCTGGCGGCACAGAAGCCCGTGCCGAGCAGGAAGTCGCGGTTGCCGTGCAGTACATGAAGCGCATGGGTCGCCGAGAAGGCGCGCAGTTCGGCGCAGATGCCGGCCAGGAAGTCGTATTCGGGGTCGCCGGCGCGTTCGGCGGCCGTGGCGGCGAGCAGGTCGTCGCCGATCCAGACCTCGAACAGGTCGCCGAGGATGAAGAGGGCATCGGCGTCGCAGGCCCGCAGATAGTCGCGAAAGGCCTGCGCCGTGCCGGGCTCTGCGGCCTGCAGGTGCAGGTCGGAGATGAAATCGATCGCGCCCCAGCTGGCCGGGGCGTCGAGTTCACCCCGGTGCGCCGGGGTGACGGGGATGGGATCAGAGCGCAACGGCCTTTTCGATCACGACATCGGTGACCGGCACGTCGCTGTGGTAGCCCTTGTTGCCGGTCTTGACGCCGCGGATCTTGTCGACGATCTCGGTGCCCTTGACGACCTTGCCGAACACGGCGTAGCCCCAGCCGCTCGGGGTCTCGCTCTTGAAGTTCAGGAACTCGTTGTCGGCCACGTTGATGAAGAACTGGGCGGTGGCCGAGTGCGGGGCGCTGGTGCGCGCCATCGCGATCGTGTACTGCTCGTTCTTGAGCTTGTTGTTGGCCTCGTTCTTGATCTCGGCGCGGGTCGGCTTCTGAGTCATGCCGGGCTCGAAGCCGCCGCCCTGGATCATGAAGCCGTTGATCACGCGGTGGAAGATGGTGTTGTCGTAGTGACCGCTCTTGACGTATTCGAGGAAGTTGGCGGCCGAGATCGGCGCCTTCTCGTCGTCGAGTTCGAGCGTGATGACGCCCAGGTCCTTGATGTGCAGTTCAACTTGCGGATTGGCCATTTCAGTTCTCCAGAGTGGCTTTGATGATGGTGACGGGGGTGGTCGGCACGTCCTGGAACATGCCGCGGCTGCCGGTGCGGACCTGGCGGATCTTGTCCACCACCTCGGCGCCGGCGACGACCTTGCCGAACACGGCGTAGCCCCAGCCATTGAGCGTCGGCTGGGTGTGGTTGAGGAAGCGGTTGTCGGCGATGTTGATGAAGAACTGCGCCGAGGCCGAGTGCGGGTCGTTGGTGCGCGCCATCGCGACCGTCAGCGGAACGTTCTTGAGGCCGTTGTCGGCCTCGTTCTGGATCGGAGCGCGGGTCGGCTTTTGCTGCATCTCGGCCGTGAAGCCTCCGCCCTGGATCATGAAGCCGTCGATCACGCGGTGGAACACGGTGCCGTCGTAATGCTTGTCCTTGACGTACTGGACGAAGTTGGCGACCGTCCTGGGCGCCTTCTGGGCGTCGAGCTCGAGCACGATGTTGCCCAGGCTGGTCTGGAGCTTCACGCGCGGTGCAGCGGCATTCTGCGCCTGAGCGGGCAGGATGGCGCACAGCGCGAGCGCGCCGGCAGCGAACAGTCGGGTCAGGGAGCGTCTTTGCATGTGGGCTTTCGGTGCGGTTGGTGGGGCTGGGCGGTCAGCGCGCGGCGGCTTCGGTCGGCAGCTGCCGCAGGACCTGCAGCCTGGGCTGCAGCGCGGGGTTGGCCGGCTCGAGCTCGAGCGCACGCTGCCAGGCCTTTGCCGCCAGGCGGGCATAGACATCGCCCAGGTTCTGGTAGGCGGTGGCATAGCCCGGGCTCAGCCGGATGGCCGTCTCGAGCGCGGCGCGCGCCGGCTCCAGCCGGCCGGCGCTGGCGTGCAGCACGGCCAGGTTGTTGTAGGGCTCGGGCAGTTCCGGGTAGTCCTGGGTCAGGGAGGTGAAGCTCTCCTGCGCTGCCTCGGTCGCGCCCGACTGGCTTTGCGCCACGCCCTTGAGGAAGCGCAGCTGGGCGTCGTTCTGCCTGCCGACCAGTAGCTCGTCGGCCTGGCGCAGCGCCTCGGCCGGCTGGCCGGCGCGCAGCAGGCGCGCAACTTCCTCGTGCGCGGCAGGCTGGGCCAGTGCCGGCGCGGCTGTCAGCAGGGCGGCCAGCGCAGCAGCAGAAGCAAGGGCGAAACCGGTCGGTAAGCGTGTCATGGTGGCGGTGCTGCAGGGGGTTGCGGCCGGGCGGCGCGCCAAAACAGGCACAATACGCGACCTTGCGCGGTGCCGGGCTGTCTGTCAAGCAGCTGCCCGGCAGCCAGCGCCGATATACTGCAAAAGATTGTATCTGAGGGGTCCTGTCCCCAAGCTCCCCATGACCTTGCGCATCTACAACTCGCTGACGCGTCGCGTCGACGACTTCTCTCCGCTCGAGCCCGGCCATGTGCGCCTCTACGTCTGCGGCATGACGGTCTACGATCTTTGCCACCTCGGCCATGCGCGCTCGATGGTGGCCTTCGACGTCGTGCAGCGCTGGCTCAAGGCCAGCGGCTACCGCGTCACCTATGTCCGCAACGTCACCGACATCGACGACAAGATCATCGCGCGCGCGCTCAAGAACGGCGAGACCATCCGCAGCCTGACCGACCGCATGGTCGACGCGCTGCACCAGGACGCCGACGCGCTCAAGATCGAGCGCCCGACCTTCGAGCCGCGCGCGACCGAATACGTGCCGCAGATGCTCGACCTGATCGGCAAGCTCGAGCGCAAGGGCCTGGCCTATCGCAGCGCCAACGGCGACGTCAACTATGCGGTGCGCCAGTTCGAGGGCTATGGCAAGCTGTCGGGCAAGAGCCTGGATGACCTACGCGCCGGCGAGCGCGTCGCGGTCGACGACGGCAAGCAGGATCCGCTCGACTTCGTGCTCTGGAAGGCCGCCAAGGCCGACGAGCCGGCCGAGGCCAAGTGGGACGGCGCCTACGGCCTGGGCCGCCCGGGCTGGCATATCGAATGCTCGGCGATGAGCTGCGAGATGCTGGGCGAGAGCTTCGACATCCACGGCGGCGGCGCCGACCTGCAGTT
>CAZJQH010000150.1:0-5500 GCA_964547895.1 uncultured Chitinophaga sp. | reverse complement strand
ATCAAGCGGATGCCTGAGTTCGACCATTGGTTCGACAGGCTGAAAGACCCGATGACGCGGATTCGGTTGGCCAGGCGTCTGGACAAGGCGCAGCGTGGCCTGCTGGGGGACGTGGCACCCGTCGGATCGGGCGTATGGGAGATGCGCGAGTTCTTTGGTCCTGGCTAGCGGATGTACTACGTCGAGCGCGATGGCATGTTGATCGTGATGCTGGGAGGTGGTGACAAGTCGAGCCAGAGTGCCGATATTGCTGCTGCGCAGGCCCTGTCCAATGCACTGTGAAGGAGGCATGAGATGAGCAAGAAAGTGAACGTGGCCGATCTGCCCGAGTTCGACATGGCCGAACACCTCAAAACGGATGAGGACATTGCCATGTACCTGTCCTTGGTGCTGGAGGAAGACGATCCGGGTGAACTGGCGCACGCCCTGGGCGTGGTGGCGCGTGCGCGCGGCATGGGGCAGATAGCACAGGCCAGCGGCCTGACGCGCGAGGCCCTCTACAAGGCGCTGCGACCCAACGCCAAGCCCCGTTTCGACACCATCAGCCGCGTGTGCAAGGCGCTGGGTGTCAAGCTGGTGGCCCAGACGGTCACGCATTCTCCAGCCTGAAGAGAGAGTTGTGCCCCTGGCGGGCATCCATTGCTGACGCCTTCTTCACCTTCGGTCCTGCGCGCTGCGCTTGCCTCCGGGGGGCAGCTGTCGCCATCCCCCGCCGCGCGGTGCTTGGCGCCCCCTGGCGCTGCCGGACAGGGCCTTCGCCCAGACCGGCCGATAGGCTCTGCCCCATGGTCAGCGTTTTCTGATGCCTGGCATGTTCGCTATTTCAGTGTGGCCCGACAGCGATCTGATGCCACCCGTGAACATGTCGGCCACTCACCGGATCCTTCATCCTCACCTTGGTCCAGAAAACCGCAGACCTGATCGACAGCCCCTTTCGGATCGGCCCTGGCTCAAGGCCGCCGCCCTAGCGACCTCGTGCCCCGGCAGGAGTAGACTGTTGTCAAATCAGAAGCCACGCCGTCGTCATGTCGGCTGTGCGCCTCCCAGCTGAGTGAGCCAAACCATGAGTACCAGCAACAGCCAGATCCTGACCATCGAAGAGGCCCGCGAGCTGCACGCCTTCGTCAATACCACCGAGCGCACGGACGCCCAGATCCTTCGCCGCATCGAGTCTCTCGATGTATCGGCGGACGTGAAGGCCTTGCTGAGCGACCTGCTGCGGCTGGCCACCCGAGTCGGCGAGACCGTGCTGCGGGTCGGGCGCAAGATCCTGGACTTCGTGCTGACGACGATCCGCCAGTTTCCGGCACTGAGCTTTGCCGTCGTCATGGCCGCGGTGCTCACCCTGCTCGTGTCGATGGTGCCCTTGCTGGGGGGAATCCTGGCCTCCATCCTTGGCCCGCTGCTGATGGCGCTCGGGGTGGCCGGTGGTGCCGCCCTGGAGATTCAGTCGGGTGACTTTCGCGAGCGTGTCGCCCAGTTTGCCGCCGGCTTTCAACCGGGGACCGCATGAACCCCGTCCGCCCTTCCAGTGGTCTGAAGCTCGATGACGTCGAGCAGGTGGTCTCTGAGCCGCTGCGGTTCAAGGCGCGGCTCGCCATCGGTGAGAACGCCTACACCTCGCTGCGCGCCGTCAACAAGATGCGGGAGCTGTGGGATGTGCTGGGGGCCGCCGGCACCGGGGCAGCAGTCGCCAAGTCGAGCCTGGTGGCCAGCACCTTCTTTGCGCCCTCGGGCCTGCTCGGCATGCTGGGCATCGGTACTGCGGCCACCCCGATCGGCTGGGTCGCGTTCGCGGCCATCGCCTCGGGCGGTGCCTGCTACGGCATGTATCGCCTTCTGGGACAAAGCAAGGGCAGCCGGGTCATCGAGATTCCCCGCTACCTGAACACGCCGCTCGATGCCCTGGGCCTGGCCTTGTTCGATCTCCTGGCGCCGATGGCGATCCGGCTGGCGGCAGTGGATGGCGGGGTATCGGCTGCCGAGCGTGAACGGCTGATCCAGCATCTGGTGGACGACTGGGGGCTGGATCCGGACTTCGTGGCCCAGGCCCTTGAGCTTGTCGAACCCGAGGCCGTGACAGGATCCCTCGAAACCATGGCGCAGGAGGCTGCGGGCTTCCTGCATGCCAATCCCGACTGCAACCATGCCGAGATCGCCAGGGAGTACGTCGAGTTCCTGCGTGAACTGCTGGAAACCGACGGCGCCCTCACGCCGGAAGAACAAACCGCCCTCGACCTGCTCGCGCAGCGCCTGAAGACCGCGCCGCCCAGCGCATTGACCCAGCATTGGCTCAAGGCCAGCGCGCAGGTGAGCCAGTTCTCAGGACAGGTCAAGGGAGTGATCACGGAGGCGGCCCAGAAGACCTGGGACAAGCTGCCGACGCCTGCGGTGCCATCGATTGATCCGGCCCAGGCCATCGACCGGGTGCAGCAGTCGGCCAGGGCACTGGGGCGCCAGGTCGGGGAGTCCGTGGACCAGCTCTCGCAGTCGACTCGTGGCCTGATCGGCAGGGTCACGCGCCGTGACTGACGTCACCATCCCTTAATCTGCTCCTCGGCCCTGGAACTCGGGTCCAGGAAGAGGCCTTCGTCCTCGGCTTCCAGGGGGAAGGCCGCGTGTTTAGGGCATGTTCCGATCACCAGATTTCCGGCAGTCCTTTGAAACTGACCGGAGGTCGGATCGGTCGCTGGTCCGTGTCCCGGTGCGGGTCTTCAGGGGCGCATATCTCCTAGCCAGATTGCCAGTTCCTCGGGCGCCATCACCAGTGCCCCGGTGCGTTCTGCCGCACGGGCCTCGTCCTGGTCGGCTGTCACCACGGCGCGGGCCAGATCCGGGCTGGCGGTGCTGAGGTGATGGAGAAAGGCCAGGATCTGCCGGTCGGCCCGGTTGCTGCCGCTGCCGCCCGAGAAGCGGACCCGCAGGTTGTCGCTTACGGTGCGCTCGCTCACCGTCCCGCCGTCGAACCAGAGCTGTATGTCCAGGCGCGGATGGCGTTTTGCCAGCGCGGCCAGACGCTGCTCGAGTGCCTCGCGCGCCCGGCCGCCCGGATTGCCGTTCTCGAAGAAGGACCGGAACAGCGCCGGCAGGGTGAACAGCACGTTGTGGCCGTCCACCACCAGCGTGGCCCTTTGTCCGAGGGCCAGGGTGGATTGCATGGCATGTAGCGGCAGGAGCTTGAGCCCCTCCCGGTCCTGCGCGGCAGTGCGGCAGATGCCTTGGCGGGCGTAGAGGCGGGAGGCCAGGTCGGCCAGCTGAGCGAAGGCCCGGGCCCGTTCGCCGGCATCCAGCAGGCCGAGCGGCTCGGCCGCGCCCAGGGCCTGGCGGATCGCGCTGAGCTGCTCGAGGCTGTCAGCCTGGGCCATCGCCTGCTGCAGCCTGGCCAGACTGGAGCCGGGAGCGGGGGCGTTGTCGGCGGGCTCGCCCAGTTTCTGCAGCAGGGTCTGGATCCGCTGGCGGATCTCTTGCTGCAGGGTTACCAGTCGCGGCAAGGGGCGCAGTGACTCGGCCTGTGCCTCGGCCAGGCGTGCCAGCATCCGGCGGCAGTTGTCCAGCTCCGCCTGCAGGACACGGCGCAGGCCATAGCGGCGGTCGATGACGGCCTGCTCCTGCAGCAACTGTTCGGCCTGCTCCAGCAGGTGCTGGCCGCGGGGATCCTCGGCCGCATGGGCCAGCGCCTCGGCCGGGGCGAGCCAGGGCAGCAGGCGAGAGTCGAGCAGAGCCTGCACACGCTGCTGCACCAGGGACTCGAAGTCCCCGCGCAGTTCGGCCAGTTCGTTTTCGGCATGGTTCGCGCGCTGCTGGGTCAGCTCGAGTGCGGGCCGCAAGCGTTCCAGCTCGGCGCGCAGGCGATCCGTTTCCTGGCGCACGGTGCCCAGGTCGCGCGCGAGCACGCCCGCCACGCGGCGCTTGTCGCGCAGGGCGAGTACGAGCTGGCGTTCTCCCTGCGGCCGGGGTGTCCGCTCCGCCAGGGGAGTGGGCCCCGTCGTGTCGGTCAGTCCGGATTCCAGTCCGGATGGCGATCCGGCCCCGACCGGCGGCTGCAAGGTCTGCAGGGCCTGGGTCAGGCTCCGCAGGCCGGTCATCAGTTCTGTCGTGGCCTCGCGCTGGGCACCCTCGTCGGGCTCCAATCCATCCCAGTCGACCAGCATCTCCAGCGCATGGCGACGCAGCGAGGCCCGGCCGTCGAGCAGCAGGGCGGCTATGGTCTCGGCAAAGCCGAGGCTGCTGGCCAGCAGGGCGGACTGCTCCATCACCAGCTCGTCGGACAGCGGCACCATCAGGGCGCTGGCCGGGCTTACCTGCCGCAGGGCCAGCCGGATCGTCTCAGGCAAGTCTGTGTAGCCCTCCAGGGCGGAGCGCAGCCGGGTCCGGGCGACATCGGGCGGCATCTTGTTGGCCCGGAATCCCGCAGCGAGCCCCTGCTCGCTGGCCAGGCTGCGCGCTACGGCATCCGGCAGCCGGGCCAGCGCCGCGCACCAGGCGAGCACGACGGGCTTGGGGATGGGGTGGTCATCGATCTTCATGGCGGCAGGGTGCGAGCTGGGGGGCAGGCAGGAGCAAGGCAAGAGAGGATCCTGTGCAGAGGCAGCAGGATCCGGGGCATGGCAGGCATCATGCCCGAGCGCGCGGATGGAGTAGAGACTGACGGGCTGTTATTTTGTTCATCAATAAAATACAGTAATGATGTAACATTATCACCATGACGATACAGCTCCAGTCCACGTCCGACCCTGCGTCCGGATCGTTCAGCGTCAACGAACTCTCACTGCTGACCGAGCTGCCCTTGCGCACGGTGCGCTACTACATCACCCAGGGCCTGGTCGACCGCCCGCACGGCGAGAAGCGCGGCGCCTGGTACGACCGGCATCACCTGGAGCAGCTGCTGCAGATCCGCAAATGGTCAAGCGCGGGCCTGTCGCTGGAGCGCATCCGCGAGCTGCTGCAGGGCGGGCCGGTCGTGATCCCGGAGCGACCGAAGCAGGTCGGGGCCATCACGGTCAAAAGTCATATCTGGCTGGGGCCGGGGCTGGAGCTGCAGGTCAGTGCCGAGGACGCCGGCCTGAGTCCGGAGCAGCTGCGCCAACTCGTCACCGCTGTCACACGGGCGATCACCGCCATCCAGGGAAAACAACCATGAGCTCCACCGCCACCCAGTCCGCCGTCCTCAGCATCCAGGGCGATGCATCCCCCGCCGGCAGTACCGGCCTCACGCTGCAGGGCGTTGACGTGCAGGCCCGCCTCCACGGCCAGCTGCTTCGCACCACGCTGCGGCAGCGCTACCGCAACCGCAGCGGGCGCCTGGTCGAGACCGTCTATACCTTCCCGCTGGCTCATGGCGCGAGCCTGCTGGGCCTGTCGGTGACGCTGGGCGACAAAAAAATGTCGGGAGCCGTGATCGAGAAGCAGGAGGCCACGCAACGCTACGAGCAGGCCATCGACGCGGGCGACACGCCGGTGCTGGTCGAGCAGAGTTCGCCCGGTCTCTACACCGCCAACC
>CAZJQH010000149.1:0-5529 GCA_964547895.1 uncultured Chitinophaga sp. | reverse complement strand
GCTGACCGGCGCCTGAGTCCAGGCACAGGTCAGGCACGCCCAGGAAAGGCTCAGAGCATGTTGGCCAGGAAGGCTTGCGTGCGCGGATGCTGCGGAGCACCGAACAGCTGCTGCGGCGGGCCGGCCTCGACCACCTGGCCGCCGTCCATGAAGACGACGCGGCTGGCCACCTCGCGCGCGAAGCCCATCTCGTGCGTCACCACCACCATGGTCATGCGCTCGTCGGCCAGCGCGCGCATGGTGCGCAGCACCTCGCCGGTCAGCTCGGGGTCAAGCGCCGAGGTCGGCTCGTCGAACAGCAGGATGTCGGGCTGCATCGCCAGCGCGCGCGCGATCGCGACCCGCTGCTTCTGCCCGCCCGACAGCCGCGACGGATAGCTGTCGCGCTTGTCGAACAGGCCGACCTTGCGCAGCAGCTCCTCGGCCAGCGGCAGCACGGCGTCGCGGCTCAGCCCCTTGACCGTGACCGGCGCCTCGATCAGGTTCTGCAGCACGGTCAGGTGCGGGAACAGGTTGAAATGCTGGAACACCATGCCCATGCGCCCGCACAGGCTGCGGATCTGGGGCTCGGGCAGGTAATGGCAATGGCCATCCGCATCGGTCGAGACCAGCGGGCGGCCCTCGATCTCGATCGCGCCGCGTTCGATGGTCTCGAGGTGGATCAGGCAGCGCAGCAGGGTGCTCTTGCCCGAGCCGGAGGGGCCGATCACGGCCACCACCTCGCCGCGGGCGACCTCGAACGATACGCCACGCAGCACGGTCAGCTCGCCGAAGCGCTTGTGCAGGTCGATGGCACGGATCATCGGATGCTCAGTCATAGACGGCGACTTTCTTTTCCATGCGCTGGAAGGCCCAGGTCAGCACCAGCGTCATCAGCAGGTAGAAGGCGGCGGCGACCACGAAGGGCGAGGTGGTGAAGTCGCGCTGCACGATGCCGCGCGCCGCGCGCAGCAGGTCGTTCATCGCCAGCACGTAGATCAGCGAGGTGTCCTTGACCAGGGTGATGGTCTCGTTGCTCAGCGGCGGCAGGATGCGCTTGACCATCTGCGGCAGCACGATGCGGCGCATGGTCTGGACATAGCTCAGCCCCAGCACCTTGGAGGCCTCGTACTGGCCGCGGTCGACCGACTGGATGCCGGCGCGGAAGATCTCGGCGAAATAGGCGGCGTAATTGAGCGTGAACGCGACGATCGCGGCCGGAAAATCCGGCAGCCGGATGCCGACAACGGGCACGAAGGGCAGCGCGAAGTAGATGAACAGCATCTGCAGCATCAGCGGCGTGCCGCGCATCAGCCACACATAGCCGCCGACCAGCCGGCCCAGCCAGGCGCGGCGCGACAGCCGCAGCAGCGCCAGCCCCAGGCCCAGCGGCACCGCCAGCAGCATGGTCAGCAGGAAGACCTGCAAGGTAGTCAGCGTGCCCTGCAGCAGGGGCGGAAAGATATCGAGCAGATAGGACATGACAGTACCAGACCTCGAAATGAAAATCCGGCCTCGGCAGACCCTGCACGGGTCAGCCTGAGGCCGGATGGACAGGCCAGGGCCCTGGGGCCCGCCGCCTTACTTCTTGACGATGTCCTTGCCGAACCACTTGGTCGAGATGGTCGCGGCGGCACCGTCGGCCTTCATCTCGTCCATGGCTTTCTGCAGCTTGGCCATCAGCTCGGTGTCGTCCTTGCGGGTGCCGACGCCGTAGTCCTCGGTACCGAAGTTCTCGTCCAGCACGCGGTACTCGCCCGGCTTCTTGGCAGTGTAGTAGCGGCCCACGACCTCGTCGACGACCAGCGCGTCGAGGCGGCCGGCCGACAGGTCCATCAGCGCGGTGACGTTGTCGCCGAACTTCTTGATCTCCTTGATCGACTTGGCGGTGTCGGCATCCTTCTGGATCGCGTCGACCGCGCTGCTGCCGTCCTGCACGCCGACCACCTTGCCGGCCAGCTGGGCCTTGGTCGTGACGGGCGACTTCTCGGTCACGACGATGATCTGGTGGTTCTCGAGGTAGGGCGTGGTGAACAGGATGTTGGCCTTGCGCTCCTCGGTGATGGTCAGGCCGTTCCAGAGCACGTCGACGCGCTTGCCGGTGAGCTCGGCTTCCTTGGCGCTCCAGTCGATCGGCTTGAACTGGACCTCGACGCCGATGCGCTTGCCGGCCTCGCGGGCCAGGTCGATGTCGAAGCCGACCAGCTCGCCCTTGTCGTCGCGGAAGCCCATCGGCGGGAAGTTGTCGTCCAGGCCGATCACGATGGCCTGGGCGGCCGCGGGTGCAGCGGCAGCCGGCGCCTCGGGCTTCTTGCCGCAGGCGGTGAACAGGGTGGCTGCAGCCAGGCTGGCCAGCAGGATCGAAACGGTTTTCTTCATGGAACTTCCTGTCAGGATTGATACGAGAGCGGCGATCAGCCGTTCAGTAATCCTCAATTTTAACGATTTGCGCAGACACCAGCATCAGCCGCGGCGCTGCCAGACGGCGGCAAAGAAGCCGTCGCTGCCGTGCCGGTGCGGCCAAAGGCGCAAAAAGTCGCCGCGCACCAGGCTGGCAGCCGACTCGACGCCGGCGTGCTCGAGCAGTTCAGCGGCCGGCAGCGCAATGAATTCACGCCCCTGCGCGGCGCTGAAGGCCTCGGCGACGGCCTCGTTCTCCTGCGGCAGCAGGCTGCAGGTCGCGTAGACCAGCCGGCCGCCTGGCTTGACCAGGCGTGCGGCGCTGACCAGGATGCGCCCCTGCAGCGCGGCGATCTCGGCAATGCCGGCCTGGTCCTGCCGCCACTTGAGATCAGGGCTGCGGCGCAGCGTGCCCAGGCCCGAGCAGGGGGCGTCGACCAGCACCCGGTCCATCTTGCCAACCAGCCGGTCCAGCCGCGCATCACGCTCGTGCGCGATCGCCATCGGGTGGACGTTGGACAGGCCACTGCGCTGCAGGCGCGGCTGCAGGCCCTCGAGCCGGTGCGCCGAGTTGTCGAAGGCGTAGAGCCGGCCGGTATTGCGCATCGCGACACCCAGCGCCAGCGTCTTGCCGCCGGCGCCGGCGCAGAAGTCGACCACCATCTCGTTGCGCCTGGCCTCGAGCAGCAATGCCAGCAGCTGCGAGCCCTCGTCCTGCACCTCGATGCTGCCGTCCTTGTAGCAGGGCAGCTGCTGCAGCACTGGCTTGCCCTGCAGGCGCAGGCCCCAGGGCGAGTAAGGCGTGGGCTCGGACGCGATGCCGGCGTCGCGCAGCTGCTGCTGCACCGCGGCGCGCTTGGCCTTGAGCAGGTTGACGCGCAGGTCGAGCGGCGCCGGCTCCTTGAGCGCGACGGCCAGCGCATCGAACTCGTCCCCGAGCTCGGCCTGCAAGCAAGCCGCCAGCCAGTCGGGCAGGCCGTGGCGGCAGGCGGATGGCTGGTCGGCAGGCGGATTTGCTTCCAGGGCGCGGCAGGCGTCGAGCCAGGCCAGCTCCTCGGGCGTGGCGGCCTGGGCCAAGAACTCAGTCTGCTGGCGCAAGGCCAGCAGCGCCAGCGCGCGCGCCTTGGCAGAAGGCGCCGGCGCAGGCTTGGCGCCCTTGGCGGGCCGGGGCGCCTTCTGGGGTGCGGCCGGCGCGGCCTTGGGAGCGGGCAGCTTTTTCAGCAGCCATTCGAGCAGGGGCTTGTCGCGCAGCAGCGCGTAGACGGCATCGGCCAGCAGCGGGCGCTCGCGCGAGCCCAGGCTGCGCTGCTCGCGGCAGTACTGGCTCACGGTCGCGTCGGCGGGATGGGCAAAGGTCAGGGTCTGCGCGATCAGTTCGGCGCAGTGGTCAAGCAGGGCTTTGGGATGCATGGGTGGGATTGTCGGCCATGTTGTGGCAACATGGCCACAGGCAGAGCAGGAGACGAGGATGCAGGTACTGCAACAGGATGCGCCAGGCCTGGGTGCCGCGCTGGCGATCGGCTTGCTGATCGGTCTGCAGCGCGGCTGGCAGGAGCGTGACTTGCCCGAAGGGGGCAGGGTTGCGGGCCTGCGGACCTTCGCGCTGACTGGATTGCTCGGCGGCGTGCTCGGCGTGCTGCTGCCACGCCATGGTCCCTGGCCACTGGTCGCAGGCATCCTCGGCGTGGCGCTGCTGCTCTCGGTCTCCTATTGGCAGACCGCCAGCGCGCAGAAGAACCTGAGCGTCACCGGCGCGGTCGCCACCCTGCTGACGCTGGTGCTGGGCGCCTTTGCTGCCAGCACCTCGATCGCACTGGCATTTGCCGCCGCGGTGATCGCCGCCGTGCTGCTCGACCTCAAGCCGACGCTGCACGGCTGGCTGCGCCTGATCCAGCAGAGCGAACTGACGGCAGCGCTGCAGCTGCTGGTGCTGTCGGTGGTGATCCTGCCCAATCTGCCCAACGAGGGTTACGGACCCTACGATGCGCTCAATCCCTATGAGCTCTGGTGGGCGGTGATCCTGATCGCCGGCCTGTCACTGTCCGGGCATTTCGCGATGCGCCTGACCGGCCCGCAGCGCGGCATCCTGTGGACCGGCCTGCTCGGCGGACTGGCCTCGTCCACCGCCACCACGCTGGCGCTGGCGCGCTATGCGCGCGGGCAACCCGGACTCAGCAGCACGGCCGCTGCCGGCAGCCTGGCCGCCTGCGGCGTGATGTTCTTCCGCATGGCGGTGCTGATCGGCGTCATCCAGCCGGCATTGCTGCGCACCATGGGGCTGACGCTGCTGGCCTGTGGCAGCGTGCTGCTGCTGCTCGGACTGCGGCAGTGGCGTCGCAGCGACCAGTCCCAGCCCGGCGAGGCTCCGGCTCTGGCATCGAATCCCTTCGACCTGGGCACCGCGCTGGGCTTCGGCCTGTTCCTGGCGCTGATGGCGGTACTGGTGCCCGCCGCCAGGGAATGGCTGGACCAGAGCGGCCTCTACGCGCTGTCGACGCTGTCAGGGCTGGCCGACGTCGATGCGATCGTGATCTCGCTGGCGCGCCAGCAGGGAGCTGGCGCCCTGCCGGCAGCCACCACCATGATCGCGATCGGACTGGCTGCGCTGAGCAACACCGTGGTCAAGGCCGGCATCGCCTGGAGCACGGGGGGCGCCGCGATGGGGCGCCAGGTCATCATCGGCTTCTGCCTGAGCCTGCTGGCCGGCGCCGTAGCGGGCTGGGTGGCGCTGGCCTGGTTGGGCTGACGACGCGGAACGGGGATAATCGCGTCCCATGTCTGACATCGCCTCTGAAGTGCGGCGCCGCCGCACCTTTGCCATCATCTCCCACCCCGACGCGGGCAAGACCACGCTGACCGAGAAGCTGCTGCTGTTCTCGGGCGCGATCAACATCGCCGGCTCGGTCAAGGCGCGCAAGGCCGCGCGCCACGCCACCTCCGACTGGATGGAGATCGAGAAGCAGCGCGGCATCTCGGTCGCGTCCTCGGTGATGCAGATGGAGTACCGCGACTGCGTCATCAACCTGCTCGACACCCCCGGCCACCAGGACTTCTCGGAAGACACCTACCGCGTGCTGACCGCGGTCGACGCCGCGCTGATGGTGATCGACGCGGCCAACGGCGTCGAGCCCCAGACGCGCCGTCTGCTGC
>CAZJQH010000148.1:3808-5576 GCA_964547895.1 uncultured Chitinophaga sp. | reverse complement strand
CGCAAGCCCGACACCGAATACACCTTCGACGTCGACCTGGCGATCCAGCAGAACAACGACAACCCGGTGTTCTACGTCCAGTACGCCCATGCGCGCATCTGCTCGGTGCTGGCGGCCTGGGGCGGCGACGTCGCCAGCCTGAAGGCGGTCGACCTGTCGGCGCTGGAGGGCCCGCAGGCACAGGCGCTGATGCTGCAGCTGTCCAAGTACCCCGAGATGCTGACCGGCGCCGCCGAGGGCTTCGCGCCGCACGACGTGACCTTCTACCTGCGCGAGCTCGCATCCGCCTATCACAGCTACTACGATGCCGAGCGCATCCTGGTCGACGACGAGGCGGTCAAGCTGGCGCGCCTGGCGCTGGTGGCAGCGACCGCCCAGGTGCTGCACAATGGCCTGGCCGTGCTCGGTGTCAGCGCGCCGCAGAAGATGTAAACCAAGATGAAAAAGCAACAGGGTGGAACCGGGCTGGGATTCGTCATCGGCCTGCTGGTCGGTCTGGGCGTGGCGCTGGCGGTCGCGGTCTACGTGACCAAGGTGCCGATTCCGCTGGTCGATCGCGGCTTCGGCGGCAAGGCCGAGAAGGATGCGCAGGAGCAGGAGCGCAACAAGGACTGGAACCCGAACGCGGGCCTGGCCAGCAAGAGCGTGCCGGCGCCCCAGCCGGCCGAAGCGCCGCTTGCTGCGCCGGAGTCGGCCCCCATCCCCGCAGCGGCTCCGGTCGCAGAGCCGGGCAAGCCGGTTCCTGCCACGACGCCCGCCGCCAGGCCTGCGGCCAGGGACCCGATGGGCGACCTGATCAAGTCGCGCGAGGGCGAGTCGGCGCCGGCTGCCGATGCCGATCCCTACAACTATTTCGTCCAGGCCGGCGCCTTCCAGTCGCCCGCCGAGGCCGAGACCCAGCGCGCCAAGCTGGCCATGCTGGGCTTCGACCCCAGGGTCAGCGAGCGCGAGCAGGCTGGCCAGCTGGTCCACCGCGTGCGCCTGGGGCCCTGGCGCAGCAAGGCCGAGGCCGAGCGCATCCAGCAGCAGCTGACGGCCCAGGGCATCAAGGTCGCCCTGATCCGTGTCCAGCGCTGAACCCTTTCCAAGCCCAGGAGTCAGATCGTCATGCAACGTCGCGCCTTCCAACAATCCCTGCTGACCGCTTCCATGCTCGCCGGTGCCGGCCTGCTGGCCCTGCCGGCGCAGGCGCAGTCCGCCTTCAAGGAGGGCAAGGACTATCAGCTCCTCAAGCAGCCGGTGGCCGTCGACGCGCCGGCCGGCCAGGTCGAGGTGCTGGAGTTCTTTTCCTACGGCTGCATCCACTGCTTCAACTTCGAGCCGCTGGTCAAGGCCTGGCTCAGGCAGAAGCCGGCCCATGTCTCGTTCCGCCGCGTGCCGGTGTTCTCCGAGCCGCTGCAGCGGGTCTACTACGCGCTCGAGGCCATGGGCCAGCTCGAGGCTGCGCACGACAAGCTGTTCGCGCTGTTCTTCAACGAGCAGGTGCGCCCGGCCGGCAACAAGCCGGAGGCGATGGCCGACTGGGTTGCCAGGGTCGGCGTCGACCGCGCCAAGTTCCTGCAGGCCTACCAGTCCTTCGGTGTCGTCGGCAAGGTCAGGCGCGCGACCCAGCTCGCCGACCTGTACCAGGTCGAGGGCACGCCGGCGGTCGGTGTCGCGGGCCGCTTCCTGGTGCCGGGCCAGGCCGAGCGCACCATGCCCATCGTCGATGCGCTGATCGCCCAGGCGCGCAAGGGCTGATTACTGCCGGATCCCGGCGCTGAGGGGC
>CAZJQH010000148.1:0-3708 GCA_964547895.1 uncultured Chitinophaga sp. | reverse complement strand
CTGATCGCCCAGGCGCGCAAGGGCTGATTACTGCCGGATCCCGGCGCTGAGGGGCCTGCCTGGGTGCAGGCCTTTTTTGTGCCCGGCTGCCGCGCCGATGGCACAGCGCGCGAGCTGCGTGGCTACAATGGATGCAAGTTCCGTGCCGACTGCCATCATGTCCAACACCCTCCACCTTCGGCCCGCGCTGGCCGCCCTGCTTGCCCTGGCCTGTGCTGGTGCGGCCCCTGCCGCGCTGGCCGAGCGTGCCGACCGCAACAAGCCCATGAACGCCGAGGCCGACGCGCTGCGCTATGACGAAGCGAGCCAGACCAGCGTCTTCAGCGGCCGGGTGGTGATCACCAAGGGAACGATCCTGATCCGGGGTGCCCAGGTCGAGGTCCGGCAGGACCCGCAGGGCAGCCAGTTCGGCATCATCCTCGCCGGCCCGGGCCAGCCGGCCAGCTACCGGCAGAAGCGCGACGGCGTCGACGAGTTCATCGAGGGCGAGGCGCAACGGATCGAATACGACGGCCGCGCCGACCAGGTCAGGTTCATCGGCCAGGCCGTGCTGCGCCGCTACCGCGGCAATACGCTGAGTGACGAGACCGCCGGTGGCGTGATCGTCTACGACAACCAGACCGAGGTGTTCCGGGTCGATGGCGGCCCGGCCAGCGCGTCCCCGGCCAATCCGTCGGGCCGGGTGCGCGCCACCCTCGCGCCCAAGTCGCAGCCCGAGGCCCAGCCCGCCAAGCCCCTGCCCTTGCGGCCGAGCAGCGGCATCGGAGCCCAGCCATGAGCGCCACTTGCGCCAGCCGGCTAGAGGTCCGCGGGCTGCAGAAAAGCTATGGCAGCCGCATGGTGGTCAGGGATGTCTCGCTGACGCTGGAATGCGGCGAGGTGGTCGGCCTGCTCGGGCCCAACGGCGCCGGCAAGACCACCTCCTTCTACATGATCGTCGGCCTGGTGCGGGTCGATGCCGGCCAGATCCTGCTCGACGGCCAGCCGATCGAGAACCTGCCGATGCACCGGCGCGCCCGCCTCGGCCTGGGCTACCTGCCGCAGGAGGCGTCGATCTTCCGCAAGCTCAGCGTCGAGGACAACATCCGCGCCGTGCTCGAGCTGCAGCTCGACGCTAACGGCAAGGCGCTGGCCAAGGCCGAGATCGAGCGCCGGCTCGAGGCCCTGCTCGACGAGCTGCACATCGGCCATCTGCGCGCCGCGCCGGCGCCTGCGCTGTCGGGCGGCGAGCGGCGCCGGGTCGAGGTCGCGCGCGCGCTGGCGACCGACCCGCGCTTCATCCTGCTCGACGAGCCCTTCGCCGGCGTCGACCCGATCGCGGTGATGGAGATCCAGCGCATCATCGGCTTCCTGCGCGCGCGCGGCATCGGCGTGCTGATCACCGACCACAACGTGCGCGAGACGCTGGGCATCTGCGACCACGCCTGCATCATCAGCGAGGGCCGCGTGCTGGCCCAGGGCACGCCGGCCGAGATCGTCGAGAACCCCGACGTGCGCCGGGTCTACCTCGGCGAGCATTTCCGCATGTGAACCGGCGATGTCGATGAAACCCTCGTTGCAGCTGCGCGTCTCGCAGCAGCTCGCGCTGACGCCGCAGCTGCAGCAGTCGATCCGGCTGCTGCAGCTCTCGACGCTCGAGATGTCGCAGGAGGTCGAGCAGATGCTCGACGAGAACCCCTTCCTCGAGCTCGAGGCCGAGGAGGTCGAGCCGGAACCGCAGGGTCGCGAGCCTGACGAACCTCCACCCAGCCTGGGCGAACGGCCCGGCGAAACCGAGTCACCGACCCTGCCGGGCGCGACAACCACCGCCAGCCCGGAGGGCGAAGCGGCGGCATCGTCCGAGTCCGGCGGCGACGGTGGCGAGGAAGCCGGCCTGTCCGAGCCCGACTGGGAGGGCGACGGCAGCGTCGAGACCAGCGCCGACGGCGACGACTGGGGTAGCGAGGCGCCGTCACGCAACGGCGCTCAGGACGAGGAGGGCGCCAGCGCGATCGACCTCGCGAGCGAGTTCGTCACCCTGCAGGCGCATCTGCACCAGCAGGCGCTTTCGCTGCGCCTGGGCGACGACGAGCGCGCCGCGCTCTACTACCTGATCGAGTCGCTCGACGAGGACGGCTACCTGGCCGATCCGCTGCCCGAGCTGGCCGAGGCGCTGCTGGCGCAGCAGGAGCGCGCGCAAGCCAGGCCCTGGTCGAGCGAGGATGAGCGTGCCGTGCGGCTCGAGGACCTGCTGCAGCTGCTGCGCACCGCGCTGCACTGGCTGCAGCAGATGGAGCCGGCCGGCGTCGGCGCGCGCGACCTGGCCGAATGCCTGCGGCTGCAGATCCTCGAGCTGCCCAACAGCCCGCTAGCGCGTGCCGCGCTCGCGATCTGTGCCCAGCCACTCGAGCTGCTGGCCAAGCGCGACCTGCGCAAGCTGGGCGCGCATTGCGGCCTCGACGAGGCGCTGGTGCGCGAGGCGCTGGCCCTGATCACCCGGCTCGAGCCCAAGCCGGGCCGGCGCTTTGCCGACGTGCAGCGCAACATCGTGGTGCCCGACGTGATCGTCAGTGCCGCCGGCGACGGCTTCAAGGTCCAGCTCAACCCCGACGTGATGCCGCGCCTGCGCGTGCACGACGTCTACGCCGGCGCCTTGCGCGGCCACAAGGGCGAGGCAGCGTCGGGCCTGCAGCAGCGCCTGCAGGAGGCGCGCTGGTTCATCAAGAACATCCAGCAGCGCTTCGACACCATCCTGCGCGTCGCGACGGCGATCGTCGAGCGCCAGCGCGACTTCTTCCAGCAGGGCGAGCTGGCCATGCGGCCGCTGGTGCAGGCCGAGATCGCCGACGAGCTGGGCCTGCACGAATCCACCATCAGCCGCGTCACCAGCTCCAAGTACATGGCGACGCCCTTCGGCACCTACGAGCTCAAGTACTTCTTCGGCTCCAGCCTGGGCACCGAGGCTGGCGGCAACGCGTCGAGCACGGCGGTGCGAGCCCTGATCAAGCAGTTGGTCGCGGCCGAGAGTCCGAAGAAGCCGCTGAGCGACAACCAGATCGCCGAACTGCTCAAGGAGCAGGGCATCGAGTGCGCGCGCCGCACCGTCGCCAAGTACCGCGAGGCACTGCGCATCGCGCCGGCCAGCCTGCGCAAGGCGCTGTGAGCCGGCTCAAGCGCTTACACTGCCGGGCCTTGATCGCTGCCGCGCGGCCATCTGCAACCGAATGACGAGAAACTGCCCATGAATGCCCTGACCCTGTTCCTGCCCTGCGCCGCCGGCGTCGAGGGCTACCTGGCCGCCGAGGTCGAGCGCATCACCGGCCTGCCGCAGGCGCAGATGAACGCCTCGCGCGGCGGCGTCGAGCTGCCCGGCAGCTGGCGCGACGCGATGAAGCTCAACCTGCACAGCCGCCTGAGCCAGCGCGTGCTGGTGCGGCTGGCTTACCAGCCCTACCGCAGCGAGCATGACGTCTACGACATCGCGCGCGAGGTGGCCTGGGAGATCTGGTTCACTCCGCGGCAGACCATCAAGGTCGAGATCACGGCCCAGCACAGCCCGCTGCAGAGCCTGAACTTCGCCGCCTTGCGGGTCAAGGATGCTATCTGCGACCGCCTGCGCGACAAGCGCGGCGAGCGCCCGAGCATCGACACGCTGCGGCCCGACGTGCGCGTCTTCGCCCACCTGACCCACGACGCCTGCACGGTCTACATCGACACCTCGGGCGAGCC
>CAZJQH010000147.1:0-5584 GCA_964547895.1 uncultured Chitinophaga sp. | reverse complement strand
GGCTACCCGGTGCTGGTCAACACCCAGGCCGAGACCGACTTCGCGCGCCAGGTCGCGCTGGAGCTGGTCGGTCCGGAAAACGTCGAGCTGCAGACCGAGCCGCTGACCGGCAGTGAGGATTTCGCCTTCATGCTCGAGCAGGTGCCGGGCAGCTACCTGCTGATCGGCAACGGCGACGAAGCCAGCGGCGGCCATGGGGCCTGCATGGTGCACAACCCGAACTACGACTTCGACGACGGCAACATCGCGATCGGCGCGGCCTACTGGGTCAAGCTGACCGAGCGCTTCCTGAGCGCCTGAGGCGCGCCCTCAACGAAAAAAGCCTGCGCATCAGCGCAGGCTTTTTTTCTGGTCGAAGGTCGTGGCCGCAGCCACGACCTGGAGTGAGGATCAGTTGCCGGAGGCCTTGACCATGGCAGAGACATTCTGCTTGGCAGCCTCCCTCGCGAAGTATTCGCGCGTCAGCTGCACGATCACCGGGCTGAGCACCAGCAGCGAGATCAGGTTGGGGATGGCCATCAGCGCGTTGAGCGTATCAGCCACCAGCCAGGCGAAGTCCAGGCTCAGCACGGCGCCCGGGAAAACGGCCAGGGTCCAGAGCAGGCGGAAGGGCTTCTCGGTCACGGTGCCGAACAGGAATTCCCAGCATTTCTCGCTGTAGAAGGCCCAGCCCAGGATGGTGGTGAAGGCGAACACGGCCAGCGAGGCAGCCAGCAGATACTTGCCGACGCCCGGCATGGCGGCTTCGAAGGCAGCAGCGCTCAGCACGGCACCGGTCTGGCCCGAATCCCAGACGCCGGTGACGACGATGGCCAGGCCGGTCATGGTACAGACGATGATGGTGTCGATGAAGGTGCCCATCATGCCGATCAGGCCCGAGAACACCGGGTCGCGGGTGGCACCGGCAGCCTGCGCGATACCGGCGGTACCCAGGCCTGCCTCGTTGGAGAAGATGCCGCGGGCCACGCCCTTCTGCATCGCCAGCATGACGCCAGCACCCAGGAAGCCGCCGCTGGCCGCGACCGGGTTGAAGGCGTGGTGGAAGATCAGGCCGAAGGCATCGGGAATGCGGTCGGCGAACAGGACCAGGATCACGGCCACGCACAGGATGTAGCCGATGCACATCGCGGGCACCAGCTTCTCGGCCACCGCGCCGATGCGCTTGATGCCGCCGAGCACGACGGCGCCGGTCAGCACGACCAGCACCAGGCCGGTGATCCAGGTCTCGACGCCGAAGGCGTTGTGGACCGCGCTGGCGATGCCGTTGGACTGCACCATGTTGCCGATGCCAAAGCCCGCCAGGCCACCGAAGACCGCGAACGAAGTACCCAGCCAGCGCCATTTCTTGCCCAGCGCGTTCTTGATCGCATACATCGGACCGCCGACGTGCTCGCCATGGTCATCGACCTCGCGGTACTTCACGGCCAGCACGACTTCGGCGTACTTGGTCGCCATGCCGACGAAGGCGGTCATCCACATCCAGAACAGGGCGCCGGGGCCGCCAACCGCGATCGCGGCCGCCACGCCAGCGATGTTGCCGGTGCCGACAGTGGCCGACAGCGCAGTCATCAGCGCGGCGAAGGGCGAGATCTCGCCGTCCTTGGAGTCACCCTTGCTGCGGCTCTGCCCGATCATGCGGAAGCCATAGATGATCTTGCGGATCGGCATGAAGCCCAGGCGCAGCTGCAGGTAAAAACCCGTACCCAGGATCAGCACGATCATGGGGACGCCCCAGACGATGCCGTTCAGCCAGTTAAAGAATTCATGTAGAGCTTGCATGAGCTCGTCCTTTCAAGATGAAACCCCCGCCCAGGCTGGGAGGCAAACAGGTCGATGAGTTGAGAACGCTGCAAGCCTATGCAGCGCACGCCCCCTCTGTTTGGGACCTGAGAGTTTCACGGCAGCGCCGGTGGCGCTGCGCTTGCTCCTGCGGTGTGCCGGGTGACGAAATCCGGCAGCTCTTCAGAGTTCACAGGTTCGAGCGGTCCTTTTGCCTGAGAGTTTCCGGGGCGGTTGCTCCTTCGGCGCCGCCAGCCTGGACTGGCGGTCTCTCCCGATCGAACTTCGGCCAGGGGCCGATCTTGCAATTGATGAGCAAAGATCATGCCACACAGACTTGGCACGAATGATCAGGGTTTATACCGATAAAAATGCACCATATTGGTGCAAAACGATCAAATTGCGGACAAAAACCTGCAAACCATGCAGACAATGAAAAATCTGCTTACGGCTTGAATCCGCTCAGCGCAGTGGCTGCGGCCGGCTGCCGAAGCTGGCCTGCACATGCGCGGCCAGGCAGCGCACCGCTTCGGTGACATGCTTGTTGGTCATGTGCAGCCTGACCTCGAGCTGCTCGAGGGCGGCAAAGCCCTCGCGCTCGCCCAGCACCAGCACGCCCTCGGGCACCGTGCTGGCGGCCAGCACGGTCACGCCCAGGCCGGCTCGTACCGCGGCCAGGATGCCCTCGTAGCTGGTGCTGCCATAGGCGATGCGCCAGTCGCGCTGCTGGCTCCTGAGGCTGTGCAGCATGCGCTGGCGATAGAGGCAGGGCGACGGCGCCACCACCAGCGGCAATGTGGCAGCCTCGTGGCCGAGATGCTCGCGGCTGCCGATCCAGACCAGGGACTCGGACATCAGCAAGGTGCCGCCCTTTTCCTGCGGGTCCTGGTGCAAGGCGATCACGAGGTCGAACTCGCCCTTGTCCATCCGGGCCAGCAGGTTGCGGCTGAGGTCGCAGGTGACCTCCAGCATCACGTTCGGATGCGAGAGCGCAAAGCGGCCCAGGATCTCGGGCAGCAGCGAGCTGCTGTATTCATGCGGGGCGCCGAGTCGCACCGCGCCGGCGATCGCGGGCCGGCGCAGGCTGCGCACCGCGTCATCGTTGAGCGCCAGCATCCGCCGCGCATAGTCGAGCAGCATGGCGCCCTGCTCGGTCAGCCGACCGCGCGGCGTGCCGCGCTGGAACAGCGGCACGTCGAGCATCTCCTCGAGCCGGCGGATCTGCAGGCTGACAGCCGACTGGGTGCGCCCGACCACCTCGCCGGCACGGGTGAAGTTGCCCAGATCGACGGCCTTGACGAAAGTTCTCAACAGTTCGGTAGGGAGATTCAGCATGGTCGAAAACCATTTGCATCCCAAATGGTTTCATGAGAAACATTTACTTTACAAACAAAAGCCCGTTTTTTACCATGGACTTGATCTCATAATTACCGTCCACACGACACCAACAAGGAGCCCCCATGTTCAACCAGTCCATGCAGATTGCCGGTTTCGACAACGACCTCTGGCAGGCGATCGAGGCCGAACGCCAGCGCCAGGAAGACCACATCGAGCTGATCGCCTCCGAGAACTATGCCAGCCCGCGCGTGATGCAGGCCCAGGGCACCGTGCTGACCAACAAGTACGCCGAAGGCTATCCGGGCAAGCGCTACTACGGCGGCTGCGAACATGTCGACGTGGTCGAGCAGCTCGCGATCGATCGCGTCAAGCAGCTGTTCGGCGCCGACTGGGCTAACGTGCAGCCGCACTCGGGCTCGCAGGCCAACGCCGCAGTCTACCTCGCGCTGCTGCAACCCGGCGACACCATCCTGGGCATGAGCCTGGCCCACGGCGGCCACCTGACCCACGGCGCCAAGGTCAACTTCTCGGGCAAGATCTTCAATGCCGTGCAGTACGGCGTGACCGATGACGGCGTGATCGACTACGACGCGCTGGAGAAGCAGGCGCTCGAGTGCAAGCCCAAGATGATCGTGGCCGGCTTCTCGGCCTACGCCCGCAAGCTCGACTTCGCGCGCTTCCGCGCCATCGCCGACCAGGTCGGCGCGCTGCTGTTCGTCGACATGGCCCACGTCGCCGGCCTGGTGGCCGCCGGCCTGTACCCGAACCCGGTGCCCTTCGCCGACATCGTCACCAGCACCACCCACAAGACCCTGCGCGGCCCGCGCGGCGGCATCATCGTCGGTCGCGCCAACCCCGAGATCGAGAAGAAGGTCGCCTCCATGGTCTTCCCCGGCACCCAGGGCGGCCCGCTGATGCATGTGATCGCCGCCAAGGCCGTCGCCTTCAAGGAAGCGCTGGACCCCTCGTTCAAGGACTACCAGCAGCGCGTGATCGCCAACGCCCAGGCCATGGCCGCCGTGTTCGTGCAGCGCGGCTACAAGATCGTGTCGGGCGGCACCGACGACCACCTGTTCCTGGTCGACCTGATCGCCAAGGGCATCACCGGCAAGGCCGCTGACGCCGCGCTGGGCTCGGCCCACATCACGGTCAACAAGAACACCGTGCCGAACGATCCGCAGTCGCCCTTCGTGACCAGCGGCGTGCGCATCGGCACCCCGGCCGTCACTACCCGCGGCTTCGGCATCCCGGAAGTCACCGCGCTGGCCGGCTGGATCTGCGACATCCTGGACGACATCGAGAACCCGGCCGTGATCGAGGCGGTGCGCGCCAAGGTCTCCGAGGTCTGCGGCCGCTTCCCGGTCTACGCCAGCTGATCGGGACCCGACACCATGGCAGTCAGCGTCTTTGACCTGTTCAAGATCGGCATCGGTCCGAGCAGCTCCCACACCGTGGGCCCGATGCGCGCCGCGCGCCTGTTCACGCTGCGGCTGCAGCATGGCGGCGTGCTGGAGCAGACCGCGCGCGTGCGCTGCTGGCTCTACGGCTCGCTCGGCGCGACCGGCAAGGGCCACGGCAGCGACACCGCGGTGCTGCTCGGCCTGGCCGGCCACGAGCCTGACACGGTGGACGTCGACGCCGTGCCCGCGCTGCTCGAGGCCATCCGCGGCGGCAAGCGCATCGCGCTGCAAGGCGTGCGGGAGGTGGAGTTCAACGAGCGCGAGGACCTGCTCTTCATGCGCCGCGAGAGCCTGCCCTTCCACGCCAACGGCATGCGCCTGGTCGCCTACGACGCCCAGGGCCAGGAGCTCGAGAACCGCTGCTACTACTCGGTCGGCGGCGGCTTCATCGTCAGCGACGAGGTGGCGGCCGACGGCAGCAAGCAGAAGGTGATCGCGCCCGACACCACCGTGCTGCCGTTCCCGTTCAAGAGCGGCAACGAGCTGCTCGAGATCGCCAAGCGCGAGGGCCTGAGCATCGCCCAGATCATGCGCCGCAACGAGCAGTTCTGGCGCACCGACGCCGAGATCGACTCCGGCCTGCTGCGCATCTGGCAGGTGATGCAGGACTGCGTGCAGCGCGGCTGCAAGACCGAGGGCATCCTGCCGGGTGGCTTCAAGGTCAAGCGGCGCGCCGCGGCGCTGCACCGTGCGCTGACCGAGAAGCCCGAGGCCACGCTGCGCGACTCGCTCGCCGTGCTCGACTGGGTCAACCTGTATGCGCTGGCGGTCAACGAGGAGAACGCCGCCGGTGGGCGCGTCGTGACGGCGCCGACCAATGGTGCCGCCGGCATCGTGCCGGCCGTGCTGCACTACTACGCGCGCTTCATCCAGGGCGCCAACGACGCCGGCGTGATCGACTTCCTGCTCACCGCGGCGGCGATCGGCATCCTCTACAAGGAGAATGCCAGCATCTCGGGCGCCGAGGTCGGCTGCCAGGGCGAGGTCGGCGTGGCCTGCTCGATGGC
>CAZJQH010000146.1:0-5658 GCA_964547895.1 uncultured Chitinophaga sp. | reverse complement strand
GCCTGATCGAGGCCAGCGCCGGCACCGGCAAGACCTGGACCATCGCCGCGCTCTATCTGCGCCTGGTGCTCGGCCATGGCGGGCCGGATGGCCATGGCCGGCCGCTGAGCCCGCCCGAGATCCTGGTCATGACCTTCACGCGGGCCGCGACGCGCGAGCTCTCGGACCGGATCCGCCAGCGCCTGCTCGAGGCCGCACAGGCCTTCCGCCAGCCGCCTGCAGCGGGCAAGGTCGATGACTTCCTGGCTGAACTGCTGGGAGCCTTCCCGGACGAGGCCCAGCGCCGGCAGGCCGCCTGGCGGCTGGCGCTGGCGGCCGAGAGCATGGACGAGGCCAGCATCCACACCATCGACGCCTGGTGCCAGCGCACGCTGCGCGAGCATGCCTTCGACAGCGGCAGCCTGTTCGACGAGGAACTGGTGGCCGACGAGGAAGCGCTGCTGATCGAGGCGGTGCAGGACTACTGGCGCCAGCAATGCTACCCGCTCGAGCGCCAGCAGCTCGAGCAGGTGCTGGCGGTCTGGCCCGATGTCGAGGCGCTGCGCCGCGACGTCAAGGACCTGCTGGCCCAGGGTGCCGGCCAGGTTGGCAGCGAGGGCAGCCTGATCGACGCGCTGGCCCGGGCGCAGGCTGAACGGGACCGCCAGCGTGATGCCATCCGGGCGCAATGGGTGACGCACACAGAGGAACTGCTGGACTTCGTGCTGAGCCAGGATCCGCCCGGCAAGAAGGGTTGGAACGGCAGGAAGTTCTCGGTCAGCAAGATGGCGGGCTGGCTCGGGGAACTGGCGGCCTGGACCCGCGGCGAATCCGACCAGCTGCTGCCAGCCCTGACCAAGACGGCCTGGGAGCGCTTCACGCCCGAGGGCCTGGAGGACTGCTGGGCGGAAGGCGGCGGCATGCCAGCACTGCCGCAAGCCTGCCACGAATTCGCGCGGCTCAAGGACAGGCTGGAGGCGCTGCCGGGCCCGGCGGTGGCAGCCCGGCTGCACGCCGCCGCGTGCGTGGCGCGCCGGCTGCAGCAGCTCAAGTTCCAGGCCGGCCGCTTCGGCTTTGCCGACATGCTCGAGCGCCTGCACGCGGCGCTGCAGGGCGACAGCGGTGCCAGCCTGCGCCAGCGCATCCTGGCGCAGCATCCGGTCGCGCTGATCGACGAGTTCCAGGACACCTCGCCGCTGCAGTACGGCATCTTCGACCGCATCTACCAGGCGGGAGCCAACCGCCGCGAGCAGGCGCTGCTGCTGATCGGCGACCCCAAGCAGTCGATCTACGGCTTCCGCGGCGCCGACATCTACAGCTACCTGCAGGCGCGCCAGGCGACCGAGGGCCGGCATTACGCCCTCCGAATCAACTACCGCTCGACCGAAGCGCTGATGGGTGCGGTCAACCACTGCTTCCTGCATGCCGAGGCCGAGCGCGAGACGGGGGCGTTCGGCTTCTGCAGCGCTGCCGGCAACCCGCTGCCCTATGTCGAGGTAGCCGCAAAAGGCCGGGAGGAGCGCTGGGTCGGGGCTGATGGGCAGCTGCCCGCGCTGACGCTGGCCCATGACCTGGAGCCGCGCAGCACCAAGGCGATCCGCAAGCTGTTCGCGGCCCGCTGCGCCGAGCAGATCACCGGCTGGCTCAACGACCCGAGCAACGGCTTCGCGCGCGACGACGGCCGCTTCGAGCGGCTGCGCCCGCGCGACATCGCGGTGCTGGTGCGCACCGGCAAGGAGGCTGCTGCGGTGCGTTTCGCGCTGCAGCGGCGCGGCGTGGCCTCGGTCTACCTGTCGGACCTGGACTCGGTGTTCCAGAGCGAGGAGGCGCGCGACCTGGTGCACTGGCTGCGCGGCGTCGCCACGCCGCAGGACGCCGCGCTGGTACGCGCGGCGCTGGCGCTGCGTACGCTCGACCTGAGCCTGGCCGAGCTCGACGCGCTCTTTTCCGACGACGAAGCCTTCGACCGGCAGGCGCTGCGGCTGCGCGAGCTGCAGCAGGCCTGGAAGACCCAGGGCGTGCTGGCCATGCTGCGCCAGTCGCTGCACCGCTTCGACCTGGCGGCGCGCTGGCTGGCGCAGGACGGCGGCGAGCGGCGCCTGACCAACTTCCTGCACCTGGCCGAGCTGCTGCAGAACGCCAGCCGCGAGCTGGAAGGCGAGCAGGCGCTGATCCGCTGGCTGCAGCACCAGATCGACGAGCGCGCGCAGCAGGGCGAGGAGCAGGTGGTGCGGCTGGAAAGCGACGACGACCTGGTCAAGATCGTCACGGTGCACAAGAGCAAGGGACTGGAATATCCGGTGGTCTGCCTGCCCTTCGGCACCAGCTTCCGCGAAGTGACGCGCCAGCTGACCCGCTCGGCCACCCTGCCGGGCACCGACGGCGCGCGCGAGCTGGTGCTGCAGCTCGGCGACGCCGACCTCGAGCGGGCCGACCGCGAACGCCTGCGCGAGGACCTGCGCCTGCTCTACGTCGCCATGACCCGCCCGCGCCACGCGATCTGGATCGGGTTTTCCAGCGTCAAGGTCGGCAAGAGCGACAAATGCCACAGCCGCAAGAGCGCGCTGGGCTATCTGGTCGGCGGCAGTGGCATCGAGGCCGGTGCCGACTGGCTCGAGCCGCTGCAGCGGCTGGCGGCCGGGCAAGGTGCAATTGCCCTGGTTGATGCCCATGCGCGGGATGGTGACCAGGTCGCGCTCACCCGGCTGCGCCGGACGGACAAGACGGCCGGGCTGGCCGAGCCGCTGCACTATCACGGTGAGTTCGACCGGAACTGGACGATCGCAAGCTACTCGCGCCTGACCCGCGAGCTCAAGACCCAGGCTGGCGGGCTGTCGCCCTTCGCGGCACTGCGCCCGGCCGACGACGAGGTGCTCGAGAACGCTGACGAAGCGCCCGCCCCCCGGATGGACAGGCTGAACGCGCCGGCCGAGATCCGGCACCGCTTCCAGCGCGGACCGCTCTCGGGCAATTTCCTGCACGAGCAGCTCGAATGGCTGGCCGGCGAAGGCTTCGCGCTGGCCGACGACCCCAACCTGTGCGAGCGGCTGCGCCAGCGCATCAGCCATTCGCCCTACCCGGACGACGCCGAGGAACTGCTGCAATGGCTGCAGGCCGTGGTGCAGGCCCCGCTGCCCGGTCCCGAGGTCGCGCTGGCCAGCCTGCGCGGCGCCCAGGCCGAGATGGAGTTCTGGCTGCCGACGCAGCGGCTGCGCACCGAACAGGTCGACCGGCTCTGCGGCGAGCACCTGCTCGACGGCCTGCCACGCCCGGCACTGCAGAACAGCGAACTGCACGGCATGCTGATGGGCTTCACCGACCTGGTGTTCGAGCACGAGGGCCGCTACTGGGTGCTGGACTACAAGTCCAACCACCTGGGCATGACGGACGAGGACTACGGCGCGCAGGCGCTCGCCGCCGCGATGGCGCAGCACCGCTACGACGTGCAGGCCACCATCTACCTGCTCGCGCTGCATCGCCTGCTCAGGAGCCGGCTCGGCGAGGCCTACGATCCAGCCGAGCAGCTCGGCGGCGCGATCTACCTGTTCCTGCGCGGCATCGAGGGACCGGCGCGCGGCTGCTGCCTGATCCAACCCGACGCAGCGCTGCTCGAATCGCTTGACGCGATGCTGACCCCACAGGAGCAAGACGCATGAACGCGACCACCCTCCCCCCCCTGGCTGCCGGCCCGATCAGGCCCGACGAACTGCTCGCGACGCTACGCGACTGGTCGGACCGTGGCTGGCTGCGCCGGCTCGACAGCGCGATGGCCGCCTTCGTGCGCGAGCTCGACCCGCAGGCCGGGGCGCCCCTGCTGCTGGCCAGCGCCATCTTGACGCAGATGGAGGGGCGTGGCCACACTGCGCTCGAGCTGGCACCCTGCGTGAGCCAGCCCCAGGAACTGCTGGGCTGGACTGGCGAATCGCAAGCTGCGCTCGACCTGCTCAAGTCCCGGCTGCCACAGCGAATGGCCGACTGGCTGGAGGCCTTGCACGCCAGCCCGCTGGTGCGCGTGATGGCCCCCGACCGGAACGACGAGGACAGCGGCCAGCCGCTGGTGCTGGCCGGCACAGTGGATGGGCCGATGCTGTATCTGCGCCGCTACTGGATCTACGAGCAGCAGGTGTCGACGCAGATCGCGCAGCGCGCCGCGCGCACGCAGGCAGTCGACCTGGCGGCGGCCAGGGCCTGGCTGGACCGCCTGTTCGACGGTCCGACGCCAGCACAGGACTGCGACTGGCAGAAGGTCGCCTGCGGCCTGGCGCTGCGCAGCGGCCTGAGCGTGATCACCGGCGGCCCCGGCACCGGCAAGACCTACACGGCAGCCCGGCTGCTGGCGCTGCTGCTGGCCACCCATCCGGAGCCGGCCAGCCTGCGCGTCGCGCTCGCCGCACCCACCGGCAAGGCGGCGGCACGGCTGCGCAGCTCGATCGACCAGTCGCTGCAGGAGGTGCAGCAGCGCCTGGGTGATGCGCTCGACCTGCAGGCGCTGACGCAGCGCATCGGCCAGGCCAGGACCATCCACTCGCTGCTGGGCGCGCGGCCCGACACGCGCCAGTTCCGCTTCGATGCCGACACGCCGCTGGACGTCGACGTGCTGATCGTCGACGAGACCTCGATGGTGCACCTGGAGATGATGGCCGCGCTGCTGCAGGCGCTCCCGCCCCAGGCCAGGCTGATCCTGCTCGGCGACAAGGACCAGCTGGCCTCGGTCGAGGCCGGCTCGGTGCTGGGCGACCTGTGCGCGCGCGCCAGCGAGGCGCGCTACAGCCCGCAGACGCTGGCCTACCTCGAGGCGGTCTCGGGCCAGCGGCTGCCCGCCGCAGCCGAAACCGGTTCGCCGCTCGAGCAGCAGACTGTCATGCTGCGCCACAGCCGGCGCTTCGGCAGCGACATCGGCCTGCTGGCGCGCGCGGTCAACGACGGGTTGCCAGTGGCAGGATCGTCAGGCCAGCCCGGCGCCTACGAGCTGCTGGCAGGCTCCAGCACAGGCAAGGTCTGGCTGGCGTCGGGCAGGATCGACCCCGAAGTCGTGGTGCAGCTGGCGCTGCGGGGCCGGGCGCAGGCGCCGGACAGCTTCGCCGACTACCTTCGCATCATCCGCGATGAGCAGCCCCGGCCCGGACCGGATGAGGCCGCGCACGCCGAATGGGTCAAGACGGTGCTGCGCCGCTTCGAGCGCTTGCGCATCCTGTGCGCGGTGCACGACGGCCCCTGGGGCGACCGCCAGCTCAACCAGGCGATCCAGCAGGCGCTGGCCCGCGCCGGGCTGCTCAAGCTGACGGGCGAATGGTTCATCGGCCGTCCGGTCATGGTCACGCGCAACGACACGGCGCTCGGCGTCTTCAACGGCGACGTCGGCGTGGTGCTGCCCTCGGCGTCGGAAAGCCGCGCGCCGCGCGCCTGGTTCCTCGACGGCGAGCAGCTGCGCTCGGTCGCGGTCAGCCGGCTCGCGCATGTCGAGACCTGCTTCGCCATGACCATCCACAAGAGCCAGGGCTCGGAATTCGCCCACACCGTGGTGGTGCTGCCCGAGAGCGGTGGCGACATCCTGACGCGCGAGCTGGTCTACACCGGCGTGACGCGGGCGCGCGAGTTCCTGTCGCTGGTCGAGCCCCGGCCCGGCCTGCTGGGCCAGGCGGTCGCGCGCCAGTTCAGGCGGGCCAGCGGGCTCAAGGC
>CAZJQH010000145.1:0-5699 GCA_964547895.1 uncultured Chitinophaga sp. | reverse complement strand
ATACCGATCCCGCTAGCAACGGGATCACGATCAACTCAGGAAGCACCGTGTCTCAGGGCAGTGCTACCCGGCTTGTGACACTGCCTGGCACCCCTGTCGCGATGTCCATCGTGGCTAGCGACAGTACTCTCTCCGAGCTCAGTGCGCGCGATTCGGTGGGCGACTTCTTTTTCCAGTCCTTCTTCTCCGCGGATATGGAGGCTTATCGCAACCAGCCCTTGACCAAGGTCATTCGTGCTGCGGACTGCGGCAGTGCCAGCGATTGCGGCAGATTGGTTTCGAGGTGGATTGACGAAGGTGAGAATCGTTACCAGCAGTTCTGGGTCGAAGGCGATGTGTCCTTCACCAATGCCAATCTGCCGGCCTCAGGTACCTTGGGGACTGCTGATCGACCGGTCTACATCGCGACGGCTGGAAGCCTTGAGCTCAAGGGTAATGTCGTGGCCTATGGCATGTTCTACGCTGCCAATGCGAGCGCAACCGAGAACTGGGACTACGCTGGCAGCGGCTCGGCCACCGTGTTCGGTTCCTTTGTCTCGCGCGGCAACTTCAGCAAGGGGTCCGGCACGCTCAACCTGATCTACAACCCGCGCTTGTTTGGCATTGGCGGTGGTCGGCCGGTGGGCATGCTGGTTCGCGTTCCCGGCAGTTGGCGAGATTATTGACGGGCTGATTCGGGGAGGACAAGGTGAAGAACTATTTGACGCATTTGGGATGCCGGCTGCAGAACTGGCCCCGTAGACTCAAGGGGGTGGTGCTGGTCGAGGTGCTGGTCGCTGCCACCGTCATGGCGCTGGGCGTTGCCGGCATTTCGGTGATGCAGCCCATGCTGAGCGCCAGCTCGGACGCGGCACGACTGCGTGCCGAGGCAACCCGGCTGGCGCAGCAAAAGCTCGACCAGTTCCGGTCTTTCCAGCAGGTGCAGGCCAGCACCAACCCTGCTGTCATCACCTATCATGGCACCATCGTCAGCAGCAGCGCAGAGGAGCCTGTCTCGCTGCTCTCCAACACCACCTTTTACCGCAGCTGGGTGGTCACCCCGCGTCCTGCTGCAGAGAACGATGCCTACAAGCTGGTCACCGTGACCGTGCGCTGGACCGGACGCGATGGCGTTGCGGAGCGTGTCCGGCTGTCGACCACGATCGCGCGCGCCGATCCCGCCGATCTTGGTACCTTGGCCGTCGGGCCCGGGGCTGCTAATGTCCGCCAGCCCAGGGGGCGCCATATCGACATTCCCTTCGATGCCGTCACGGTGGGCGACTTGAGCAAGTACACGCCTTTCGGCGTCAACTCCCCCGAGTTCTGGTTCAACAACAAAACTGGCATGGTCTCGAAGGTCTGCGTGGGGGCAAGTTGCCAGGAGTTCACCACCGCATACGGCTTGAGCGGCTATGTCCGCTTCTGCCCTGAGACTGGTGGCTGTGATCCAGTCAATCCGGCTGGCAAGGCCAAGCGCTCGCTGCTGGCCACGACGGCCAGCACTGCGCCCTTGAGCCTGGACTCGAGCAACGGACTGCCCCCAGCGTTTCATGTCTGTTATTCGGGGCGCCAGGTCGTCTTGAATAACGGTACCGTTGTGCCGGATGTCGATCAGGTAGATACCGATATCCAGGCCCGCCTGATCGGCTACTTCTGCGTTGTCCAGCCCACTGCCATGGCGGGGAAATCGTCGCCGCCTTGGTCAGGCCGGTTGACGCTGAATGCTGAGCCGGCATCGGGTTGGGTCATCTCGGCGACGGCAGCCGGCGCCGCCCAGCCTTACAAGGTCTGCCGCTACAGCGCCGACTACGAGCGCACCGCCACGCTGCAAGCGGCTTGCGTTGGCAAGAACCTGGACGCCGACGAGGGACAGGCCTGTCGCATGACGAACAACGAGCATCCGCTCTGGTACCGTGGCGTGACGGCCAGCCTGCTGAACCAGAACTACCTGGTCGTGAAGGCGGCCAATGCATGCCCGACCATGGGCGCTGCCAATCCGCTCGGCAACCCGGCCACCTACGTCAACGCCAGCACGGTCACGCACCAGACCAATGGCGGCACCACCGACGGCGCAGAACTGTCCTTCACCTGCGTGGCCCAGAACTGCAGCGACAAGCTCAACATTGAGCCCAGTACCCTCTCCACGCTACTGCTCACCGAGTGAGGCTGTCAGGGCCGCAACTGCAACACCCTTGCGGGGCAGTTCGGCCTTGGCTATAATCCAAGGTTCGGCGGAAATCAGTCCGTCGGGAAACGTCGCAAGACGCTCAATTTCAGAGGTTCATATGTACGCGGTCATAAAAACCGGCGGCAAGCAGTATCGCGTTGCCGTTGGCGAAAAACTTAAAGTAGAACAGATTGCTGCGGACGTGGGTCAAGAGATCGTGATCGATCAGGTTCTGGCTGTCGGCAACGGCGCTGAACTCAAGGTCGGCACCCCCTTGGTCTCCGGCGCAACGGTCACTGCCACTGTGGTTTCCCACGGTCGTGGCGACAAGGTCCGCATCTTCAAGATGCGTCGTCGCAAGCACTACCAGAAGCGCCAGGGCCATCGTCAGAATTTCACCGAGCTGCAGATCGGCTCGATCAACGGCTAAGGAGTAAAGCACCATGGCACAGAAAAAAGGCGGCGGCTCAACCCGCAACGGTCGCGACTCCAAGCCGAAGATGCTGGGCGTGAAGGTGTTCGGCGGCCAGGCCATCAGCGCCGGCGCGATCATCGTGCGTCAGCGCGGCACCCGTTTCCACGCTGGCGTGGGCACCGGTTGCGGCAAGGACCACACCATCTTCGCTACCTGCGACGGCGTGGTCAGCTTCGGCGTCAAGGGCGCGCTGAACCGCAAAGTCGTCAACGTCACCCCGGTGTGATGTCGACAGTTTGATCGCCCCGGCGTTCAAACCGCAAAGGCCCGCGTTGCGGGCCTTTTGTTTTTTTCTCTCCCCGTTTCAAGGACAATCCAGTCATGAAATTCGTTGATGAAGCGTATATCGACGTCGCCGCGGGCGACGGCGGCAATGGCTGTGCGTCCTTCCGGCACGAGAAGTACAAGGAGTTCGGCGGCCCCGACGGCGGCGACGGCGGTCGCGGCGGCTCGGTCTGGGCGCTGGCCGACGAGAACCTCAACACCCTGATCGACTACCGCTATTCGCGCCGCTTCGAGGCGCAGCGCGGCGAGCATGGCAAGGGCTCGGACATGTTCGGCGCCAAGGGCGACGACATCGTGCTCAAGATGCCGGTCGGCACCATCATCCGCAACGCCGAGACCGGTGAGCTCATGCATGAGCTGCTGCAGCCGGGCGAGCAGATCCTGATCGCCAAGGGCGGCGACGGTGGCTTCGGCAACCTGCGCTTCAAGAGCTCGATCAATCGCGCGCCGCGCCAGAAGACCATCGGCCATCCGGGCGAGCGCTTCAGCCTGGCGCTCGAGCTCAAGGTGCTGGCCGACGTCGGCCTGCTCGGCATGCCCAACGCCGGCAAGTCGACCTTCATCGCAGCGGTGTCGAACGCACGTCCGAAGATCGCCGACTATCCCTTCACCACCCTGCACCCGAACCTGGGCGTGGTGCGCGTCGGCCCCGAGAAGAGCTTCGTCGTCGCCGACGTGCCGGGCCTGATCGAGGGGGCATCGGAAGGCGCCGGCCTGGGCCACCAGTTCCTGCGCCACCTGCAGCGCACCCGCCTGCTGCTGCATGTGGTTGACCTGGCACCGTTCGACGAGGCGGTCGATCCGGTCGCGCAGGCCAAGGCCATCGTCAAGGAACTCAAGAAGTACGACCCCGAGCTGCACGCCAAGCCGCGCTGGCTGGTGCTCAACAAGCTCGACATGATCCCGGCGGACCAGCGCGAGGCGCGCGTCAAGGACTTCGTCAAGCGCATGCGCTACAAGGGTCCGGTGTTCGAGATCTCGGCGCTGACGCGCGAGGGCTGCGAGCTGCTGGTGCAGAAGATCTACCAGCACATCGTCGCCACCCGCGAGGCCGAGAAGCCCCATGTCGAGGTCGATCCGCGCTTCGATGCCGCGCGCCAGGCCGCCGAAGCCGCGCCGGCCGTCGACAGCGACGACCCGCGCTTCCGCTGATTTCCGGGCTGGACGGCTGCCCGGTCGCCGGGGCGTTCGGCCTTTCGCACTACGATCTGAATAGCTGAACGATAGCCCGAAAGACATGAGCACTGCCACCGAAGCCGACCGCGGCGTCACCCTTTCCGTCGATCCCACCGAGCTGCTGGGCGGCGCCCGCCGCATCGTCGTCAAGGTCGGCTCCAGCCTCGTGACCAACGAGGGCCGGGGGCTGGACGAGGCCGCGATCGGCCAGTGGAGCGCGCAACTGGCCGAACTGGTCAAGTCCGGCCGCGAGCTCATCATGGTCAGCAGCGGCGCGATCGCCGAAGGCATGAAGCGGCTGGGCTGGAAGACCCGGCCCAAGCGCGTCAACGAGCTGCAGGCAGCGGCCGCCGTCGGCCAGATGGGCCTGGTCCAGATGTACGAGACCAAGCTGCGCCAGCAGGATGTCGGCAGCGCGCAGGTGCTGCTCACGCATGGCGACCTGGCGGACCGCGAGCGCTACCTGAACGCGCGCTCGACCCTGCTCACGCTGCTCGAGCATGGCGTGGTGCCGGTGATCAACGAGAACGACACCGTCGTCAACGACGAGATCAAGTTCGGCGACAACGACACGCTGGGTGCGCTGGTAGCCAATCTGGTCGATGCGGACCTGCTGGTGATCCTGACCGACCAGAAGGGACTCTACAGCGCCGACCCGCGCAAGAACCCGGACGCCGAGTTCATCCATGTCGCGCGCGCGGGCGATCCGCGCCTGGAGGAGATGGCCGGCGGCGCCGGCTCGCGCGTCGGCACCGGTGGCATGATCACCAAGATCCTGGCCGCCAGGCGCGCGGCCGGCTCCGGCGCCTCGACCGTGATCGCCTGGGGTCGCGAGCCCGATGCACTGCTGCGCCTCTCGCGCGGCGAGCTGATCGGCACGTTGCTGGTGGCACAGACCGCCAAGCAGCAGGCGCGCAAGCAGTGGATGGCCGACCACCTGCAGCTGCGCGGCTACGTGGCGGTGGACGGTGGCGCTGCCGCCAAGATCGTGGCCGAGGGCAAGAGCCTGCTGCCGATCGGCATGACGGCCGTCAGCGGTGACTTCAGCCGTGGCGACGTGATCGCGGTGCGCGACGAGCAAGGCCACGAGATCGCGCGCGGCCTGGCCAACTACTCGGCCGGCGAGGCGCGCCTGCTGTGCCGCAAGTCATCGAATGCGGTCGAGGGGCTGCTCGGCTACATGGCCGAGCCCGAGATGATCCACCGCGACAACCTGGTGCTGGTGCGCGGCTGATCGACTGCGGGGCCTTCCGGCCCCGTTTCATCCCTGCCTGGGATGCTGCGGGTCGGGATCGAAGCTGGCGCCCGGCGGCAGCTCGATATGCACCGGCACCTGCAGATGCGCAGGCGCGTGATCGCCCTGGGCATGCGGGATGTCTGCGTGCAGCGGACGCTGGCGGGCATTGCCGCGCAGGTAGCGGTTGCGGCTCTCCTGGCGCGGCAGGTAGCGCGACAGCTCGTTGAGCGCCATCTCGTAGACGCCGCGCTTGAACTCGACCACCATCTCGAGCGGGACCCAGTAGTCGTTCCAGCGCCAGGCGTCGAATTCCGGATGGCTGGTAGCGCGCAGGTTCAGGTTCCAGTCGCCGCCGGTCAGGCGCAACAGGAACCAGATCT
>CAZJQH010000144.1:0-5782 GCA_964547895.1 uncultured Chitinophaga sp. | reverse complement strand
GCCATCGTGCTGTTCTGCGCGGTCGGTGTCTACTCGACCAACAACAACACCTTCGACGTCTGGATGACCGGCCTGTTCGGCATCATCGGCTACCTGTTCGTCAAGTTCGGTTGCGAGCCGGCACCGCTGCTGCTGGGCCTGATCCTGGGCCCGATGATGGAGGAGAACCTGCGCCGCTCCATGCTGCTGTCGCGCGGGGACTGGAGCGTGTTCGTGACCCGTCCGATCTCGGCCGGTCTGCTGGCGGTTGCCGTCGTGCTGTTGCTGATCGTGCTTTCGCCTTCGGTGAAGAAGAAGCGCGAGGAAGCCTTCGTGGAGGACTGATTGAAGTTCTCGCTCGGGGCCGGCCGCTGGTGGCTGTGGTCGGCCCTCTGCGTCCTGCTGCTGCTGCTGCTGGGCGCACTGGTCTTCCTCGCCAGGGCCTACGAGGACAGCCGCCTGACCACCGAACTGGAACGCACCGCCAGCGAACTGGTCGCCGAGATCAAGGCCGACCTGAACCGCAACGCGCTGGCCTTTTCAGCCCTGAACCAGTCGCATCCTGACGAGGCCGGCTGGCTGCGCGGCAGCAGCGCCCTACTGCTCGAGAACCGGGAAGTGCTGCGCGCCGAATGGCGTGACCCGGAGCTGCAGGTCAGGCTGGCCCAGGTCAGCCCCTTCCTGCCCTTCCTGTTCGAGACCCTGCCGCGCGCGCAGGTCCAGCCCGACGTCCAGCAGGCCTGTGCCAATGCCAGGCGCTACAACGGCCCTGCCTATTCGACCAGCTACTTCATGCCGCTGCAGCAGGGGCTGGGCCAGGAACTGCTCGAGATGTGCCTGCAGCTGCCTGACGACGAAGGCTATCTGGTGCTGACCTACAGCCTGGGCAATCTGCTGGCCGAGCGGATCGGACGCGAGGCACGCGGCACCCTGAGCGTGGCGCTGACCGACTCCGATGGCAGCCGGCTGGCGATCGCGGGCCAGCTGCCCCGACCGCAGGAGACCCTGCAGGCCGTGCAGCTGCTCGAGCTGCCCGGCAGCGCCTATTCGCTGCGACTGCAACAGTCGCGCGAGCTCGCCAGCCTCAGGCCCAAGGCGCTGAGCTCGACCCTGACGCTGCTGGTGCTGGTGCTGGCCGGCGTGCTGGCCCTGCTGGCCTTCGACGTGCGCAAGCGGCTGCGCACCGAGGCCAGGCTGGCCGAGGCGCTGGCCTTCCGCAAGGCGATGGAGGACTCGCTGCTGACCGGCCTGCGCGCCCGCGACATGAAGGGGCGCATCACCTATGTCAATCCGGCCTTCTGCCGGCTGGTCGACCGCTCATCCGAGCAGCTGATCGGCAGCAGCAATCCGGCGTCCTACTGGCCGCCCGAGCGGATCGAGGAATACATGGAGCGCGATGCACGGCGTCGCGCCAGCCTGCCCGAGCCGCGCCAGGGTTTCGAGGCCGAATACATGCGCCCCGACGGCAGCCGCCTGCCGGTGTGGATCGTCGAGGCACCGCTGATCGACGCCCAGGGCCGGCAGACCGGCTGGATGAGCTCGGTGCTGGACCTGAGCGCGCAGCGCAAGGTCGAGGAGCAGTCGCGCGCCTCGCAGGAGCGGCTGGCCGCGACGGCCAGGCTGGCGATGGCGGGCGAACTGGCCAGCCTGATCAGCCACGAACTCAACCAGCCGCTGGCCACGATCGCCAACTATGCCAACGGCTCGCTCAACCTGCTGCAGGACGCCGGACAGGACTGCCAGGCAATACAGCTTGACCTCGAGCTGGCGATCCGGCGCATTGCCGCCCAGGCCGAGCGCGCGGGCAAGGTGATCAGGAGCGTGAGCGACCTGGTGCGACGGCGCGAGCGCGAGCGCAGCGCCGTGGCGCCCCAGGCCCTGTTCGACGGCATCGCCCCGCTGGTCCAGCTGCAGGCGCGCAAGACCGGCATCGAGGTGCGCTGGCAGGTCGACCCCGGCTGCCCGGCAGCCTGGTGCGATGCGACCATGGTCGAGCAGGTGCTGCTGAACCTGGTGCGCAACGGCCTGCAGGCGATGCCGGCCGGCGACCCGCCGGCGGCCTCCGGCCTGCGCACGCTGGAGCTGCGCGCCAGTGCAGCCGAGCCGCCCGAGGGCAGCCAGCGGCCGCGGATCCTGTTCACCGTCACCGACCACGGCCAGGGCCTGAGCGAGGAGGTGGCGGCACGCCTGTTCACGCCCTTCTTCACCACCAAGCCCGAAGGCATGGGGCTGGGCCTGAGCCTGTGCCGCACCGTGGTCGAGCAGCATGGCGGCACGCTGGACCATGCGCCCGGCTCGCCGCGCGGCACGGTGTTCCGCTTCACCCTGCCGGCCGCCCTATGATGTCGGGATGGCCAAGGACGGTACGGTATTCCTGATTGACGACGATGACGCGGTGCGCGATTCACTGGGCTGGCTGCTGCGCACGCGCCGGCTGCTGAGCACCCCCTACGCAAGCGCGGAAGCCTTCTGGGCAGAGGCGCGTACCTGGCAGGACGGCCCGGCAGAGCCCTGCTGCGCCCTGCTGGATCTGCGCATGCCGGGCATGAGCGGGCTGGCCTTGTTCGAACTGCTGCGCGAGCAGCCCTGGTTCAACGAGATGCCGGTGATCTTCCTGTCAGGTCATGCCGATGTGCCGACCGCGGTCGACGCGGTGCTGCACGGTGCCTTCGACTTCTGCGAGAAGCCGTTTTCTGACCATGCGCTGATCGACCGGATCGAGCGTGCGCTGGACAAGTCGGCCGAGGCGCTGGCGCTGCGCCAGCGCCAGCGCGAACTGCAGCAGCGCATTGCCGGCCTGACCGAGCGCGAGCAGGCCGTCATGCAGCTGATCGCGGCCGGCCTGGCCAACAAGCAGGTGGCCGACCAGCTTCAGATCAGCGTGCGCACGGTCGAGGTCCACCGCGCCCGCATCTTCGAGAAGATGGGGGTCAAGTCGGTGCTGGAGCTGGTGCGGCGGCTGGAACAGGGCTGACGGCCAAGCCGGCTCAGGGCATCTGCCCGCTGGCCAGGAACAGCGTGCCGCACAGCAGCGGCTCCACCGTCAGGCGGGCCCCGCGCTGCGCCAGTCCGGCCCAGGGCGCATCGAGCCCGCTCAGCGTGGTGACCGACTGGGCCGCATTCCACCAGACCAGCGGATTGAACGCGGCAAACCAGGGCGGCGCCCACTTGAGGCCGCAGATAGCCAGCCGGGCACCCGGCGCGAGATGGGCCAGCACATGGTCGAGCGCAGCCGGCGTCTGCAGGATGTCATGGGTGAAATGGAACAGCGCGGCATCAGCCTGGCCGGGCAGCGCCGCCTCCTGTACCGGGCTGCATACGAGCTCGACCTGGCTCCAGCCAGCCTGCTCGACACGCTGGCGCGCCTGCTCGAGCATCTCGGGACTCTGGTCCACTGCGGTGACATGCCCCTGGGGCCCGACCGCCTGCTGCAGCAGGCCCAGGCTCATGCCGGTGCCGCAGCCGATGTCGAGCACAACCTGGCCTGGCTGGAGCGCCAGCCGCTCGATTGCCGTGCGCCGCAGCATCTCGTAAGGCGCCAGCTGCAAGTCGTAGTAGCCGCAGCGTGCGCGGTAGAGGTCGCGGGCCGCGGCCTCGTTGGCAGGCCCCTCTGCGGGGAATGTCATGCCCATGTCCCATCCCTTTTTTGTCGCCCTTCGAACACGGGCTGTCAATCCAGTGTAGGGCGGACAGGACTCCAGGGCAAGAGTCCCGGGACAGGATCAGCGGCCGAGCAGTCCTAGGTAAGCAGTGCGCGTGGCCTGGCTGACCGACTGCAGCACCTGATCGTGCCGGGTCTTGTGACGCGCCAACAGCCGGGCGCTGGCGATGGCATGCGAGCGGCAGTACCAGTGGCAGCTGTGCTGCAGCAGCAGCATCTCGGCCAGCAAGCGATAGGCACGGTCCTGCGGCGACTGCTGTGCCTCGTTGCTCGCCGCGGCGGCCAGGCCGCGCGCGTGCAGGGCCAGCAGCTGGCGGAAATCGATGCAGGCCTGGGGCCACCAGCGCGTCGCGTAGGGCAGCGGCACGCGGCTGATGCGCGCCTGCTCGGTCTCGACCCGGCCGAAATCCTCGGCCAGCCGCCCGACCTGCTCGGCCAGCGCCTGCTCGCTGGCGCCATGCTGCTGCCAGAGCTGTTCGCGCCGCTGCGGGTCGGATTCGCCGAGCACGCGCTGATAGCCTTCGGTCAGGCGCTCCATCAGCTGCTCGATCTGGTAGCGGCGCAGGTGCTGCGCCAGCAGGGCAATGCGCTCGCGCTGTTCGCGCGCGCGCAGCTGGAAGACGATGAAGGCGGCCAGCGCCGCCAGCAGGTAGAGATTCATGGGGTCCACAGTGCGATCGATCGCACTGTACCACCCCAGCCTCACTCCAGCGTCATCAGGCTGGCATTGCCGCCAGCGGCCGCGGTGTTGACGCTGACCGAGCGCTCGATCACCAGCCGCTCGAGCGCCACGCCGCTCTCGCCTGGCGCCAGGCTCTGGACGCCGATGATGGCGCCCGGACGCCGGGCCAGGAAGGCGCAGAGCTCGCTCAGCTCAGCCGCATCGCCATGGTGCAGCACGACGTCGAAATGGACCGCGGGCGAACGCCAGTCATCGGCCAGCGCGATCTGCTCGCGCACGGGCTGCGGCAGGCTCTCGCGCAGCGAGGCAGCCGATGTCGGCCAGACCGCCAGGCTGCCGACCGCCAGCGTCGCGGCGAGCTGGAGCAGGCGATCGGAGTCGCTGCCGGCCAGGCTCAACGCCGCCTCGCGGGGCAGGATCTGGTAGCTGTTGCGCTCGCCGGTCGGGCCGGTCAGCACCACGGTGGCGCCGCTGCGCGACTGGGTGGCGAAGCGCTCGCAGGCAGCGGTCAGCTCGCGCTGGCCACCGGCCTGCGCCCATTCGCGCAGCGCCTGCAGCGCCGGCCTGGGTGAGGGCAGCTCGGCACCGCCCGAGAACAGCACGCCGCGCGCCATCGCGTCGGCCGGCTGCTGCGCCAGCAGGCGATAGAGGTAGAGCGGGCCGCCCGCCTTGGGTCCGGTGCCCGACAGGCCTTCGCCGCCGAAGGGCTGCACGCCCACCACGGCGCCGACCATGTTGCGGTTGACGTAGAGGTTGCCGGCGTGGACCGAGTCGACCGCGCGCGCGATGGTCTCGTCGATGCGGGTGTGGATGCCGAAGGTCAGGCCGTAGCCAGTGCCGTTGATCTGCTCGATCAGGGCGCCGAGCTCTTGGCGCCGGTAGCGCACCACGTGCAGCACCGGGCCGAAGATCTCGCGCTGGAGCTCGCCGATGCGCTCGAGCTCGATCAGGGTCGGCACGATGAAGGTGCCCTGGTCGATCGCGCCAGCAACCTGGCGGGCCCGCTGGAACACCGGGCGGCCCTTGGCGCGCATCGCATCGATGTGGCGTGCGATGCCGTCGCGCGCCTCGGCGTCGATCACCGGGCCGATGTCGACGTTGAGCGCGTCGGGCGAACCCAGCCGCTGCTCGGCCATCGCGCCCTTGAGCATCTGGATGACGCGGTCGGCGATCTCCTCCTGCAGGCAGAGCACGCGCAGCGCGGAGCAGCGCTGGCCGGCGCTGTCGAAGGCCGACGAGACCACGTCGTTGACGACCTGCTCGGTCAAGGCCGAGGAGTCGACCACCATGCAGTTCTGGCCGCCGGTCTCGGCGATCAGCGGCACCGGCTTGCCGTCCGGGCTCAGGCGCCTGGCGACGGTCGCCTGCAGGATGCGGGCCACCTCGGTCGAGCCGGTGAACATCACGCCCTGGACGCGCGGGTCAGCCACCAGCTGGGCGCCGACGCGCGAGCCGGGACC
>CAZJQH010000143.1:0-5845 GCA_964547895.1 uncultured Chitinophaga sp. | reverse complement strand
CAGCCGCGTGCTGGGCTTCAACTACGACACCGGCGAGCGCTACCTGTCGGTCGAGGGCTTCCTGCCGGCCTGAGTCTGACCGTATCATCGGCGGCTCGATTGCTTGATCAACACGAGCCTCCATGATCCGGATTTCTGAACTCAAACTGCCCCTGACCGCGCTGCCGGTCGAGACCCGCCGCGCCGCCGATGCCCCGACCGAGACCGACGCGGACCGGCTGCCGCCGCCGCACCCGGTCGCCGAGCTGCGCCGCCTGGCAGCGCAGGCGCTCGGCATAGCCGAGGGCGACATCGGCGAGCTCCAGGTGTTCAAGCGCAGCTTCGACGCGCGCAAGGCCGAGCTGCTGGCGGTCTTCATCTGCGACCTGACGCTGGCCGACCCGGCCCAGGAAGCCGGCCTGCTGGCCAGGTTCGAGAAGAACCCGCACATCCAGCGCACACCCGACATGAGCTGGCACGCGCCGGCCCATGCCCCCGCCAGCTGGCCCGCCACCGAGGCAGAGCGCCCGGTAGTGGTGGGTTTTGGCCCCTGCGGCATCTTCGCGGCGCTCGCGCTGGCGCAGATGGGCCTGAAGCCGATCGTGCTCGAGCGCGGCCGCCCGGTGCGCCAGCGCACCAAGGACACCTGGGGCCTGTGGCGCAAGAAGGTGCTGACCCCCGAATCGAACGTGCAATACGGCGAGGGCGGCGCCGGCCTGTTCTCGGACGGCAAGCTCTACAGCCAGATCAAGGACCCGCGCTTCCTCGGCCGCAAGGTGATGCAGGAGTTCGTCGATGCCGGCGCGCCGCCCGAGATCCTCTACATGGCGCACCCCCACATCGGCACCTTCAAGCTGGTCAAGGTGGTCGAGGCGATGCGCGAGAAGATCATCGAGCTCGGCGGCGAGATCCGTTTCCAGCAGCGCGTGGTCGAGGTTCTGCTCGAACCCGCTGCCGGCGGCGACGCCCCGGAGGGCTTCGAGGCCCGGCGCGTGCGTGGCCTGAAGATCCAGGACCTGGCCAGCGGCGAAACGCAGGAGCTGGCCGCGCGCCGCGTCGTGCTAGCGCTCGGCCACAGCTCGCGCGACACCTTCGCGATGCTGCACGACGCCGGCGTCTACCTGGAACCGAAGCCGTTCTCGATCGGCGTTCGCATCGAGCACCCGCAGAGCGTGATCGACCAGTCGCTCTGGGGCCGCCATGCCGGCCATCCGCTGCTCGGCGCGGCCGCCTACAAGCTGGTGCACCACGCCGACAACGGCCGTGCGGTCTACAGCTTCTGCATGTGCCCGGGCGGCACCGTGGTCGCCGCGACCAGCGAGCCGAACCGTGTGGTGACCAACGGCATGAGCCAGTATTCGCGCGCCGAGCGCAATGCCAACGCCGGCATGGTGGTCGGCATCGACCCGGCCGACTATCCGACCGACCAGGCGGCCTGGATCGCGGCCTTCGGCGAAACCGACGGCGCGCGCTACCTGGCCCAGGCCCAGGCGATGCAGGCGCGCGGCCAGACCCATCCGCTGGCCGGCGTGGTGTTCCAGCGCCAGCTCGAGAGCCTGGCCTTCGAGGCCGGCGGACGCGACTACCAGGCGCCGGGCCAGCTGGTCGGTGACTTCCTGGCCGGCAAGCCTTCTTCCGAGTTCGGTACGGTCCAGCCCTCCTACAAGCCCGGCGTCAAGCTCGGCGACCTGTCGCATGTGCTGCCCGCTTTCGCGGTCGAGGCGATGCGTCAGGCGCTGCCCGCCTTCGGCCGCAAGATCAGGGGCTACGACATGAAGGATGCGGTCATGACCGGGGTCGAGACCCGCACCAGTTCGCCGCTGCGCATCACGCGCGGCGAGGACTTCCAGAGCCTGAACGTCGAGGGCCTCTATCCGGCAGGCGAAGGCGCGGGCTACGCGGGCGGCATCCTGTCAGCCGGCGTCGACGGCATCAAGGTCGCTGAGGCGGTGGCGGTCGCGGCGCTGAGCGCCGGACAGTAAACCGCAGGCAGCTCCAGCGGCGGCCCAGAAAAACGAAGGCCGGCATGATGCCGGCCTTTTTCATGCGCGATCCGTCAGGCGATCACGACTGCTGCAGGCGCGCGATGCGTTCCTCGATCGGTGGGTGGGTCGAGAACAGCTTGCCCAGGCCGCCGGCAATGCCCATGGCCGCCATGCTCTGCGGCAGGGCGCCGGCATGGACGCCGCCCAGGCGCGCCAGCGCGTTGATCATCGGCTGCTTGCGGCCCATCAGCCAGGCGGCACCGGCGTCGGCGCGGAACTCGCGCTGGCGGCTGAACCAGGCCACGATGATGGCCGCCACGAAGCCGAGCAGGATCTCCATCACGAAGCTGGTGACCATGTAGCCGATGCCGGGGCCGCTCTCGCGCTCCTCGCCCTTGCGCAGGAAGCTGTCGACCGCGTAGCCGATCACCCGGCTCAGGAACACGACGAAGGTGTTCATCACGCCCTGGATCAAGGTCATCGTCACCATGTCGCCGTTGGCGATGTGCGCGACCTCGTGGCCGATCACGGCCTCGACTTCCTCGTGCGTCATGCTGTGCAGCAGGCCGGTCGAGACCGCGACCAGCGAGGAGTTCTTGGTCGCGCCGGTGGCGAAGGCGTTCGGCTCGCCCTCGTAGATCGCGACCTCGGGCATCGCGATGCCGGCCTTGTCGGCGAACTTCTGCACCGTGTTGACGATCCAGGCCTCGTCGGCGTTGCGTGGCTGGTTGATGACGACCGCGCCGGTGCTCCACTTGGCCATCGGCTTGCTCATCAGCAGCGAGATGAAGGCGCCACCGAAGCCCATGATGAGCGAGAAGCCCAGCAGCGCGCCGAGGTTGAGGCCGTTGGCGGTCAGGAAGCGGTCCACGCCCAGAATCCGGGCGCTGATGCCGAGCACCAGCATGACCGCCAGGTTGGTCAGGACGAAGAGAGCTATGCGTTTCATGTCAGGAATGACTCCGTGGTTGCAAGGGTTGCGGGCCGCGCGCGACAGAGAGAGAAGCAGGCTCGGCTCACGCCTCGACATGATATGAGGTCGGTCCAGCACCGCTTCAAGCGCTTACCCCCAGACAGTCCGGGGTCATTGCACTGCCAGGACGCGCGCCGGCCGAAACACCTGTGCGTCGGCGTAGAAGTCCGGCTCCTCGTTGGCGGCCCACCAGCCGGGCACGCCCAGCACCGGCATCGGCGTGTAGGGCTTGGTCGCCAGCCATTCGGGGGTGAGGCGAGCGGCCAGCCAGTCATCCCAGGGATGGACGACCGGGCCAGCCACGCTCGCAGCCAGAGCATCGGCTGGCAGTTCCGGCGGGATCGGCAGTTTCAGCACATGCGCGGTGATCGACTTGTAGGGTGACACCAGCTTCTCGGTCAGCGCATGGCCGAACAGCAGCAGATTGGACTGCGCCCACAGCGGCCGCAATTCGACGAACAGCCGGCTCCAGTCGCGTGCCAGCAGCGCCTGCCAGATCGGCTCGGGCGCCTGCAGCAGCGCGACGTTCTCGTCGAACAGCGTCAGCGCATCGCGCAGCGGGCCACGCCTGGCGCCAACGCCGCCCGCTGCCGCTATCGCCCGAGCCTGCAGGCGGTTGAGCAGCAGCTTGGTGGCGGGGAAGCGCATCCAGCACAGCGCGTTGAAGAAGTCGTGCAGACCCTCGCGCGTGGGGACGTCGCCGCTGGCGAAGATATGCGCCTCGTAGGCGACGCCCTCGGGCAGCTCGGCCTGCGGCACGAAGCGCCGGGGTGCCAGCCGCGTGGCATTGAGCGCCGCCGGCAGGTCGCCGCTAGCGAACGCAGCCGCCGCGATCGCCTCGCCCGGCACGCGCCAGGGCGCGAACCAGGGCTGGGACCAGTCGATCAGCCGCGAGAAATGGCTCAAGCCAGCTTCCAGGGCAAGGCCTCGCCAGCGCGCAGCGGCTTGAGCTCGGCCTCGCCGAAGGCGAACGAGGCCGGCGGCGTCCAGCTCTCCTTGCGCAGCGTGATGGTGCCCTGGTTGCGCGGCAGCTGGTAGAAGTCCGGGCCGTTGAAGCTGGCGAAGGCTTCCAGCTTGTCGAGCGCGCCGGCGGCCTCGAAGGCCTCGGCATACATCTCGATCGCGGCATGCGCGGTGTAGCAGCCGGCGCAGCCGGTCGCGTGCTCCTTCAGGTGGGCCGGGTGTGGCGCGCTGTCGGTGCCAAGGAAGAACTTCGCATTGCCACTGGTCGCGGCTTCCACCAGCGCCAGGCGGTGCGTCTCGCGCTTGAGGACCGGCAGGCAGTAGTAGTGCGGGCGGATGCCGCCAGTGAAGATCGCGTTGCGGTTGTAGAGCAGGTGGTGAGCGGTGATGGTCGCGCCCAGGTACTGGTCGGACTCGGCCACGTACTGCGCTGCCTCCTTGGTCGTGATGTGCTCCATCACTATTCTGAGCTCGGGGAAATCCTTGCGCAGCGGCGCCAGCTGCTGCTCGATGAACACCGCCTCGCGGTCGAACAGGTCGATGTCCGGACTGGTCACTTCGCCGTGCACCAGCAGCAGCACGCCTTCGCGCTGCATCGCTTCGAGCGTCTTGTAGGTCTTGCGCAGGTCGGTCACGCCGGCGTCGCTGTTGGTGGTGGCGCCAGCCGGGTAGAGCTTGAGCGCAACCACGCCGGCCGCCTTGGCGCGGGCGATTTCCTCCGGCGGCAGGTTGTCGGTCAGGTAGAGCGTCATCAGCGGCTCGAAGCTCATGCCCTGGGGCACGGCGGCCAGGATGCGCTGCTTGTAAGCCAGCGCCTGCTCGGCGGTGGTGACCGGCGGCTTGAGGTTGGGCATGATGATGGCGCGGCCGAACTGCGCGGCCGTGTGCGGCACCACGGTGTGCAGCGCGGCGCCATCGCGCACATGCAGGTGCCAGTCGTCGGGGCGGGTGATGGTGATTTGTTGGCTCATGACCCGATTGTCCCAAATCCGCCGCCTTCCGCCCAGCCATGCACAGGCACCGCGAAGGCGCCCAGGCCGGACATGGATCAGTGCTGCAGGATCTTGTTGAGGAAGTCCTTGGTGCGCGGCTGGCGCGCGTCCGGATTGCCGAAGAACTCGTCCCGGCTGCAGTCCTCCAGGATCTTGCCGCCGACATCCATGAAGATGACGCGGTTGCTGACCTTGCGCGCAAAGCCCATCTCGTGGGTGACGCACATCATGGTCATGCCCTCGCCGGCCAGGCCCACCATGACGTCGAGCACCTCGCCGACCATCTCGGGGTCGAGCGCGCTGGTCGGCTCGTCGAACAGCATCACGATGGGATCCATGGACAGCGCGCGCGCGATCGCCACCCGCTGCTGCTGGCCGCCCGAGAGCTGGCCCGGGAACTTGTCCTTGTGCGCCATCAGGCCGACGCGGTCCAGCATCTTGAGGCCGCGCGCCTTGGCGTCATCGAGGCTGCGGCCCAGCACCTTGACCTGGGCCAGCGTGAGGTTCTCGGTCACGCTCAGGTGCGGAAACAGCTCGAAATGCTGGAACACCATGCCGACATGGCTGCGCAGCCTGGGCAGGTCGGTCTTGGGGTCATGCACCGCCTGGCCGTTGACCCAGATCTCGCCCTTCTGGATCGGCTCCAGCGCGTTGATGGTCTTGATCAGCGTGGACTTGCCCGATCCCGACGGGCCGCACACCACCACCACCTCGCCCTTGTTGATGACGGTGGAGCAGTCGTTGAGCACCTGGACCGGGCCGTACCACTTGGACACATTCTTGAGTTCGATCATCGCTTGTTTCTCCGTCCGCGCTCAGCGGATGATGGCTATTCTCTGGTGCAGGCGCTTGACCAGGGCGGACAGCGCGTAGCAGATGACAAAGTAGAGCACGGCCGCCATCAGGTAGGCCTCGATCGGGCGGCCGAAGTTCTTGCCGGCGACCTCGAAGCC
>CAZJQH010000142.1:0-5848 GCA_964547895.1 uncultured Chitinophaga sp. | reverse complement strand
GCCTGCTGGGCCAGGCGGTCGCGCGCCAGTTCAGGCGGGCCAGCGGGCTCAAGGCGAAGCTGGGGGGCTGATTCGGCCTTTACCTGAGAGCTTCAGGCCGGCACCTTGAGACCGCGCTGCACCGCCGGGCGCTGCAGCCAGGCCGCCAGCACGCGCTGCACATGCGCAAAGCGCTCGTAGCCGACCAGCTCGCCGGCGCGGTAATGCTCGACCAGGTTGCGCACCCAGGGCAGGATCGCGATGTCCGCTATGGTGTATTCATCGCCCATGATCCAGTCACGCCCGGCCAGGCGCTGGTCCAGCACGCCGAGCAGGCGCGCCGATTCGGCGACGTAGCGGTCGCGCGGGCGCTTGTCCTCGAATTCCTTGCCGGCATACAGGTGGAAAAAACCCACCTGGCCGAACATGGGACCGACCCCGCCCATCTGGAACATCAGCCACTGCAGCGTCTCGTAGCGCGCAGCCGGGTCGGTCGGCAGGAATCGGCCGCATTTCTCGGCCAGGTAGACCAGGATGGCGCCCGACTCCCAGAGCGCGAGCGGCTGGCCGCCGGGACCGTCCGGATCGAGGATGGCCGGGATCTTGTTGTTGGGGTTGAGCGACAGGAACTCGGGCGAGAACTGGTCACGCGTCTCGAAGCTGACCTTGTGCGCCTCGTAGGGCAGGCCGAGCTCCTCGAGCAGCACCGAGACCTTGACGCCGTTGGGCGTGGCCAGCGAATACAGCTGCAGACGGTCGGGATGGCACGCGGGCCACTTGCGGGTGACGGGGAAGGCGGACAGGTCAGTCATGTCGACATGCTACACAAGCCAGGCTCACCCTGCCGGCTATCGGCTTTCAGTCCCGCAGTGCAGGATGCGGCGGACGCCGGCTAGAGCGCCAGCCGCGCGCCGTAGCCGGTCAGCTCCAGATAGCCCAGCCCCAGGCGTGATCCGCCATCAGCCGACCTGAGCTCGCTCAGGCCCTCCCAGTAGATCGCACCGGTGCTGCGGCGGCTGTCGAGCTCCTGCGCGTCGAGCAGTGACGCCACCACGAAGCGGCCGGCCGGCGTCGTGATCCGCCACTCCACGGGATAGCGGATGCCGGTGCCCGGGCTGGTCCAGTGGCGCAGCGGCTCGAAAGCGATCTCATGTGGCTGGAAGATGCGCGCTGGCCCGCCCTTGGCCGAACGCCAGGATCCCCCAGCCCAGAGCGCGCTGCCGTCGGCGCGGCGCAGCCGGAAGGCGGTCAGGCTGGCGCCATCATCCAGGTTCATGCCGATCCAGTCCCAGCCGACCGCCTCGGGGTGCAGCAGTTCCTCGCTCCATTCGTGGTCGAGCCAGGCCCGGCCCTGGACCTTCAGGCGGCGCTGGCTCAGCTCGACCTGCCCGCTCACGCTCAGCTGCGGCTGGCTGTAGTAATGACTGGCCTGCTCGGGCCTGGGGCCCTTGCGCGACCAGCCAAGCTCGCCCTGCAGCAGCAGCGGCTGGGTCGGCGTGGCATCCAGCATCAGCGCAAAGTCGTTCGCGCGGATCTCGGTCAGGTAGGCACCGTCATCGGCCTGGCGTTGCAGCTGCCAGCCGCGCAGGCGCACGTCGGTGTCGTGCACAGCGGCACTTGCCTGCGGTATGGGCCAGGCGGCGGGCTCGCCGTTCCAGCGCGCCAGTGCCTGGTCATGCCAGTGCGCGCGCCCGGCCACATCGGTCAGCGCGGCATGGGCGAACAGCAGCTGGCGCGCGGCGAGCCGGCTCTTCAGGCCCTGGGCCGGATCGACCCGGGAGCGGAAGAAGGTGACCTGGAAGCCATGGAGACGCTGCGCCTCGTCGCGCAGCCAGCCGGTCAGATACCACCATTCGGTGCGTGCGTCGTTGTGGCTGCCATGATCGGCCGGGAAGGCGAGCGTCCGCGGCCTGAGTATCCGGCGACCAGCGGACTCGGGAGACTGGACGGTCTGGGCTGCCAGCACAGGCGCGGCTCCCGCGCAGGACAGGGCCAGGCCCTGAAGCAGCAGCTTTCGGCGCAGGCGATCGAAGGATGGATTCATGATGGGTTCAACTGTCCTGCTTGACCGCCAGCACCGCCTGCTGGCTGGCCGCTTGCCGGCCGCTGAGCCAGGCGGTCAGGGTACCGGCGGCCACGACTGAGAAGGCAAGCGTCAGCAGCCGGGCCCAGGGCAGGTGCAGCTCCATGGTCCAGTGGAAGCTCTGCGGATTGACCACATGGACCAGCACCAGGCTGACCGCCAGCCCGAGCAGCAGGCCGGCCGCCGCGCCCAGCAGGGTCCAGAGCGCACCCTCGGCGGCGACCAGGCCCAGCACCTGGCGCCGTGACAGCCCGATATGCTGCAGCAGGCCGAACTCGCGCCGGCGCGCCAGCACCTGGGCGCTGAAGCTGGCCGACACCCCCATCAGCCCCATGCCGATCGCCACCGCCTGCAGCCAGTAGGTGACGGCGAAACTGCGGTCGAAGATGCGCAGCGAGATCTGCCGGATGTCCTGCGCCGAGCTCAGCTCGTAGAGCCCGCCGCTGGCCTGGTGCAGCCTGGCGCGCAAATCGGCCGGCGCGTCCGGCGCCAGGTGGATGGCCAGGTCGTTGATTGTTCGGTCGCCAGTCAGGCGCTGGTAGTCGGCCCCATCGATCACCAGGCTGCCGTGCTGGCGCGAGTAGTCGCGCCAGAGGCCGGCGACGACGAAACGCTGCCCGGGCGTTCCGATGCCGGGCAGTTCGATCTCGCGGCCGACGACGGCGCCATGCAGATCGGCCATGGCCTCGCTCGCGAACACCGCGATCCGGTCTGGCTCGCCGGGCCAGGGCAGCGCCTGCCCTACCAGCGGCAACGGCACGGCAGCCGTGGCCGGATCGCCGGCCAAGCGCAGCGGCCTGGCGATCAGTGTCACGGCCGGCCGCGCTGGATCAAGCGTCAGCGTGCGCAGGCGCAGGCCATCGACCCGCGCCACGCCGGGCATGGCTGCGACCCCGGCGACGAAGTCGGGCGGCAGCAGAGCGGTCTCGGCGCCGCCCGCGCCGGCGGCCGCGCGCAGGTAGAGCTCGGCTGGCAGCACGGCGTCCAACCAGCGCATCACCGACTCGCGAAAGCTCCCCACCATCACGGTAAGCGCCACCGACAGCGCCAGGCTGGCCACCACCGCGCTGGTCGCGATCGAGGCACTGTGCGGAAAGCGCCGGGCGCGCTCGAGCGCCAGCAAGGCGAGCGGGCGGCGCTGCACCCGAGGAGCCAGCCAGCCCAGTGCCGCCTGCACCAGCGCCGGCAGCGCCAGGATGCCGCCGAGCAAGCCGCAGGCCACCGCGACATAGGCCGCCAGCGGCAGGCCGGCAATCGGCGGCAGCCAGCACAGGCCGAAGGCGAGCAGCAGCAGGGCCGGACCCGACCAGCGGGCCAGCCGGCTGGAGTTGCCCTGCTGCATGGCCCAGCCCTTGAGCGCCTGCGCCGGTGCCAGGCCGCGCACCGCCAGCGCCGGCCACCAGCCGCCCAGCAGCGCGGCTCCCACGCCCAGCGCGCCATAGCCAGCCGCGGCCAGCGGACTCCAGTGCAGCGCGGGCGCCAGGCCGTCGAAATAGCCGCCCCCCAGGTCGCCGCCGAGCAGGTGCAATGCGCCCCAGGCCAGCGCCGTGCCCAGCGCGACGCCCAGCAGGCTGCCGGCGGCGCCGACCAGCGCCGACTCGGCCAGCACGAGACGCTGGCGCTGGCGCGCGTCCATGCCGAGCACGCCGAGCAGGGCAAAGGCGGGCTGGCGCTGGGTCACGCTCAGGCTCAGCACCGAGAACACCAGGAAGGCGCCGGTGAACAGCGCCACCAGCGCCAGTACCGTCAGGTTGACCCGGTAGGCGCGCGAGAGCTGGTCCAGCCGACTGCCCGCATCGGCGGGCCGCTGCAGCAGGAGCGTGCCAGCATCGAGCTCCGGTCCAGCCGGTCCTTGGCGAGCGGCCTGCCGCAAGGCGGCCAGCAGCGCATCGGGATTCACGCCCGGCTCGAGCCGCAGGTCGATCCGGCTAAGCTGTCCGAGGTTGCCGCTGAAGTCCTGCAAGGCCGCCACGTCCATCACCAGCAGCGGCGTGCCGCCCTGAACCACCCGGCCCGCCACCCGCAAGGACTGCCGCTGCAGGCCGATCTGGACCTCGACCCGCTGCACCTGGACGCCCAGCAGCCGCTGCGCGGCCGGATTCAGGAACACCGCATCGGCCGCGAAGATGTCGAGCCGGCTCGCATCCTGGCCAGGCTGGAGCGCCAGCGCGGGCTGGATCGCCGGCACGGTCAGGGCGTCCACGCCCCACAGGCGGGCGGTCACGCGCTGGCCCTGGGCATCGATGAGCTGGGTCTGCAGCTCCAGCACCGGGCTGGTCTCGCGTACCAAGGCTTGAGCGCGCACCAGTTCCAGCCAGCGCTCGTCGATCCGGCCGGCGGCACCGCGCAACTGCGCATCGGGCTCGCCGCTGGCGGTCTTGGCTGCGGCCGAGAATTCCGACAGCGCCGAGGCATTGATCAGGTGCACCGACAGCGCCAGCCCCACGCCCAGCATCACGGCCAGCACCGCCATCGCGTGGCGCCAGGGATGGAGCCGCAGCTCCTGCCAGGAGAAGCTGCGCAGCAGCGCGAGATAGGTGGCCAGTCGCACGGCTTTTAGTCCTGCGCGATGCCGTCGGGCGTCAGGCGCAGCAGACGGTCGGCCTGGCCAGCGGCAGCCTGCGAATGCGTGACTAGCACCAGCGCGGCGCCCTGCTCCCGGGTCTGCGCCAGCAGCAGCTCCATCACCAGCGCCGCAGTGCGCGGATCGAGGTTGCCAGTCGGCTCGTCGGCCAGGATCAGGCTGGGCGCATGGACCAGCGCGCGCGCGATCGCGACCCGCTGCAGCTGCCCGCCCGAGAGGGTCTGCGGCAGCCTGTCCCCCATGCCGCCCAGGCCGACGGACTCCAGCATGGCCTCGACCCGACCGGGCTCGCTGCGGCCGAGCAGCAGCAAGGGCAGGCCGACGTTCTGCGCCACGCTCAGGTGCGGCAGCACATGGAAGGCCTGGAACACGAAGCCGAGTCGGGCGCGGCGCCAGGCGGCGGCCTGCGGTTCGTCCATTTGCGCCCAGTCGCGTCCGAGCAGGCTGACACGGCCGGTGTCAACCCGGTCCAGCCCGGCCAGGCAATTCAGCAGGGTCGACTTGCCGACGCCCGACTCGCCGACGATGGCGACGAACTCGCCCGGCTCGACCCTCAGGCTGACGCCTGCGAAGACCGAGGATTGTCCGTAGCGCTTGCCCAGCTCGCAGGCCTCCAGGCATGCCGGGGGTTCGGTTTCGGTCAGGGTGTTGGCAGCAGGCATGGAGCGAGTGTAGCCAGCGTCATGCGACCTGGCCTGATGCGGGCCTTGCGACAGGCTGACAGACCCGGCCATACCTACCCGATCAACCACGGCCATCGACCGTGGCGGCAGCAGCTTGGCCAGTGCGGCTCAGCGCCTGATCGAGGGGCTTGAAGGTGGCAGCCAGTCGTGCCGCGGGCGCAGTTCGTCGTCGAACTTCTCGTGGGCGATCTGCGAGTGCTCGGACTGGGCCTTCTGGTGCGGCTTGAAGCGGCCGCGCAAGTCGTAGTTGGCGGGGTTCTCGTCGGAAACGTCGTCGATGTCGTCTGACCAGTCGCGCATGTCAGCCTCCCGAAACGCCAGGGCCACTCCGGCAACGGAACGGTCACCCTGACAAGCGCGATGGTAGCGCCTTGGCGCGCTAACGCAAGTCCCTGGCCAGGAAGGATGCCAGACGCAACAATGCCCGGCAGGACCGGGCATTGTTACGCCTTGCTAGGCATGTCTGGGGTGGCTGATGGGACTCGAACCCACGACAACAGGAATCACAATCCTGGACTC